>JACRDS010000174.1 GCA_016212825.1 Elusimicrobiota bacterium | reverse complement strand
GCCCTTCGAACGACTCGGGAAGGGTGCCGTCGCCGATGGCGACGAGTGAAGAGGCCAACCGCATCTTGTCTCCTCTCGGCGAGGAGACGAGTCTACTATTTTCGACGGCGGCCGTGCTTAACTAACCGGCATTGGCGCTAGCGGCGTCGTTTGCGCGCCAGGACTCCGGGTTTGGGCACCAGGCCGTGGGGCAGGAACCTGACCACGTCGAAGCCCGCCGCCTCGCACCACGCGGCCAGTTCCTCCTTGGTGTGATGGTATTGGAAAGGCGGGGAGAGCCAGTCGAAATTCTCGACGAGCCGGACCCGGAAGCGCGGGTGCACGGAGAAGGTCAGATACTTGACCAGGGGCAGGGCGCCCAGCAGCGCCAGGGGGTAGCAGAGCAGATAGGTCAGGGACAGGGGCAGGCGCGTGGTGAAGACGCGCAGGATGTCGCTCACGATATGCCGCGCCCCGACCACGAACCAGGCCAGGCGCCGGTGCCGGCCCACCCAGACCCGGTCCGGCCGCAGAGGGTTGGTGGCGAAATCAGCGAACCGCCCCGCCTTTCCATAAAGCCATACGCTCAGCAGCCCCTCCGGCTTGACCAGCTTGGCCACAGCCAGGAAGGCCTGGCGGGTGTCCCTGGTATGGTGCATGACGCCGTGGCTGTAGACCAGGTCGAAAGCGGCCGCCTGGAAAGGGGGATGGAGCAGATCGCCCTGGACCACATGCAGAGACGGGGTCTCCCGCGCGACCGGCACCAAGGCCGCCCAGCTCTCGGAGAGATCCACGGCGGTCACCTCGGCGCCCAAGGACGCGGCCGCCAGGGAATAGCGCCCCATGCCGCAGCCCGCGTCGAGGACCTTCTTATCCTTGAAGTCGGAGGGCTCCAGCTGACACTCCTCCAGGAAGATTCGCTCATCCTCGGCCGGGGTGCCCGGGTAGCGCGTCCATTCCCAGGTGAAGCTCCGGCTGGTGGCCGCCACCCGGCGGTCGGCCTCTCCCGGGGGCAGGAGCCGCGGCACGCCGGCGAGTATGGGATACTCGCAGCGGCAGGAGCCGCAGGCCAGGGCGCCGTCCTCGATGTCCGCCTTCGGGTCGGGCATCCGGTCCAGGCGCGCGTAGCGCATGGGCTCGCCGCAGCAGGGAGACGCCAGCCACGCCAGCAGGCCCATCTTCATGCCCTCACCTTCCTCAGGAAACCCTTGACCCCGCCCAGGGACAGGCCCACGCGATAGAGGAAGACCAGGCCCATACCGGTGACCAGGATGTACATGCCCATGTGCAGGAACACGGCGTAGGCCAAGGCCTCGGGCGCCGAAGCGCCGAGCCGGACCACGATGGATTTGACCAAAGATTCGTAAGTCCCGATGGCGCCCGGGGCGGCGGGGAGGGCCGCCCCCGCCCCGGCCCAGGAGAGCACGAGTATGGAGCGAGGATAGTCGATGAGCTGGTCGAGCCCCAGGGCGAAGGCGCCCAACCAATAGACCGCCGCGTCTATGGACCACAGGGCCAGGCTCAGGCCCACGACCGGGAAGAGGGCCCGCGGCCGGCGCAGGACGGCCGCGCCCAGGGCCAGGTGCGACATCAACTCATGGACCTTCCGATAAGAGCGCAGGCGCCTCTCCACGAAGCCTCCCGGCTCCAGGCTCCGTTCCGCCATGATGAGGAACACCAGCGCGGCCAAGACGGCGGCCAGGAGCACGATCGCGGCGCGGCGCAAGGACGGCTCCACCAACTCCGGCAGCCAGGTCGACGCGCAGACGAACAGGGTCAGAAGGGCGGCCACGTCCAGGACGCGCTCGACCACGACGCTGGCCAGGGTCGTGGCCAAGGACACGCCCAGACGCTCGGCCGCCAGGACCGCGCGCAGCAACTCTCCGAGGCGGGCGAAGAGCAGGTTGTTGACCGCCAGGCCGATGGTGGAAAGCCGGTAGAGTTCGCCCAAAGGCGCCTGCACGGCCTGGGAAAGGAGGATGCGCCAGCGCAGGGCTCGTATCCCGATATCCGCCACGACGATGATGAAGACGATGCCGGGCAGCCAGCGCCAGCGCACCCCGACCAAGGCCTGGGCCAGTTGGTCGTATTCCACGTTGCGCAGGGCCAGGACCAGGAAGAAGGCGGTGAAGGCCAGGGCCACGGCCGCGGACAGGACCTTGCGCGCGCTCATGCGGCCGCCTCCCTGAGCCGCTTGCCGAAAGCCGCGAGCCAGATCAGCCAGGCCAAGAGGGCCGCCAGCGCGCCCCATGGCCAGCCGACCGGACGGAACTCCAGGCGCAGGTCCAGGGACTTGCCCGTCGAGCCTTCCGGCAGGCGCACCGCCTGGAAGAACCCGAAAGGCTCCAGGACGGCGGGCGAGCCGTTGAGCCAGGCGCGCCAGCCGGGATAGGCGGGCGCGGCGACCACCAGACGGTCGGCCGCAGCCGGAGCGGTCCCGCCCACGCGCCAGCGTTCCGGCCGAGGTATGTCCACGCTCCCCGCCGCACCCCGGGCCGCGGCGCCGGCCGCGAAGACGGCCAGGGGACCGGCTCCCGGGACCGCGGCGAGCGTGCCGTCGATGTTGAGCTTGTACGCCACGCCGGCCAGCCTCATCAGCGGCGTGTCGGGCCGCTCCAGATAGCCGCGGCTGGCATCGGCCGCCGGACGACCCTCGCTGGCCGCCGCGAAAGCGGGGAAGCCGCCCAGATAGAAGGCGTCGTAGCCGTTGACGTTCATGGCCCGATAGAGCATGACCTTGTCCGCGCTGGCTAAAGCCGGGTCCGTGAGCACGCGCAGGGGCCGGCCTCCGGCCGACTGCGCCAGGGCCTCGTTGCGGCCGAGGTACGAGGCCGCGCTTTCCGTCCTGACGAAGGGGCGGGCCCAGAAAAGGAGCTGGGCCGCGGCCGCGGCGGTCAGGAAGAGCTTGAAGGTCGGCTTGAGCCGCCCCTCCAGGAGCCGGGCTCCCGCGCCCGCGGCCATGATCAGGCCCCAGAGGGAGAGGAAGAGATAGCGCGAAGGCGTGCGCAGCAGGCCCGCGGGCCCGGCCAAGGCCAGGCGGTAGAGAGGGTTGTTCCAGCCCAGAGCCAGGGACACGCCCAGAGCCGTGAGCAGGGCCGCGCGCCAGGCGCGCGCCCGCCAGAACCCGACCGCGACGGCCAGGAGCCCGGCCCAGCCGATGAACACACCCGCGGACTCGAAGAACTCGGAAGGCGCGCCCGCCCAGGTCCCGTCAAGGGGGGTCCCTAGCGCTCCGGGCCAGAACCAGGTCAGCAGGTCCCGCGGAGAGATGGAATAGGCGGCGAGGAAGGACAGCGGCCAGCCCCGGCGCACGGAATGGGAGACGAACTCCCAGGTGCCGGGCCACTGCGCGGCGGCCAAGGCCAGGGCCGCAAGGCCCTCCAGGAGGAAGCGCCCGAGCAGGCGGGCTCTCTCGGGACGGCTCAGCGCCCAGACCGCCATGCCCGCCGCGTTGGCGATGAGGAACTGCGGATGCCCGGACAGGAACTGCAGGGCCCAGGCGCCGGCGAGAAGGCCCCGCCAGGATGAAAGGAAGGCCAGCCAGCACCACGGAGCCCAGGCCAGGGCAGCCAGCAAGGTCGGTATGCCTTCGGTCATGCGGTAGAGGACGAAGGGAGAGAAGCAGTAGAGGCAGGCCAGGAAGAGCGCCCCGGCGGCGCGCAGGCCTTCGCGCCGAGCCAGCAAGATGACGCCCAAGCCGCCCCAGACCAGATGCAGGAAGAAATCCCACGACAGAGCGGAGGTGAGGGGCAGCATCCGCGAGAGCGCGCCGAGCGGATAGAAGAGGACGGCCTGGGAGTTGGCCGCCAGGGGGCCGCCGCAGAAGATGTATGGGTTCCAGAAAGGCAGCCGCCCGGACTGGAGGGTTCCGGCCGCCAGATGCCTCAGGGGATAATGGTAGGCGAAGAGGTCCCCGAACCCGGCCACCGCAAAGGCCGGCGAGAACAGGGCCGGAGCCAATAGGGCGCCGGCCAGGACGGACAGAATCCCGAAAGCCCGGATGTCCTTGGACCTCATGAACTCGGCGCGGGGCCGGAGAAGCCGGTCCGCGCCCGTCGGAGGGCGAGATTATACCAATATAGCCCGAAAGCCGACAGGCACAGGAGGGTCAAGGACAGCCCGACGCGCCACGATCCCGGGTCGTAAAGGCAGCGCAGACGCCAGGGACCCTCGGGCACGCGGAACTTCTGAAAAGCTCCCCAAGCCGGTATAGGCTCGGCCGAGACGGTTCCTCCGTCGGACTCGAGGACCGCCCGCCAGCCGGGATAACGGGGCTCGGCCACGAAGACCCAGCCGCGCCCGCGGCCGGCGACCTCGAACCGGTCATCTCGCGGCCAGGAAAGAGCGAGCGGCCGCGCCTCGGACGGCAGCGGACCGGCGGGCAGGCCCGACGACAGGTCCTCACCTGCTCCCTCCGACAGAGCCCAGGCCAGGGCCGCCGTCCCCGCCACACGGTAGGCGCGCCAGAGGACATCCCCCTCCGGCTTGAGCAGAGGCGTGTGCGGCAGGGCGTCCCGTACGAGCAGCAGGGCGACCCCGGCTCCGGGCAGCAGGCGCGCGGCCTCTGCGGCCGAGGGCTGCCTGTAGAGCAGATCCATGAAGGCGTAGGAATCCTTCGGTACCAGAGGCTCCCCGAAGTTCCCGCCGGCGCGCAGGCGGTACGGGTCGTTGGTGACCCCGTAAAGCCGCCATCTCCAGTCGCGCACGCCGCGGCCGCTGGTGCTCTCCAGGGCTAGGGGCGAGAGCAGATAGCGGCCGGCCCCGACCCGCTCCTGCAGCCAGGGCACCAGGGGCCCCGCGTCGGTGAAGAGCCCGCGCGGCGCCCTCGGGGCCTGCCCGATCCCGTAGCAGAGGAGCTCCGCGGCGAGGAGCGCGAAGAACGGGCGGCGCCAGGCGGGCCTGACCCTCTGCCAGCCCGCAGCCGCGAGCAGGGCCACGAGCGGCCAGCCGAGATAGGCGAGGTTGCCGGGATAGCGCACGAAGCGCAGGGGCGGGAGATGCTCCCAGAGAGCGCGCGACGCCGGGGTGACTCCTCCCAGGATCAGGAGCAGGACCGCGCCCAGCAGGGCCGCGAGCCCGGCGCTCCTCCTGCGACCCAGGGTCCACAGGCCCCAGACCGCGGCCAGCGCGCCCGTGAAGCCGGCGTAGCTGCTCCTGGTCCAATTGACCGCCGCGTCGAACCCCGGCACCAGCAGCGGACTGACCCAGGCGCAGAGGTCGCGCCAGGAATAACCGTAGAGCAGGGTCTCCGCCAGGCCCATGCCCCCCCCGCGCCGCGACAGGCCGAGGAGCTCGGCGCCGGGAAGGAACTGGCAGGCGGACAATCCCGCAGCCAGGAGCCCGGCCAGGAGCCATTCCCGGCCGCAGGACCAGGCCAGACCGGCCGCCGATGCCCGCGGCGATGCCAGGGCCGCGCTCACCGCCCAGGCCAGGGCGGAGCCGCCGATGATGAACGGGGGATAACCGGCCAGGAAGGCTGCGGCCAGGCTCAAGGCCAGAAGGGCAGGCCTGCGGAAGAAGAGCAGGAAGGCGGGCAGCAGGCTCAAGACCGCCAGATGGTTGAGGAAAGACATGCGGCTGAGCAGCCCGCCCCCCAGCATGAAGACCGCGGCGCCGGCGAGGGCCGCGCGAAGGCTCAGGCGCAGGGAGCGCAGCCAGAGCCACATCAGCCAGCCCGCCAGGACGTAATGCAGGGCATGGAAGAGGGCCGCGCCCGAGGCGAAGCCGAAGAACCGGAAAGGGAGCGTCCCGGGATAGAAGACGGCCCTCTGCATATTGGCTGCCATGGGCATGCCGAAATAGAGTTGCGGGTCCCAGAGAGGCATCCGTCCGGCCTGCAGGACCTGCGTCGTGGATTGCTGCCAGGGCAGGTGCAGGTAGGTCAGGTCTCCCCAGAACGGCGTGAGGCCCGGGAGCCAGACCGGCGCGAACAGGGCGCAGACCAAGAGCGTCAGGATGGCGGCCGCCCGCGCCTCCGGGGCGATCCTAGCCCTTGTCATTCTCCCTCATCCTCGGAAGCGCGGCCGCCCCCCGCTCCCGCGCGGCGCGGGCCAAGTCCTCCCGGCCCAGACGAGAGTAGCTGTCCGCGAGCAGGGCCCAGGTCGAGGCCCGGAACGGGTTCTGCGCGACGGCGCGCTCGAAGTGAGCGGCCGCGGCCTGGAGCCGCCCGGCGTCTCCCGGTCCGGCAAGAGCCGCCTCCACGAGGCCCGAGAGCCGCGCGGTCTCCGGATGGTCGCAGCGTCGCGCCGAGACCGCGAGGAGGTCAAGGGCCTCCTGACTGGGTCCCTTGGCCTGGATCAGGGCCTGCGCCTGCACACGCTCGCGCTCGGCCTGCCAACGGGACCACACGGAACTTCCGGCCCACCAGGCGCAGGCCAGGACCGCGGCGCAGGCAGGCAGCCGCCATCGCGCCGGCACGTCCCGTCCCCGCGCGTCCCGGGGCAGGCAGGAGCCCGCCGTGCCGCAGAACAGCCACAGGACCGCAGGGATGGACAGGGAGTAGTCCCAGAGGGAATTCACCAGGACGGCCAGGCAGGCGATGCGCCTTGACGGAGACCCGTTGCGCAGGATAATCCAGAGGCCGGCCAGCCAGGCGGCCAGGAAGGGCCCCCCCAGCTCCGCCGCGGTCTCCAGGAAATGCTGGTGGGCGAAGAGGCTGCCCAGGGGCCGTCCGGGGTCGGCGTAGGCGGGCAGGACGTAGGCGAAGGTCCCCGGGCCGAATCCCAGCAGCGGCCGGTCCCAGGCCATGCGCGCCGCCGCGCCCCACCAGACCCAGCGGTCGCGCAGATCCGCGGTCCCCGCTTTGGCCGCTATGACGACGATGCAGGCCGCCGCCGCGGCAGCGACGGCAGCGGGCCCCCAGCCGCGCCGGTGCACGATCAGCACGGCCGCCGCCAAACCGAGCCAGGCGCCCGCGCTGCGCGACCAGCACAGGCAGAGGAAGAGCAGAGCCGTCAGGAACCAGTCCCGGCGTCCCACGGCCGGAGGCAGGAGCAGGAGGATGGCTCCGGCGAAGATGTTCGGGTTGAGCAGGCTGGCCGGAGGCAGCGCCAGGTCCAGGGCGAAGCGCTGGTAGACGGCCAGCAGTCCAAGCGCCCAAGCCAGAGCGCGCAGAGTCTGGTCCAGGAGCCGGCGTTCCCGCTCGGCCATGATCGGGAAGGCCAGGAGGATGCCGAGGGCCCCCAGCCAGACATGCCAGGCCGGGACCGCGTAGGCCGCCAGGGGGCCGGCATGCGCGGAGATCCCCGCCCATGCAGCCAACCCTGCGGCCCAGACCAGCAGAGGTCGCGCTGGAAGGGGCACATGCCCGCGCAGGAGCCGCGCGCAGAGCCAGAAGGCGGCGCAGGCCAGAGCGGCCAGTAAGAGCGCGGATTTCGCCCAGAGGTCCCAGGCCCCCTTAAGGAGCGGCCCCAGGCCGGCCAGGAGTCCCGGGGGGAGGGCCAGCACGCCGCGGTCAGTCCGCCATGATCTTCGGCGTCACGAAGATGAGGAGCTCGGTGCGCGTGCGGAGCTTGTGCTTGTTGCGGAAGAGCGCTCCCAACAGCGGGATGTCTCCCAGGATCGGGATCTTGCCCACCGTCTCCTGCACCTGGTCGCTGATGAGGCCGCCGATGACGATGGTGTCCCCGTCGCGGATGAGCACGGTGGTCTGCGCCGAGCGGGCGTCGATGCCCGGAGCGCCGCCGGCCGCGGCCGGGGCCGTGGCCGAAGGCTGGCTGACCATGGGGTTGACGACCAGGGTGATGCGGCCGTCCGCGTTGATGGTCGGAGTCACGGTGAGCTGGATGCCCACGGGCACGTAGGTGACTGCCGATGTGACGGCGCCGCCGGACGTGGAGGCGATGCTGGAAGTCACATAGGGATACTGGGTCGTGACGTTGATGTTGGCCGGCTGGTTGTTGAGCGTCGCGATCTTGGGGTCGGAGAGGACCTTGACCTTGCCCTGGGTCGCCGCGGCGGTCAGAGTCATGTTCAGCAGGTAGTTGTTGGTGACGCGGCCCAGGGTCAGGGCCCCGAGGACGTTTTGGGCCGGGAGGTTGACGCCGGTGCCGCGGCCACTGGCTCCTACACCGGTGCCGTCGCCGGCCACGGTGCTCTCGCCGCTGCCCATGAGGTTGCCCGGCGTGACGGCCGTCAAGCCGATCGGCGAGCCGATGCTGGTGACGCCGTTCTTCTTCAAGGCCCGGCCCCGGTCCAGCTGGAAATAGTCCCACTGGATGCCGTAGTCGAGGCCGTTGGTCAGGGTGACCTCCACGAGCTTGGCCTCGATGAGCACCTGCTTGGGCCGCACGTCGAGTTGCGCGATGAGCCGCTCTTCCGTGGCCATGCCGTCCGGGGATGCGGTCAGGATCAGGGAATTGGTCTTCGGGTCGGCCGTGGCCGACCCGGTGCGGCCCTCCGCGGAACGCACCGCGGCGATAGCCGGGATTATGTCAGAGGCCTTGGTGTAGTTGAGAGGGATGATCTTGGTGATGGTCGTGGCCGTGGTGCGCTCCTTGGCCAGTTGGGCCGGGGTCAGCACGCGCAGGATGCTGTCTCCCACCTGGGTAGTGACCAGGCCGGCCATGGAGAGGATGGTCTGCATCGCCTCGTTGAAGGGGACGTCGCTCAGGTGCAGCGTGATGGGCGGGATGGCCGCCACGTCGTTGCCGAAGATGATGTTGACCTTGGCCTTGGCCGCCAGGAGCTTGAAGACGTCCCTGACGTCGGTATTGTCGAAGTCCAGCGTCACGAGGTCGCGCGGCATGCGGCTCATGATGTCGGACCGCGTCACGCGCCGGGCGACGCCGGAGGCGCGGGCCGAGGCGTCATCGCTCTCCGCGGCGGCCGTCGGGGCGGCCGAGGCCTGGACGGCGGGAGCGACCCCGGCCATGGCCGCGAGCTCGGGAGAGGCATCCTCCCCGACCTTGGTCGCGGCAACGGGCGCCTTGGCCTGGACCTTCGGCTTGGCGGCGACCGCGGCCGGCTCCGGCGCCTCCACCGGCATGACGGCGGGGGCGGCCGCCTCCACGGGCACGGCGGCGACCACGGCTTCGGGCTTGGGCGAAGCCTTGGGCTTGGTCTTGACCTTGGGCTTGGCCGCAGGCTGCGCCACGACGGCTGTCGCCGTGGAGGCCTGGACCAAGACCGCGGCCGGAGCCTTGGCCGGCGGCGCGGCAGCCGGCGGGACAGCGGCAGCCCCCGGCTCGGCCACCAGGCTGACGACCAGGTTGTTCCCCGACTGGGCGAGGCGGTAACCCGCCATCTCCTTGAGGTCCATGACGACGCGCACGATCATCTTCGGGGAGCGCTGGAACTGCGCCGCGCGCACGCGCTTGATGAACCGCCCTTTGCCCGCGATCTCCTTGGCGCCCACCTGATTGTCCGCGTCCAGGAGCTCGACGACCAGGCGCGGCGGGTTGGCGGTGAGGAATCCGTTGTGCTGGGCCGTCCCCTTGAGCTTGATGGTCACGACGTCCTCGCCGACGCTGAGGCCCTCCACGACCGCGCCGGCTTCCGCCGCGGCGGCGGGGAGCGCCAGGAACTCGGGGCAGGCGAGGACCAGGGATAGGGCCGCGGCCAGGGACCGCCTCAAAGGGAAGGACCTCATCGTCATCATTGGGGACCTCTTCATAGTGGCGTTCTCCCGCGGCACGTCGCTCTCTATCATCCCTCTTTATATTGATAAGAAACGAGCTCGAAGGTCACCATCATCTCCCCCGCGACCCCGGAGGGCTCGGGGTAGTTCACGTTGAAAACGTTGTAGAGGCGCTGCTCCAGGGCCAGGGCGGCCAGGAACTTGCCGATGCCGTGGAAGGTGCCACGCGCGCTGACCGGGAACCGGTACTCGATGAAGTACTGCTGCTGCTTGACGGGACCCGGGGCGAAGCTCAGGAGCATGACCCCGTGCTTGACCCCCAGGGAATCCAGGGTCACCAGGATGTCGGAGACGGCCTTGGTCTTGGGCAGGCGCTTCTCGGCCTCGATCTTCCGCTCGTTGAGGCTCACCAGCTGACGCTCCAGGTCCGGCAGCCGGGCGGCCTGGCGCTGGGCGGTCTGGATGTCGCGCTCCAGTCCCGCGATCTCGGACTGGATCTTGGCCGTCTTCTTGGAGATTGGGAGCCAGAAGAACTGGACATAGCAGTAGACGAAGGCCCCGGTGCCGAACACCGCCGCGGCCGCGATCTGCTGCTGCTGCTTGCTCAGTTTGATGTTCATGGTCGACCTAGAGCTGCGGAGTATGGGTCGCCGTCAGGCTGAAGCTCCGCAGGACCTCGAGCGCACTCTCCTGCGCGTTGACCGTCCCCAGCTCGACGCCCGAGAAGCGTCCCGACTCGTCCATCTTGCGCATCCAGGACCGGATGTCCTCGTTGCTGCGGGCCTCCGCCGACATGTTGAGCTTGAACGGAGAGCCGCCCCCTCCGTTCGTGACGAGGGTCTTGACCCGCACTCCCGCCGGGACGCTCCGAACGAAATCGTTCATCATGTACGGATAGGCCCGCCGCCCGCGGTCCAGGTCGTCGATGACCTGCAGGCGGGCCCGCAGCTGGGCGGCCATGGTCTCCATCTCCTTGACCTTGGCCACGATCGCCTCAAGCCGCTTGAGCTCGGCCTTGTCCGCGGCCAGTTTCTTCTCCAGACGGTGAAGCCGCGCCACGAAGCCCAGGGACACCAGGACGATGATGAGCGCCACCGCCGCGCCCGCGACCCCGAACTGGACGGCCCGCTGTTTCTGCTGCGCCCTGGCCAGGATCTCCTGGGGAACTAGGTTTATCTTAATCATGGCCGCTCAGATCCAGTCCCTATTGCGCCGCAAGGCCAGTCCCGCCGCCACCGCGAAGGAAGGCGCCAGGACCGCCGGCAGGTCGGCCGGCGGATTCTTGAGGAAAGCGAAAGGCTCGAGGACCGACACCGGCACCTTGAGCTCCGCGCCGAGATGCTTGGCGAGGTTCTTGAGCGGGGCGGTCCCGCCGGCCAGGACGATGCGCGCGATGGCCCGTTCCGGCCCCTGCGAGAGATAGAAATCCACCGAGCGGTGGACCTCCGCCACCAGGTCCTTGATCACGGCGGTCACGGCCTGGGACACGCCGAGGAGCTCGCGGTTGCCCTCGGCGAGCGCCTTCTCCTTGTCGGCCGAGTCCACGATGATCCCAAGGCTCTTCTTGAGCTCCTCGGCCTTGGCCGCGTCCACCTGCAGGCCCTTCATAACGGCCTTGGTCAGAGTGTTGCCGGAGATGAAGATGTCGCGCACCACGCGGGTGACCCCGTTCTCCACGATGGAGAGGTTCGTCACCATGTGCCCGATGTTGAGGTAGAGCGTGGCCCCGGCCAGGGCCTTGGGCTCGCGCGCGCGCTCGTGGATGTTCTCCAGGGCGAAGGAGTCCACATCGATGATGGTCGGGTTGAGGCCCGCGCCCTGCAGAACCTCCAGGCGCGAGGCCACCAGGTCCTTCTTGGCCGCCACGAGCACGGTCTCCATCTTCTTGAGCCCGTCCTCGACGATGTCGTCGAGTATGTGGAAGCCGAGCTGGACCTCGTTGATGTCGAAGGGGATGAACGGCTCGGCCTCGGTGGCCAAAGTGGCGGAGAGTTCGCTCTTGGTCAGCCGCGGGAACTTGACGTAGCGCACGATGACGGAGTTCCCGGAAAGGGAGGTCACCGCTTCCTTGACCTTGATGCCCTTCTCGATGAGGAAGGCCCGCAGGGCGTTGACGGTCTGGGTCTTCCTCTCCTCCGGGCTGGCCTCGGCCTTGGCGGTCAGCGGCAGGTACCCCCAGGCCTTGAGCGCCGGCCCGCCGCCCTCGTCGATGATCAGGGCCACCTTCACGGCATAGCTGCCCACATCGACGCCGAGGACATGCCGGGGGCCGGCCAGTGCCGCACCGAGGCCCTTGACCCTCTTGAGCGTTTCGTCCAGTTTATCCTTGATGCTGTCAGGCATAAAAAAACGCCGCCGTCCCAGGCTGCCTATAAAGGATAGACAACCTCCGGACGATCTCGGCGCGTAATCGTCTCTCTCGCCGGCTGTTGACCCGCATTCCGGACCGGCAAGGGACATTTATAACAGGTATCCACCGATTTGTCAAGCCCTTCGCAGGAATCTCGAAACATATTCCACCCTCATGGGTGTCCGCTAAATCATAGCGCTTGCCGCGCTGACAAACAAGCGTCTATTTGTCAGTCGAAGTCCTTTCTTGTCAGTCCCCCCACATCCCCCTCCGCCTGATTCCAAATTTTGTAGAATATTCGCCTGTGCCCTGCATCCTTTTCGACTTCGGCGGGACTCTTGACTCCGACGGGACGACCTGGCTCGAGAGGTTCCTCGGGATCTATGAGGCGCTCGGCGTGCCCTGCCCGCGCCCCCGATTCGACCGCGCCTTCTACGACAGCGACGACAACCTCCCCTCCCGCTTCCGCCTCAAAGGCCTTTCCCTCGAGCAGACCCTGGACCTCCAGGCGCGCTGCGTCCTGGAGTCCCTGGCCCCGGAACGAGCCGACCTCGGACCTGAGGCCGCGCGCCGCTTCCTGGAGGACTCGCGTGCTTCCTTCCGGCGGGTCCGACCGGTCCTGGAACGCCTCTCCGCGGGCCATCGCCTGGGCATCGTCTCGAACTTCTACGGGAACCTCGACTCGGTCCTGGCCTCCGAAGGCCTGCGGGATCTTTTCGGCTTCGTCGCGGATTCCGGCGTGCTGGGCGTGACCAAGCCGGAGCCTGCCATCTTCCAGAAGGCCCTCGCGGGACTCGGCTGCGGTCCTGAAGAAGCCGTCATGGTCGGCGACTCCGTTCCCCGCGACATGAAGGGAGCCGAAGGCCTGGGCATGCGCCATGTCCTCGTCGGAGACCTGGCCCGGCCCGCCTGCTGTCCCCAGGCCCTGCGGGTCGCCTCCGTGACGGACCTGGAGAAGGTCCTGTCCCCGGCGCCCCTGCGCGCCGGCATCATCGCGGCGGGGGACGGATCGCGGCTCAAGGCCAGCCATCCTGGCCTCATCAAGCCCCTGGTGCCGGTCGCAGGACGGCCCCTGTGCCACTGGGTCGTGGACTCTCTGCTCCAGGCCGGCGTCGCGGACTTCACGGTCCTGTTCAACTCCCGGGGCCGCCGCGCCCAGGAGAGCCTCCTGGCCGCCTTCCCCCGCCTGCGCTGGACCTTCCTGGAGCGCGACACCGCCTCTTCCTGGGAAAGCTTCCGTCTGGTGGCGCAGTCCCTGGCCGAGAAGTCGGCGGACTTCGTCATCAGCACGGTGGACGCCATCATGCCCCCGGCCGAGACGCGCCGATTCGCGGAAGCGGCCCGGGCCGCCGGCGCGCCGGCGGCTCTGGCCCTGACTGGTTTCGTGGACGATGAGAAGCCGCTCTGGGCCGACCTCGGCCCCGACGGCCGCGTCGCGGCCCTGGGCGGGGACGCGCGCACCCGGACCCACGCCACCAGCGGCCTCTACTATCTCACGGCGGACGTGGCCCGCGCCATGCCGCCGGCGCAGGCCTTCGCACGGCTGCGCGAATACCTCCAGTCCTTGGCCGCGGCCGGCTCGGTCGCCGGGGTCGTGCTGTCCCAGACCCTCGACGTGGACCGGCCCGAGGACGTGCGCCAGGCCGAGGATTTCCTCACGGCCTTGGGGAGCTGACCATGGTATCCTGTCTGGGGATCTGCCGAGAGCTGACCAACTCGCCGAACCGTGAGACGGACGACGCCCTCATCCTGAAGGCGGTGATGGAGCAGCTCTCCATCTACAAGGCCCGCACCATGGTCATCACCCCCGAGGAGGCCGACACCGCGGACCTGGGCTCCTGGGACATGATCGTGCCCATGTGCGAACAGTACCCGCGCCTGCGCCGCCTCATCGACTACCAGAAGCAGAAGCCCGTGCTCATGGTCAATCCCCCGGAGTCGGTCCTGGCCTGCTACCGCCTGAGCATGTACGCGGCCTTCGCCAAGGACCCCAGCATCCTCTGTCCCCCCACGGAGACCCGGAGCATCCAGGGCGCTCAGCCCCTCCAGCAGCCCTCTTTCGACGACAAGTCCGGCCTGTGGGTCAAGCGCGGCGACGTGCACAATACCTGCACCCACGACGTGATCTACGCGGCGGACTGGTCCGAGGTGGAGGCCATCCGCCAGGATTTCGCCTCCCGGGAGATATCCTCCCTGGTCCTGCAGCAGCACGTCGACGGCGACCTGGTCAAGTTCTACGGGGTGGGCCCGGGGCGCTGGTTCACCTATTTCTACCACGACCCGGCCACCGCGCGCAAGCTCCCCTTCGACATCGATGTGCTCGCGGCCATGGCCGCGGCCGGCGCCTCGGCGCTGAAGCTCGAGGTCTTCGGCGGCGACGCCATCATCACGCCCGAAGGCCGCATCTATCTCATCGACATCAATTCCTGGCCGAGCTTCGCGCGCGTGCGCGCCGAAGCCTCCATCCAGATCGCCTGGCAGCTGCGCTCCAGGCTCAAGACCCTGCAAGCCGTGAGGAGACCCTGACATGTCCGCCCCGACCCACCTGCCGACCAAGACCTTCCGCTACACCCCCAGCCCCAAGTCCAAGGCCCTCTGCGAAGAGGAGTCCCGCCACATAGCGCCCGGGCTGCAGACCATCGCCTTGTACTCCCAGATCGCCCTGGACAGCGGCCACGGCCGGCACCTGCGCGACCTCGACGGCAAGGAGTATCTGGATTTCGTCGCCGGCATCGGCGTCGCGTCCCTGGGCTACTCGCACCCGGACTACGTCCGCATCGTCTCCGAGCAGCTCTCCAAGATACACGTGGGCAGCTTCACGAGCCCGCACCGCGCCAATTTCGTCAAGACCCTCGCCGCCGTCACCCCGAAGGGGCTCGACAAGATCCAGCTCTACTCCTCGGGCGCCGAGGCCGTGGAGGCCGCGGTGCGCCTGGCCAAGAGCCGGACCAAGAAGTACGAGCTCCTGGGCTTCTGGGGGGGGTTCCACGGCAAGACCGGCGGCGTCCTGCCGGTGCTGGCCGACAGCTTCAAGCACGAGCTCGGCCCCCTCATGCCGGGGCTCTATGTCACCCCCTACCCGAACCAGGACCATTGCCCCTTCAGGACCAAGGGCGAGCACGACTGCGCCGCCCACTGCCTGGACTTCATCCGCGAGACCATCAAGCGCGCCACGGCCGGGGCCCTGGCCGCGGTCATCGTCGAGCCCATCCAGGGCACGGCCGGCAACGTCATCCCGGCCAAAGGCTGGCTCAAGGGCCTGCGCGCGCTGACCAAGGAGCTGGGCGCCATGCTCATATCCGACGAGATGATCACCGGCTTCGGCCGCACCGGCAGGTTCTGGGGCTGCGACCACGAGGAGATCGTCCCGGACATCATGACCGTGGGCAAGGGCCTGGGCGGCGGCTTCCCCGTCTCCGGGGTCATCACCTCCACCGAGATATCGCAGTCGAAGCCCTGGGGCAACCCCAGCGGCTCCTCGTCGAGCTACGGCGGCAACCCATTCGCCTCCGCGGCCTGCGACGCGGCCCTGCAGATCATCCTGAAAGAGAACCTCGTCGAGAACTCCCGAAAGATGGGCGAGCTCCTGCTCTCCCGCCTCGACGGGCTCAAGAGCCCGCTCATCGGGCTGGCCCGCGGGCGCGGGCTCATGATCGGCGTGGAACTCGTCAACCCCAAGACCCGCAAGCCGCTGGAAGGCACCCTGTGCCGCGAGCTCTTCGAGGAGTGCCTGACCCGGGGCCTGCTGACCATGTCCTACAACCCCATGCTGCGCATCAACCCGCCGCTCACCATCACGAAGGATGAGGTCGAGCACGGCATCGCGACCTTCGGAGAGGCCCTGGCCGCCCTGGCCGGACGCCATGGGCTGTCCTAGGAAGGCGATGAAGAAGCTCCGGGGCGCGCTGGTCGGGTTCGGGGCCGTGGCCCAGAACGCCCACGCACCCGCCCTGGCCCGTTGCCCGGACCTGGACGTCGCGGCGGTCGCGGACGCCGACCCGGAGCGCCTGCGCCTGGCGGAAAGGTCCTTCCCCCAGGCGCGCCCTTACCCCAGCCTGGAGACGCTGCTCGAGGTCGAGACCACGCTGGACTTCGTGGACCTGGCCACCCCGCCCTGGCTGCACGGACAGCAGACCCTGGCCGCCCTAGAGCGCGGCCTGCACGTGCTCTGCGAGAAGCCCCTGACCCTGGACGCAGCCGAATACCGCCGCATCGCGGACACCGCCCGGCGACGGGACCGCGCGGTCTTCACCGTCCACAACTGGGCCTGCGCCCCCATCTGGGGGAAGGCCCTGCAGCTCTGCGCCGACGGGACACTCGGGGAAGTGCGCCATGCGGAGCTCCATGCGGTGCGCACCAAGCCGTCGGCCGCCGCCGGCCCGGGGGACTGGCGCACCGATCCCGGCCTGGCCGGGGGCGGCATCCTGGTGGACCACGGCTGGCACAACCTCTACCTCCTCAGGCGGGCGCTCTTCCCCGGCGGGGACGTGCCGGGCCTCGTGGAGGCATCGGCCTTCTTCCACCGCCCCTCACCGACGGCGGCGGAGTCCGAGGCAACCGTCTTCTACCGTTTTCCGGCGGCCACGGCCCTGCTGCACCTGACCTGGCGCGGCGCCGCCCGCTCCAACTGGGCCGTGTGCCACGGAGACCGCGCCGTCCTGGAGCTGCGCGACGACCACCTCCTGCTGCGCGAGGGCGCCGGCCCCGAGAAGCGCTTCGATTTCCCGGAGAGGCTCTCGGCCGGCTCCGCGCACCCGGAGTGGTTCGCGGCCCTGCTGCCTGATTTCATCGCCGAGATCCGCGATGGCTCCCGGAGGGGCCGCAACCTGTCCGAGGCGGGGTTCGTACTGGACCTCATCCGCCGGGCCTACGACGGAGGACGCAAGTCGCGCCTGCCGGAGGCCGTCCACCCATGATCACCGACGCCATCCTCTGGGTCTCGAACCCCGCGATCCTCCTCCAGCGCGCGGGCGGCATCGGCGTCTTGGAGCGCCAGCTCCACACCCTGAGCCGCGCCGGCCTGTTCCGCGTCTGGATATCCACGGACCAGCCGGCCCAGGCCGCCGCCGACTTGCGGCTGCCGGCCGGACTGGAGCTGCACTGGAGCAGCCGCAGCATCGGGGGCCCTTCCGCGCAATGCAAGCCGCCCTATCTGGTCGTCTCCGGCAGCCACTTCATCCGGGTCGAGACGCTCACGCACATCGCCCGCCAGCCCGGCGGCGCCCACACGGCCTACCTCGACGACCACCAGGCCTCCGTGGTGCAGATCGTGCCGGCGCGAGGGGAGGAGGTCTCCCCCTGCCGCAACCTGCCCCTCCCCGCCGGCGCCTCGGTCGCCCTCCAGCATCCGATCCAGGACGCCGCGACCGTCGACTGGCTCCTGGCCACCGGCACCAAGAGCGAGGACGGGTTCATGGCCCGTCATTTCGACCGGTACATCTCGCTGACCATCACGCGCTCCCTGCTGGCCGCGCCAATCTCCCCGAACATGATGACGGTCTTGAGCAGCCTCGTCGGTCTGGCCGGGACCGCCTGCTTCCTCATCCACGCCTGGGGCGCCCATATGGCCGGGGCGGGCCTGGTCTGGCTGCACTCCGTCCTGGACGGCTGCGATGGCGAGCTCGCGCGCATCCGTTTCCAGGAGAGCCGCCTGGGCAGCGACATCGATTTCTGGGGAGACAACCTGGTGCACGTCTGCCTGTTCGGCTGCCTGGCCCTGGGCTTCGCCCGCGCCGACCACAGCCTCCTGCCCCTGCTGGCCGGAGCCGTGGCCGCGGCCGGGATCGCGGGTTCGGCCGTCCTGGTCTTCCAGCAGCGCTTGGCGCGCCGCCGCAGTCCGGCCCCCCGCGAGGACCCGGCCCAGGGGTCTCTGCTGGCGCGCATCGAAACCGCCCTCGAGCAGCGCGACTTCATCTACCTCCTCCTCGTCCTGGCCTATTTCGGACGCACCTATGAGTTCATGTGGGCCGGAGCCGTAGGCGTCATCCTGTTCTTCAGCCTGACGCTGTACCTCGGCAGAGCCGACCGCAAACGGAGAGTCCAAAATGAACAGACATTCCAACCGTATCGCGCCGGCTAAGGGCCGACTCGGCGTCCTGCTCCCCGGCATGGGCGCCATCACCAGCACGGTCATCGCCGGCATCCTGCTGGCCCGCAAGGGCAAGGGCCGGCTCATCGGCTCGCTGACCCAGATGCAGACCATCCGCCTGGGCAAGCGCTACGAGCACCGCGCCCCCCTCATCAAGGACTTCGTGCCCCTGGCCGGCATCAACGACCTGGTCTTCGGCGGCTGGGACCTCTTCCCGGACAACATGTACGAGGCCGCCGTGAAGGCGGGGGTGCTGGGGCGCTGGACCATAGAGCCCGTGCGCCAGTCGCTCGAGGCCATCCGCCCCATGACCGCGGTCTGGGATCCAGCTTTCCTCAAGAACCTCAAGGCCACCCACTTCAAGAAGGGCCGGACCAAGATGGACCTGGCCCAGCAGCTCATGGACGACATCCGCGCCTTCCAAAAGCGCACCGGCGCGGACCGCCTGGTCATGTTGTGGTGCGGCTCCACCGAGATCCTGCCGGCCCCGTCGCCGGCTCATGAGTCGCTGACCGCCTTGGAGAAGGGCCTGCGCGCCAACGACCCGTCCATCCCGCCCTCCATGATCTACGCCTATG
This sequence comes from Elusimicrobiota bacterium, assembly GCA_016212825.1. Classification (GTDB taxonomy): domain Bacteria; phylum Elusimicrobiota; class Elusimicrobia; order UBA1565; family UBA9628; genus UBA9628. The sequence goes on along the minus strand of JACRDS010000174.1, from coordinate 4,916 downwards.
CCGCGCTCAAGCTCGGCATCCCCTACGGCAACGGCGCGCCCAACCTCTCCGTGGACGTCCCCGCCATGACGGAGCTCGCCGAGAAGACCGGCACCCCCGTCATGGGCAAGGACTTCAAGACCGGCCAGACCCTCATGAAGACCACCATCGCGCCCATGCTCAAGGCCCGCATGCTGGCCCTGCGCGGGTGGTACTCGACGAACATCCTGGGCAACCGCGACGGCGAGGTCCTCGACGATCCCGGCTCGTTCAAGACCAAGGAGAAGAGCAAGATGTCGGTCCTGCACACCATCCTGGAGCCGGACCTCTACCCCCAGCTCTACGGCCAGTTCCACCACAAGGTGCGCATCGACTACTACCCGCCGCGCGGCGACGCCAAGGAAGGCTGGGACAACATCGACATCGCGGGCTGGCTGGACATGCCCATGCAGATCAAGATCAACTTCCTCTGCCGGGACAGCATCCTCGCCGCCCCCATCGCGCTCGACCTGGTCCTGTTCCTGGACCTGGCCAAGCGCGCGGGCCTCAAGGGCATCCAGGAGTGGCTGTCCTTCTACTTCAAGTCCCCGCAGTGCCGGCCGGACCTGGACCCGGAGCACGACATCTTCATCCAGCACCTCAAGCTCAAGAACACCCTGCGCCTGCTGATGGATGAGGAGGTGCTCGACCACTCCGGGCTGGACTACTACGACCCGGAGAAGGGCCTGCCCACGCCCGCGCCCGCGGCCAAGCCGCTGGCCAAAGGCAAGCGGGAGACGGCACGGGCGCGCTAGCATCCGCCGCGGCCGGCAGTCGGAGTTCTGTCGCATGCGCCCTCACGCACGGATGAGGGCGGATAGAGCCTCCGTGCGCCGAAGGATGCGACAAAACCATCGACGGGGACTCCCGAAATCGCCGACCGCGCACGCCTTCCTGGGAGGCGGAGGCCCCTGCGGGGAATTTTCAATATCCTCGTCGGAGGTTTTGTCGCATCGCCGCCAACACCGGCCTGAACGGGACACGATGGCCGCGTCCCTGCCGGCCGCGACCTGAAATGAGACAAAACCCCAGGACGCCGCGGCGGAGTCAGGCGCTCCTCCTGGTGCTGGCCGGCACGGTCCTGGCCCTGGGTCTCGGCGAGGCGCTCTGCCGCTGGAGCTTCCGCAAGGACGTCGCGGCGCTGGCCTTCTCCGAGTCGGACCTGTTCTATTACACCGACCGCGAGGGCTTCCGGCGCAACATCCCGAACCGGACCGGCTACGAGCGGCTCTGGAACGACCACGGCCGCGCCGAGTTCCGCATCAACTCCCTGGGCTTCCGGGGGCCGGACCTGCGCCTTGAGAAGCCGGCCGGGACCTTCCGGATCTTGTTCCTGGGGGACTCCATCACGCTCGGAGGCCGGCTCCCCGAAGACGTCATCTGGGTCAGCCGCGTGGCCCGAGCCCTGGGCCCCGGCTACGAGGCCGCCAACGCCGGCGCCTCGGACGTGGGGCTCGTCGAAGAGGAGCGCACCCTGCGCGAGGCGGGACTGAAGATAGCGCCGGACCTGGTGGTCCTGGGCTGGTATCTCAACGACGGGCGGCCGCCGGTCGGCTTCCCGGACGAGGTCGTGTTCCGCCATCCCGTCATCCGCTGGTTCAACCGCCAGGCCTGGCTGCGCAAGAGCCACCTGGCCGCCTTCATCTACGAGAAGACGCGCCAGACCGTGGTCCGGCGCCAGCTCCGCCTCATGGACGCCAGCAATCACCGCTTCGAGTGGGCCGGAGACTATATGGCGGGCCGCTGGGCCGCGGACCCCGCCGCATTCGAGAGCCTCGTGCGCAAGGCCCGCTTCGATTGGGGCGACGCCTGGGATGAGAGGAGCCTGGCCGGCATGGCGGACAGGATCGTCGGGCTGCGGGACCTGGCGGCCGGCCGAGGCGCCCGTTTCGCCGTGGTGATGCTGCCGGTGCACGCGCAGGTGTATACCGGCGCCGCCTCGCCCCTGACCGACCTACCGCAGCGCCGTCTAGGGGAGCGCCTGCGCCAGGCCGGGATCCCCGTCCTCGACCTCCTGGCCCATCTGCGGCCCCATGTCCGGACGCATCCCAGCGAGAAGGTCTTCTACGACCAATGCCACTATACACCTGACGGCAACGGGGTGGTAGCGGACGCCATCCTGCGCTTCCTGCGCCAGGAACGCCTGCTCGGCAAAGCCGGCTGAGACCGCTCCGAACCATAGGAAAATCTTTTATTTTATAATGGTTTTCAGCATTCAATTACTCTCGAAAATTAAATAAAGATGTTCCTCCATTTTTTGATTTAGTATACTGTCTCGGCGTGAAAATGTCCGTCATGGCAATGCTCCTTTTCGGAGTCTTTGCTTCCCCAGCCGCAGGCCAGGAAGCCTCCTCCTCGACCACGACGGCACCCGTCCCCCTGTCCTCGGCCGCGGTCCAGGCCTCAGTGTCCACGGCCGCCCCGGCCGGGATGGAAGCGCCCGTCTCTTCCACCACCGTCTCCGTCGCCACCGCCGCGCCCGTCCTGCTGCCCGGCATCCCCCCCCTGACTCCTTTCGGAGGCAGCGTCCAGGCCCCGAGCCCGGCGGCCGCGGCGCCCGCCGCCGGCGTTGTCCTCCGGCCCTGGGTCATCGGGGAGATCGCGGTGGAGGGCAACAAGAACGTCAAGCCCGGGACGGTCCGCTCCCAGGTCAAGGCCCGCAAGGGCAGCCTCTACGACCGCCCGGACCTCGACCGCGACGTGCAGACCCTCCTGGGCATGGGGAACTTCGAGCGCGTGGCCGCGGACGTCGCGCTCATGGACAAACCCGTCCCGGCCCATTTCGCCAAGGTCTCAGGCTCCGACCGCCAGGTGCGCCTGACCTTCCTGGTCAAGGAGAAGCCCCTGGTCAAGAAGCTGCGCTTCAACGGGAACAAGAAGCTCTCCCGCTCCGCGCTCGACGACGCCACCACCCTCAAGGCCAAGGACCCGCTCGACGACTCCAAACTGCGCGAGGACCAGCGCAAGATCCTCGCCAAGTACCGCGAGAAAGGGTTCCTCGACGCGCAGGCGCGCTACGAGGTCAGGCGCGACACCGGGACCCTGCAGGCGGAGGTCGACTGGTTCGTCGTCGAAGGCCCCAAGTCCCACATCACGGCGGTCACCATCACGGGGATCAAGGCCTTCAAGCCCAAGAAGCTCCTCAAGCTCATGAAGAACCGGACCAAAGGCTGGTTCCGCGCCGGCGCCTACAGCGAGAAGGACCTGCCCGAGGACATCAAGAAGATCTCGGACCACTACAAGAACCACGGCTACCTGGACATCTTCATCAGCAGCCCCACCGTCAAGTTCAGCCCGGACAAGACCCGCATCACCATCGCGATGGACCTGCTCGAGGGCCGGGCCTACAAGTTCGGCGACACCACCTTCTCCGGCAACATCATCTTCACCTCGACCGAGCTGGTCAAGGCCCTCGAATACCGCCGCGGCCGGGTCTTCAACCAGGAGAAGTTCGACATGTCCCTGCGCTCCATCCAGGAGCTCTACGCGGACAAGGGGCGCCTGCGCGCCCGCCTGACCCCGGTCAAGACCCTCAACGCCAAGACCGACCTCATGGACGCGGCCGTCTCCATCGTGGAAGGCGACATCGTCTACATCGAGCATGTGGACGTGGAAGGCAACAAGGCCACCAAGACCTACGTGCTCAAGCGCGAGGTCACGGTCAAGCCGGGGCAGGCCTTCTCGCTCTCGCGCATCAAGAAGAGCCGCGAGCGCATCATGAACCTGGGCTTCATCGACGATGTCGACATCGACATCCAGCCGACCCCGGAGCCGGACAAGGTGGACCTCACCTTCGACGTGGCCGAGGGCAAGCCGGGGATGCTGACCGCGGGCGCCGCCTACTCCTCCATCGACGGGCTCATCGGGACCCTGTCCCTGCAGCACATGAACCTCTTCGGCCGGGCCCAGCGGGCCTCCCTGCAGTGGTCCTTCGGCCGCCGCGTCCAGGATTACTCCGCCAGCTGGATGACCCCCTGGGTCTACGACAAGCCGGTCAGCTTCGGACTCGACGCCTTCAACACCCGCCGCATCAGTCCTTACTCCACCAGCCTCAGCGCCTACGTCCAGAAGCGCACGGGCGGCACGGTACGCGTGGGGCCGCGCTTCCAGGAGGACGTCTACCACCTCAATCTCTCCTACACCTTCTCCAAGGTCTCCATAGAGAACGTGGAGCAGGATTTCCTCGGCACCCTGAGCCCCGGGACCAGCATCTACTCCTCCCTGAGCGCCGAGTTCGCCCGGGACACGCGCGACAACATCTGGGACCCCAGCCACGGCACACGCCACTCCGTCGGGGCCGCCCTCACCGGCGGGCCGCTCCTGGGCGACGTGCACTTCATCAAGCCCTGGGTCTCGAACGCCGGCTACTGGACCCTCTGCACCCTGGGGGACGAGAGCTGGCCCGTGGTCCTGGGCGCCTCCAACCGCGCCTCCTACGTGACCCAGTTCGGCGAGACCAAGGAGGTGCCGGTCTTCGAGCGCTTCTTCATCGGCGGCCAGGACACCCTGCGCGGCTACAACGCCACGGGCGAGGCCGGCTTCCCCACCGGAGGCAAGGTCTACAACATCTTCAACATCGAGATCGGCGCGCCCCTGGCCCGCGAGCGCAAGAAGACCATCGTGAAGCTCGTGGGCTTCTTCGACCTGGGCGGAGCCTGGGACCGCGCCAAGGACATCAGCGGCCGCATCGGCTCCGGCACCCGCGACATCAAGACCGACGCAGGCGTCGGCATCCGCTTCGTCACGCCGGCCTTCCCCATCCGCCTGGACTGGGGCTACGGCTTCAACCACCGTCCGGGCGAAAGACTCTATCAGATCAACTTCGGAATGGGGAACCTCTTCTGATGAACACAAGGAACCTGGCCGTCGCCGTCATCCTGGCCCTGGCCGTCGCCGTC
>JACRDS010000173.1 GCA_016212825.1 Elusimicrobiota bacterium | reverse complement strand
GGCGCTGTTGGGGAGGTGGATTTTCACGCAATATTAGTATACCGGGAATCTAGGTGTTTTGTCAATATGCCTTGAATCCCGGCATGTTTATTGATTTAAATGCGTTTAAATTGACTTATAATTTGGTTTCGATGCGCAACCGGAAGAGCATGGTTGGTCCAGTGAGAGCCAAGATTGCTGTCGCCAACCACGCGTGATTCTTGAGCATTGTCACTCTAGCCGCGGTAGTCACCTAACTATATATCTGCCGTCCGTAATTTGTGAGTTTCGGAAAGACGGCCAATTTGAATTATAGTGCTAGAACCTTCACTTATCAATGGACATATTTGTCCACTCACATCTGTCCGGGGAAAACCACAAGATCGCTCCATGCAGAGGGGACTTCCCGCCACAGAGACGGACCTCCTCCCTTGGTCTTTTTCTTTCGTGCAACGGACGGGTCCAATGGAGCGATTAAATGCAGCCATTCGGCGAGGTTTTGCTCAAACGCAAAGAACCAAGACTGACCGTATGGATGCGGCCCTGATGCCCGTGCCGACCGGACATGGTCTGAGGCTGGATCGCCCACTCGATTCCGGACAGCAAGACCGGACGGGCCGGCGGCGGTCGACCTCGGCGAGCGCTTGCGGCATCGGCGGACCCTCTCCAGCCAGCGGGCGCCGGCCGAGCGGCTTTCCCCGGACAGCTCTGTTGTCCACTTCATGTGAAAGGCCGCCGACCCGGCGGCCTTTCATATTCGCCCCCCACAAACCCCGCCCATCGCCAGGGCTCCGCTCGCGTCGGGGCGGATCAGGACTCGGCCCGATAAGTGCTTAGCCGCTGGCGCCAGCCGGACAGCCAGCGCGCCTCGTTGCGCTCGGGCGGGGAGTTCTGCACGCGGCGGGTGAGCACCCGGTCCGCGGCGGCGGCGAACTCGGCGACCGTGGGCTGGCGCATCTCCTGCAGGACCTGGAGCAGGCCCCAGGCCTGCCCGTTGTAGCGCTCCTGCGGCTTGAGGCCCTCGCCCTTGAAGTTCACATAGTCGACCAAGGCGTAGACCCCGCCGCTCTGCCGCGCCAGGGCGTGGAACCGGGAGCTGACGCGCTCCCGGTCCTCGGGCGGCAGCACGGTCAGCATCTTGGGGAGGGCGGATTCCAGGCGGGCGACGATGAAGCGGGCCTGCAGGCCGGTCGTGCCGGCCAAAAGCCGGCGCAGCTGGAGCATGCGCTCGGAGCGCCGCTGGGCCAGGAACTCCTCGCGGCTGGCCCACGGGCTGCCCACCGAGACCATCAGCCATTCGGGCAGCGTGACGCCATGGCGCTCGAGATACTCGAGCAGCATGGGGAAGCTCTCCTGGAACGGGCCCTGCTGCCCCTCCGGATACCAGATGAAGTGGCCGATGCCCAGGGAGGCGAACTCCTCGCCGTCGTTCCAGGAGGTCAGGCCGGAGACCGTGCCCCGGCACTCGTTGTGCCATATCCGACGGCCCAAGGAGACGACCTCAGAGAAGGGCAGGGCCTGAGCCGGCGCGCCGGCCCAGAAAAGCAGAAGGCCAAGGACGGCTGCGGCCACGGGTCCTCCCCGTGCGTAGCGTTCCTCGGCGCGGACTAGATTATTGCAGGAGAGGCGGGTTTTGTCAAGCCACCACGCCGACCTTGAGCGCCTCCTGGAACGAGGTCACGCCCTGGCCCGCCAGAGTCATGGCGCAGTGCCGGATGCTCTGCATGCCCTCCTCCTTGGCCATGGTCTCGATGATCGCGGTTCCGCCCTCCATGACCGCGGCCTTCATCTTCGCGGTGGTGATGGGCATGACCTCGAAGACCGGCCGCCGGCCCTTGTAGCCGATGTTGTTGCACTCCGGGCAGCCCCGGCCGCGGAAGACCTGAGTGAGCAGGGCCAGCTCCTCGGGCTTCAAGCCCACCTTATCCGCGTCCGCGAGCTTGGTGGGGACCTTGCAGGCCGGGCAGAGCAGGCGGACCAGGCGCTGGGCGATGACCAGCTTGAGCGAAGCCCCCAGCAGGAAGGGGTCGACGCCGATGTCCTTGAGCCGCATCACGGTCGAGGCCGCGTCGTTGGTGTGCAGGGTCGAGAGGACCAGATGGCCGGTCATGGCGGCCTTGGCGCAGATCTCGGCCGTCTCCTTGTCGCGCACCTCTCCGACCAGGATCACGTCCGGGTCCTGGCGCAGGAAGGCGCGCAGGGCCTTCTCGAAGGTGAAGCCCACCGCCGCGTTGATGGGGGTCTGGGTGATGCCCGCCAGGTTGTACTCGATGGGGTCCTCGGCGGTGAGGATGTTGCGGTTGGGGGTGTTGAGGCTCTTGAGCATGGTGTAGAGGGTGGTGGTCTTGCCGCTGCCCGTGGGCCCGGTCACCAGAGCCAGCCCCCAGGGGCACTTGAGCATCGCCAGCACGCAGTCCAGGTCGCGGGACGAGAAGCCTAGGCCCGCCACGTCGCCCTTGAGCTTGTTGCCCCCCAGGACGCGCATCACGATCTTCTCGCCGAAGGCCGAGGGCAGGCAGTTCACCCGGAACTCGACCATGCCTCCGCCGCCCAGCTGGACCTTGAAGCGGCCGTCCTGGGGGTTGCGCTTCTCCGTGATGTTGAGCTCCGCCATGAGCTTGACCCGGGAGACGATCTTGCAGGAGACCTCCTTGGGCAGCTTCATCAGGATGTGCATCTCGCCGTCGACGCGCACGCGCACGCGCAATCCCGTTTCCTGCGGCTCGATGTGGATGTCGCTGGCGCGCAGGTTGAGGGCCTTGATGAGCATGCCGTTGACCAGCTTGATGATGGGCGGGGAGTTGGCCTCGATCTCGATGCCGTAGGCGTTGCTGGAGGACTCCTTCTGCTCCTGGACGACGCGCACCTCGTCGAGGGCTCCGGTCATGAGCTCCTTGAAGTCCTCGATGTCCGGGACCTCGCCGTCATCCTGGGCCGCGGCCGCCTCCCCCCCCTCGCCCTCGGGCTTCTCGCCCCCGGCCAGGTCTATGCCTTCGGCGGCCATCTCTCCATCCCCTTCGGGAGTGGAGGACTCCTGCCCTCCGGGGACGGCGCCCCCTTGGGCGCCGTACAGGAGGGCGTAGGCGGCGGCCAGGGTCTCGGGCGTGGTCAGGAAGGGCAGGATCTTGCGGCCGGTGAGCTCGGCGAGCTTCTCGATCTGGAGCTCGTCGACCTCGTTGGCGAAGGCCACGCGCAGTTCCTGGCCGCTGTCGTAGACCGGCACGCAGCTGAGCTTCTGGGCCGTCTCGGCGGCGATGAGCTGGGTCAAGGACGCCGGGATGCCCTCCGGCACGAAGTCCTCGATGGGCTCGGCCAGGGGCCGGCCCACGAGGTCGAGGAGCTGGCGCTCGCTGATCATGCCCTGCCACACCGCCACCATGCCCAGGGGCAGGCTGTGCTGGGCCTTGAGGTCCCGGCACTGCTGCACCTGCTCGGCGGTGAGCACCTTCTCCTCGACCAGGACCTGCTCCAGCTTGGCCATGCCCCCTCCCGCGGGTCCCCGCGCTCAGGCCGGGACGTTGCCGAGCCGCACGGTCAGCGCGCCGAGCAGGGCCTGGATGCGCGCCAGGAGCTTGTCGGCCTGGGCCGGCTTGGGCAGGAAGTCCTCCACGCTCTGGCGGATGAAGTCCCCCCACTCCGGATCGAACTTGCGCGCGCTGAGCATGATGATGGGGATGCGGCACAGCTCCGGGTCCTGCTTCAGGGCCGACACCGCCTCGTAGCCCGTCATCTGGGGCATGACGTGGTCCATGAGGATGAGGTGGGGCTTCTGCTGCCGGGCCAGCTTCATGGCCTCCACCGGGTTGGACGCCTCCACCACGGTCACGGCATACTTGCGCAGCAGCAGGCGCACGAGCTTCCTCTCGTCCTTCTGGTCGTCGACCACCATGATTATCTTTTCCATAACCCCCCTTGAGTTCAGGCTTGCGACGCCGGCACGGTGAAGTTGAAGATGGAGCCCACCCCGCGCTCGGACTGCACCCAGACGTTGCCGCCGTGCGCGTGCACCACGTTCTTGACGATCCACAGGCCCAGCCCGCTGCCCTTGGCGCGCTCGTTCCAGGTGCGGCGGGCGCCCTCCTGGCTGAAGCGTTCGAAGAGCTCGGGCATGAACTCGGGGGAGATGCCCGCCCCGTTGTCCGCGACCGAGACCTTGAGCCAGCCGCAGTACTCCCAGACCGAGACCATGACCGTGCCGCCCTCGTCCGTGAACTTGAGCGCGTTGTTCACCAGGTTCTCCAGGACCTGGCGCACGCGGCCCTCGTCCATGCGGGCCTGGGTCAGGCCGGCCGGGACGTCGCAGGCCAGGCGCACGCCTTTCTCCGCCGCGGCGAAGCGGAAGGTCTCCAGCACCCCACGGATGAGCGTGCCGAGGTCCGCCTGGGCGAAGCGGTAGCTCAGGCGGCCGGCCTCCATCTTGGCCAGGTCGAGCATGTCCGTCACGAAGTGCTCGAGGCGGTTGATGTTGTTGAGGGCCGTGTTGAGCAGGTCCATCTGCTCCGGGTTGAGGGGGCCGGACTCGCACTGCATGAGGAACTTGATGTAGCCCTCGGTGGCGTTCAAGGGCGCCCGCAGCTCGTGGGACACCAGCTGCACCATCTCGTCCTTCTTGAGTTCCTGCGGCGCTCCGGGGATCATCATGGCTCTAGGATAGCCGGACCGGCTCCCGGGGGGCTCACAGGCGGCTCAAATCTTCCTCACAGATAGGGTATAATCCAGCCCGTGGGCAAGCGCATCCTCGTCCTGGACGACTCCCAGGAGCTCCTGGCCGCGGTGAAGAACTTCCTCACTCAGAACGGCTTCTCCGTGGTGGCGGGCAAGGACGGCTCCGAGGGCCGCCTCCTGGCCCAGGAAGGCGCCCCGGACCTGGTGCTGGCCGACGCGGACATGCCCGGCCTCGACGGCCACAGCCTCTGCCGGGTCCTCAAGAAAGACCCCAAGACCCGGTCCATCCCGGTCATCATCATGTCCGGCACCATGATGGAGGAGAAGGACATCGTGGCGGGGCTGGAGGGCGGGGCCGACGACTACATCCTCAAGCCTTTCCCCATGAAGGTCCTGCTGGCCCGCATCCACGCGGTGCTGCGCCGCTTCGACGCGGTCCCGGCCGTGGCCCAGAAGCTCAAGACGCGGGGCATCACCCTCGACCCGGGAGCGCGCGAGGTCAAGGTCGGCGGCAAGGCCGTGCCCCTGACGCGCAAGGAGTTCGATCTGCTGGCCCTGTTCATCGAGAAGGCCGGCCGGGTCCTGACCCCGAGCTTCCTGCTGGAGGCGGTCTGGGGCTACGACCTGGCCGACTACAACGACCCGCACACGGTCGAGACCCACATCTCGCGCCTGCGCAAGAAGATCGGGGCCGAGCGCATCGAGAACGTGCCCGGCTGCGGCTACAAGTTCGTCCCCTGAGGCCATGAGCGACCCCATCCCCCGGCGTCCCGCACAGGAGCAGCTCGGCCTCCTCCTCGACCTGGCCGCCCACATCGACGAGGGCATGTGGCTGGCCGAGCCGGAGAACTCCCGGCTGCTCTACGTCAACCCGGCCTGCTGCCGCATCTGGGGTTTCTCCGAGAAGGAGCTCTACCGCTCTCCCCGGGCCTGGCTGGAGCGCGTGCACCCGGACGAACGGGAGCGCGCCGCCCAGGCCCTCCAGGGCCGCGAGTACCGCGACGACGAGTACCGGCTCATCCGGCCCGACGGCAGCGAGCGCCGCCTGCGCACGCGCATCTTCCCCCTGCGCGGCGCGGGCCGCATCGCGGGGGTGTGCGAGGACGTGACCGGCCGGCGGCAGATGCAGGAGTCCCTGCGTCGGCGCGAGGCCGAGCTCCTGCAGGCCCAGAAGATGGAGGCCGTGGGGCGCCTGGCCGGCGGGGTGGCCCACGACTTCAACAACATGCTCACCGTCATCCTCGGCTACGGCGAGTACATCGTGGAGAAGCTGGGCCCTGACAGCGGGCTCAAGTCCGAGGCCGAACAGGTGCCGCTCATGGTGCACCGCGCCGCGGCCCTGACCCGCCAGCTCCTGGCCTTCAGCCGCAAGCAGGTCCTGCAGCCCAAGCTCCTGGACCTCAACGCCGTGACCGCCGACCTGCAGAAGATGCTGCGCCGCCTCATCGGCGACGACATCGAGATCTCGGTCGACCCGGCCCCGGACCTGGGCCCGGTGCTGGCCGACCCGGGCCACCTGCAGCAGGTCATCATGAACCTGGCGGTCAACGCCCGCGACGCCATGCCCCGCGGCGGCAAGCTGGTCATCAAGACCGCGAACCGCCGGCTCTCCGCGCCCCTGACCGCGGGCCGGCGCACGGTGCCGCCCGGAGACTACGTGGTCCTGAGCGTGAGCGACACGGGCACGGGCATGGAGCCCCGCGTCCTGGACCGCCTCTTCGAGCCCTTCTTCACGACCAAGGACAGCGGCAAGGGCACGGGGCTGGGCCTGGCCACCATATTCGAGATCGTGAGCCAGGCCAAGGGCCACGTCACGGTGGAGAGCGCGGCCGGCCAGGGCTCGCTGTTCCGCGTCTATCTGCCCCGGGCCGAGGGCCGCGCCGAGTCCCGGGGCGAGGGCGACGTCCCGGCCGAGTCCCTCAGCGGCAGCGAGACCGTGGTGCTGGTGGAGGACGAGAAGGACATCCGCGACCTGGTGCGCCGCTACCTCTCCGAGGGCGGCTACTGCGTGCTGGAGGCCTCCAGCGCGGCCGAGGCGCTCTGGATCTGCGGCAAGCACCATGGACGCATCCACCTGCTCCTCACCGACATCGTGATGAGCCAGATGAACGGCTTCGAGCTCGCCGACCACCTGGAGCCCATGCACCCGGACCTGCGCATCATGTTCATGTCCGGCTACCTGGAGAACCCGGTGCCGCCCCACCGCGCCGCCACGCCCATGCTGCTCAAGCCCTTCTCGCGACGGCTCCTGCTGACCCGGGTGCGCCAGACCATCGACGCGCCCCCGCCGCGCCCGGCCAAGCCCCGGCGGGTCAGTAGTCCGGGCGCCTGAGGAAGGCCGGGATCTCGCTCAGGCAGGGGTCGAGCTCGTAGGCGCGCTGCCAGGAGGTCCTGGCCTCGTCCTTCCTCTCCAGCCGGTACAGGGCCGCGGCCCGGACCTGCCAGGCCTGGGCCTCGTCGGCGTCCTGCAGGCCCCCCGCGATGACGCGCTCCGCGAGCTCCACGGCCCGGGAGAAATCCCCGGAGATCACCGCCTGCCGGGCCTCCCCGACGCGCGGGTCCAGCCAGCGCTCCGCGGGCGCGCCGCAGCCCGGGGCCGGGGCCGTGGAGAGCACCGCCTCCCGGACCGCGAAGCCCTTGGCGCCGAAGACCACGGCCTTGTCGAGCCCGAAGCGCGTGAAGCCGATCTTGCCCAACCGCGGGATCTCCACCGCCTCGAGGGACCTCTCATCGAAGCGGCCGATGCGCCGCACGGAGAGCCGGACGGCGACCCAGCCGTCCGACCAGTAGAGGTCCTGGCCGTCATCCAGCTGGGGCGGGCCGTAGCGCCGCGCGAGGTCTTCGGCCAGGACATCGAAGGACGGGGCGGTCGAGGAGAAGGCGACCACGACCCCCTCGACCCGGCCGTCCATGAGCGCCACCGTGACGTGCGCGGCGGTGCCCCGCTCCACGTCGTAGCGGCGGGTCTCCACAAGGGCCGTCCGCGCGGACCGTCCGGGGCGCACAGAGAGGCCCTGCTTCGCGGCGGCCGCGTCGACCTTGGACAGGGAGAAGCCCAGTTCGAAGCCGTAAGCCCCGCGCTCCAGGGGATTGAGCAGCCTGGGCCGCGCCCGCGCCGCCCGGAGATGGGAGCAGGCCCCAGCCGAGAGTGCCAGCAGGAGGGCCAGGGCTCCGCGCGCGGCTCTCTTCACTTGACCCGGGCCTTGAGGATCCGGTCCCCCGGCTCGAGACGGTCCACCACGTCCATGCCCCGGGCCACGCGGCCGAAGACCGTGTAGCGGCCGTCCAGGTGCGGGGTGGGCACGTGCGTGATGAAGAGCTGGCAGCCGCCCGTGTCCTTGCCCGCCTTGGGCATCCCGACCGCGCCGCGGTCGAAGCGCAGGGGGTTGATCTCGTCGCGCAGGGAGAAGCCCGCGTCGCCCCAGCCGCTGCCCCGCGGGTCTCCGCCCTGGACCACGAAGTTCGACGCCACCCGGTGCCAGCTCAGCCCGTCGTAGAGCCCGGTGCTCACGCTGCGCAGGAAGGCCGCGGAGTGGACCGGGGCTTCCGCGACGGCCAGGGAGATCTCGACCTCTCCCTTGTCGGTCTCCAGGACCACCGATGACGGGGCGGGGGTCTCCCCCAGATAGGGCGACGGGACGAGGCGCGCCCGGGGCTCGGGGAGGAAGAGCGGCCGGCCCGCGTAGCCCGGCTTGCCCGTGACCGCCTGGGCGGCCTTGCGGATGCTGTCGCGGACCTCGGACCACTCCCGTCCCCGGGAGTTCCTCCAGGCCGCCTCCAAGGCGTCGCGCAGGGACGCGTCCGCGCGCGCGGCCGCCGCGTCGGCCGCGGTGCCGCGCAGCTCCAGCGAGGAGGCCGGGTCGCGCAGGATGCCCTCCAGGATGGGGGCCACGGGCGCCTCCGTGGACTTGGCCAGAGCTTCCAGCGCCGCCGAGGCCACCCGCGGGTCCGGATCCTTGAGCCCGTCCAGGAGCAGGGGGCGCGCGGCGGGGACGTCCGCCATGGCGAGGCAGGCGCGCGACCTCACCCACCAGGACGGAGAGTCCTTGGCCTTGGCCAGGACGACCGCGGCGTCCCGGATGAGCCTGGGCGCGGCCAGCAGGGCCGCGGCCCGGACCATGGGCGAGGGGTCGTCGAGGAGGAGCGCGAGCCGAGGGCCGAGCCCGGCGTCTGCGCCCAGGGCCTCGGCGGCCGCGGCGCGCACGTGCGTCGAGGAGTCCTGAAAGACGGCGTCCTCGAGCCGGCCGGCCTGCCCGGCCGCGCCCAGCGCGGCCGCGGCCTCGCGGCGCACCAGGGCGTCGGGGTCCCTCTGCGCGGCGAGCAGGGCCTCGAGGGGCGCCGCGGCCTTGAGCTGGCCCAGGGCGCGCAGCGCGAAGAGCCGGGTCCAGGAGTCGTCGTCGCGGGCCGCGGCGGCGAGCGCCTCGGCCGCCCGGGGCTCGGGCCAGCGCGAGAAGGCGTAGGCCGCCCTCCAGCGCAGCTCCGGGTCCGGCGCGCGCAGGGCGGCGGTCAGGCCGGAGACGGCCGTGGGGGAGTAAGCGGGCACGCGCTTGAGGGAGCGCAGGCGGAACAGGCCCGCGGCCGCCTCCCGCCTCAGGCAGGGCTCATCCGCGGTCAGGGCGGAGACCAGGGCGCCCTCGACCCCCGAGCCGCCGGCCTTGCCCAGGGCCTCGGCCGCGGCGCAGCGCAGGCCGGCGTCCTCGGCCTTGAGGAGCGGCCGGAGCGCGCGGGCCGCCGCCGCGCGCAGCTCGGAGAGCCGGGCGGCGTCGGCCTCGTCGCCCTCCGCCGGCTCCGCCAGCGCCAGCTGGCCCAGGCTGAAGGCGGCTTCGGCGCGGACCGCCGGGTCCCTGTCGGCGAGGGCCGCGGCGAGGTCTGCGGCGTAGGCCGGGGACTGGACGCGCCCCATGGCGCGCAGGGCCTCGCGCCGCAGCGCGCCCGAGCGCGCGGCCCGGCGCAGCAGGGCCGAGTCCGCCGCGCGCAGGTCGGCTTCGCGGCGCACCGCGGAAAGGCTCGGCGCCACGGCCCGGGCCGCGGGGACGAGCGCGAGGGCGAGGGCGAGGACGGTTAGGAGGCGCATGACGAAATTATATATCCTTGAAGCCTGATGCGGACGCTGCGCGGACTGTTCCTGGCGGCCCTGGCGCTCTCGACCGGCGCCTGCGTGACCCTCAACGAGCCGGTCCTCTCGGAGCAGTCCGTCGGCAAGGGCCAGCGCACCATCGTCCTGGTCTACCCGGCCCCCGGCCCCTGGGTCATCACGGACAGCGAGTCCAAGGCCGAGTCCGCGGCCAAGATGCTCCCGGGCCTGAGCTTCGCGGTGCAGTCCTTCCAGGACGACCGGTACAAGGAGGCCTCCGAGAAGCTGCGCCCGTACGTCCCGTACTGGCCGGCGCGGGAGCTCCTGGAGGCGGAGCTGTTCAAGGCCCTGCCGCGCACGCGCTTCCCGGGGGCCCTCGTCCCGGTCGCGGAGGCGGCCGTGGACACGACCACGCTGCGCCTCTGGAACCGCGCCTCGGACACGCTGGACTGGCAGAACCGCTACCTCTACCCGGACCCTTCGGCGCCGCACCCGCGCGACTATTCCCGCCTCCTGTCCTGGGACGACGCCCTGGTCTTCGAGGTCAACGTGCTCCCCCAGCTCACGGCCGACGACGACGGCAACATGGTCCCGACGCTGGTCGCCGCCAGCCGCCTGCTGCGCTGCCAGACCCTGCGCCTGCTCTGGAGGCACGAGGACAAGGCTGACGCCCCGGCGCAGGCGCGCAGTCTCTACGAGTTCATGACCCTGCCCCAGCAGCTGCTCGACCGCTGGCGGGCCCTGGTCCCGGCCCTGGCCGAGAGGATCGCGGGCAGCCTCTTCGCCGCGCTCAATCCGGGCGCCTCGCCCGGCGCCCTGCCGGCGGCTCAGAAGCCGCCGTCCCCGGAGGGGACCGCCGTCCCGGCAGCAACGGTCCCGGTCCAGCCCCCCGCCATCTCCACGGCGGCCGCGGTGGCGGTCTCGACCGCGCCGGCGCCGACGGAGCCGGTCCCGGCCGTCTCCACCCCGACCGTCCCCGCTCAAGGACCGTAGAGAGAGCGCAGGTTGGCGATGTCGTTGGGCAGGTAGGACTCGCCGCAGGTCCCGCGCATGATGGAAGGCCCGGGCGTCGCGTGCCCCATGCCCAGGGCGTGCCCGATCTCGTGCAGGAAGGCGTAATAAGGCGCGTCTGTCTTGCAGCGCGCCAGGTCCGTCGCGTGCCGGATCCTCTCTCGGGCGAAGATGGCCGCGCCCGTGATGGCCAGCGGGCCCTCCGGAGAATCCTTGGACTTGAGCGAGACCCGCCGCCCCCGCCGGTCCTTGATGAAGGTCAGGGTGCCGCCCTTGTAGCCGCGCTTCGGGTGCCAGGAGAATGGCTTGGCCAGTCCGCCCTCTTCCGCGTCCTCGGCCCAGTAGATGACGAACCGGTCCTGGTGGCGCCGGAAGTTGCCCACGAAGAGCTCCGGATCGTCGCTCTCCTCGTACCTGAGCCTCAGGCGCAGGCCCGGCACGGCGTTGAACTTCTCCACCGCGTTGCGGATGGCGGCTTTGTTGGCCTCCCGCACCGGGCCGGCCGGCTGCCAGCCCCCTGCGGCCGACCAGGAGTAGGAGCGCAGAGTGTTGACCACCACCCACTCCTCGCCGCCGTAACGCAGCAGGCCGCCGGCGCGGTCGGACTGCAGGCCGGGCGGCACGGCCGAAGACTGCGGGCCGGCCTCCGCGCCCTCGTCGTCGAGAGGCTGGGCCGCCGCCGGCTGCAGGGCCAGCGCCCAGACCAGCGCCGCGGCCGGCAGGCGCAGGGCGGCGAAGCTCGGCAGGGCTGGAGTATGGGCCGCGGGCGGCAAAGGACCCAGCGCCGGGCGGGCTAGTCCCCGGCCGACTCGACGATCTTGGCGAGCTTCGCGCGCAGCTCCTTATCGGTGCGCGCGCGCCGGGAGCTCTCCTGTATATCGGCGAGCATGGTCTCCAGGACCAGGTCCGCGGTCTTCTCCATGGTCTTGGAGAGCTCCTTCTTGATCTTGGCCTTGAAGATCTCGAGCTGGACCTCGCGGTAGGCCTCCTGGAAGGCGCCGCGCCAGGACCCCAGGACGTCGGGGGCGCCGGCCTCGGCCGGGGGCGGGCAGCACGCGCCGGCGCGAGCCTCGGCGGCGCCGCCTCTACGGGCTTCGACGCACTCGTAGCAGTCGCAATCGGCGGGATCGGCGGCGGGAGTCCTCAGACACATGGCATCCTCCTGCGCCCCGCGGGGCGCGGCCTGACTAAGGATAATGGTACCGCCTTTTTCTTCATGAGGCAACAGCCGGAGCAGGAGGCGTCTTTCCGGCCGTCCTGGGAAGGGTGATGGTGAAGACGCAGCCTTTGCCCGCGAGATCGCGCACGGTCAAGGTGCCGCCGTTGCGCTCGATGGCCTGCCGGCTGATGGCCAGCCCCAGGCCCACTCCCGAGCGGTCCTTCCCCTCCTGCGTGAACGGCCGGAAGAGCTCCTCGGCGCGGCCCGGCGGCAGCCCGCCGCATCCGTCCTCGACCTCGATAAGGACCTGGTCGCCGAGCTCCCGCGCGCGCAGGCACACGGTCGTGCCGGGCTTGGTGAATTTGATGGCGTTCTGCACGAGGTTCGACAGCGCCGAGACGAGGTGTTGGGGGTCGGCCTCGAGCCCGACCTCGGACGCCACCTGCACGAGAAGGCTGATCCCCCGGCTCTTGGCTTCGGAGCTCGCCGTCACCCAGACCTCGTCGACCAGGTCGAGGAGGCGCAGGCGGCGGGGCTCCGCGAGGGGCTCGCTGTGCAGGCGCACCTCCGCCAGCGAACGATCGATGATGTCGGTCATGCGGCGCAGGCCCTTCTCGAGGACCGCGCTGGTCTCGCCGCGGGCGCCGACCAGGCCGTCCCGGATCATCAAGTGGGCCAGAGTGACGTTGGTCAGGGCGTTGCGCAGCTCGTGAGCCAGCATGCCCAGCCGCAGGGCCTCCGCCTTGGCGACGATCCCGTCGTGCAGATGCTCGTAGCCGGTGACCGCCTCGGCGATAGCGAGGTCCAGGACCCGGTTGATGGTGTGGAACTCGTCGGCGCTGATGACGAAGCCCTGCTCCCGCGCCGCCTCCGTGATGGACTGGCAGACCGCGCTGTAGCCCTGCACGACCTGGGACACGGTCAGGCCCAGCCGCAGCATCTTCTCGCCGCGCTGGGTCGCCTGGGCCCCGCCGTCGGCGCCGGCCGCCGGGAAGCCATACTTGGCGGCGCGCTGCAGCGAGGCGATGATGTGGTCGAAGACTTCGGGCAGGCCCTGGTTCCAGGCCTCGGCGTCGGGCGCCGAACCCGCGTCCGCGGCGACCTTGCGCCGGCTGAGCTCGTGTATCGCCTGGCGGTTGCCGGAAAGGAAATCGGACAGCATGATCCTTGTCTCCCGGAGACTGAGAATCAGTATACCACTTCAAAAAGCCAGGCTAGAAGGTTTATAATGGCTTGACTCAGGAGGTCCCGTGGCGGATGCCATGTCGGGAATCGACGGCCGGTCCCGGAGACGACCCTGCTGACCCCGCGGCTCTCGGTCCGCCGGAAGGAAGACCCGGCGGCGGTGGCGCGGGAAGCGGCCGCCATCTGGTCGCACGAGTCCCGCGCGGCCGTGGCCTGCCGGGGCCGGTTCCGCGTGGCCCTCTGCGGCGGCAGGACCCCGGCGCCCCTCTTCCGCCTGCTGGCCCGGGAGGATTTCCGGCCCGTGGACCAGCCGGCCTTGCCCTGGGATCGCACCGATGTGTTCTGGGCGGACGAGCGCTACGTCCCGCATAGCCACGCGGAGAGCAACTTCCGCCTGGCCAAGGAGACCCTCCTCGACCATGTCCCGGTGCCGCCGGAGAATGTGTTCCCCATGCCCACCGCCTCGGGCGACCCGGCCCGCGACGCGGCCGACTACGGGAAGACCCTGCGCCGAGCCTTCCCCGGCCAGGCCTGGCCGCGCTTCGATCTGGTCCTGCTGGGGCTGGGAGAGGACGGACACACGGCCTCCCTGTTCCCGGGAGACGCCGCGCTCTCGGAGCGCACGGGCTGGGTCGCCCGCGCGCGCGCGCCCAAGGGAGTCCGCGACCGGCTGACCCTGACCGTGCCCGCCCTCAACGCGGCGCGGCTCAAGCTGCTGCTGGCCTGCGGCGAGGCGAAGTCCGCCGTCCTGCGCCGGCTGGTCTGGGAGCCCGACCCGCAGCCGTCCCTGCCGGTCGGGCTCGTCGAGGACCTCCTGGTCCTGACCGACCGCGCCGCGGCCGCGGACCTCTCTCCCGGGAGCGGGATCTGATATGCTCTCCCTAATGACCCGCCCGCGCCGCGGCTTCACGCTCATCGAGCTGATGATCGTCGTGGCCATCATCGGCATACTCGCGGCCGTGGCCATCCCGAAGTTCGCCTCCCTGCTGCGCAAGTCGCGGGAAGGCTCCGCCAAAGGCAGCCTCGGAGCCATGCGCTCGGTCCTGTCCATCTACTACGGGGACATGGAGGGGCAGTACCCCACGGACGGCCTGGACTGCCTGACCGTGGGCGGGAAATACATCAGCGCCATCCCGACCCTGCAGGTCGCCGACTACCACAACGGCAGCAGCAGCGTGGAGAACAACACCACCCTGGGTTTCGCCGCCATCTTCATGGCGGACCAGGGGCACTGGGGCTACTGGAGCTCGTCCACGGAACCGATGTTCGTGCCCGCCGGCTATTCCCCGCGCCACTGGGGCGACCTCTGGATCGGCTGCATCCACACCGACACCAAAGGCTCGTTCTGGACGATTTACTGAGCCCGCGGCCGGGATTCGGGCTCCTTCTCGTAGTCCCTGAGCCCGTCCGTGAAGCCCTTGGGCAGGCCGAGCTCCCGACCCGCGTCCGAGACCAGGCCCCGCAGCAGGCCATCCTCGACCAGCATGTCCGCGGCCGCGGCCAGCAGGTCCTTGGGCGCCCCGGCGAGGGCGTCCTTGACGAAGGCGCGGACCGCGGGCTCGCGCGCGTACTTGGCGGCGAACTCCGGGAAGCTCGGCGCCTGGGCCAGCCCGCGCAGGAACCTGACCGGGTCGTGATCCGCGGCGTAATCGTCGTTGAGCTTCTTGAGGTCGGGCCGGCTCATCCAATCCCGGCCGTACTGCTGGATGACGGGATGCCGCTCGGTGTACCGGATGGCCAGGTCGTGCGCCCGGACCTCGCACCGGCGCACCGCTTCGGTGAAGGCGGGGGCCGCAGAGCTGGTCTCCCGCCGCACCTGGCTTGCCGGCACCTGCGCCTGAGGCGCAGGTGCCTC
>JACRDS010000022.1 GCA_016212825.1 Elusimicrobiota bacterium | reverse complement strand
GCGTGCACGCCGGCCGCCCTGCAGTTCATCGGGCCGTCGACTTTGGAGGGGCTGACCCGCCGACCCGTGTACGTGGACATGTTCGAGAGGAAGACCGCGCTGGAGCACGTGGAGCTGGCGCGCTGGGCGGACCTCGCCATCATCTGCCCGGCCAGCGCCAACACCATCAACAAGCTGGCGGCCGGGATCGCGGACAATGCGGTCACCGCGCTGTTCCTGGCCTATGATTTGGCCAAGCCCTGCCTCATCGCGCCCGCCATGAACCAGGCCATGTACGCTCATCCGGCCACGCGGCGGGCGCTGGCCTTGCTCAAGAGCTGGAAGGTCCGAGTCCTGGGCGTGGACACCGGACGCCAGGCCTGCGGCGACATCGGGGCGGGCCGGCTCCTGGACCCGGACGAGATATACGGGGCGGTCCGGCGCGCGCTCCGGAGGCGGCCGTGAAAGTCCTTATAACCTCCGGCGCTACGCGCGAGCCCATCGACTCCGTGCGCTTCCTCACCAACTTCAGCACCGGGGCCACGGGCGCGGTCCTGGCGGATCACTTCCGCCGGCGGGGGCACCGGGTCGTCTATCTGCACGGCCGGGGGGCGCAGAAACCTGAAGGGCCGGTAGAATGCATCGCGTTCGAGGATTTCAAGGACTTGGACCGCAGGCTCCGGGAGCTGCTGCGCGGCCGCCGGTTCGACCTGGTGCTGCACCTCGCCGCGGTGAGCGACTACTCCGTCGCAGCGGTGCTCATCGACGGCAGGCGCCAGCGGCCGGCGCGGCTGCGCAAGATCGACTCCGGCGCCGAGGTGCGGGTCGAGCTCAAGCGCAACTTCAAGATCCTCGGCCGCCTGGCCGGCTACGCGGCCAATCGCCCGCTCATCGTGGGATTCAAGCTCACCGACACCAAGGACCAAGCTGCGATCCGCCGGGCCGTGGGCAGGCTCGGCTGCGGCCTCGTGGTGCACAACGACCTGCGCGACATGGCGGACGGCCGGCCGCGGAGGTTCCGGATATTCGGATCCGGGCGCTGGATCGCGGCCTGCTCTTCACGGGCAGAGCTCGCGCGCCGGCTCTGCGCCGTCGCCGAACACAGGAGGGGTCATGCTTCTTGCATTGGACGTGGGCAATAGCCAGATCTTCGGCGGGGTCTTCGCGGGGGACGAGCTCAAGCTCACCTTCCGCCGGTCCTCGCAGACAAGCGCCTCGGCCGACGAGCTGGGCGTGTTCCTCAGGGGCATGCTCAGGGAGTCGGGCCTGCAGGCCGACGCCATCCGGGAGATCGCGGTCTGCTCGGTGGTCCCGGACCTGGTGCACGCCCTGCGCAACTGCTGCGTCAGGTATTTCCAGGCCGAGCCTTTCGTGCTCGGCCCCGGCAGCAAGACCGGCCTCAACATCCGCTACAAGAACCCGGCCGAGGTGGGGGCCGACCGCATCGCCAACGCCATCGCGGCCGTGCACCGCCATCCCGGCCGGAACCTCATCGTCATAGACCTGGGCACGGCCAACACCTTCTGCGCCATCAGCAGGAACAAGGACTACCTGGGCGGCGTGATCCTGCCCGGGCTGCGCATCTCCATGGACGCCTTGGCCCAGCGTACGGCCAAGCTGCCCGCAGTCGAGATCGTCAGGCCCAAGGATTTGGTGGGCAAGACCACGGTCGCCAGCATACAGTCCGGTCTGTACTTCGGCTGCTTGGCCGCCATCCGGGAGATCACGCGGCAGGTCCAGGCCGACTGCTTCAAGTCCCAGGAGGCCGTGGTCATCGGCACCGGCGGCTTCTCGCGGCTCTTCGCCGACGAGGGGGTCTTCGACGAGGTGGTCCCGGACCTGGTCCTGCGCGGGCTGGTCATTGCGCTGCGCTCCAACCTGGAGGCTGTGTCATGAAACGGGAGATGCTCAAATCCAAGATCCATCGCGCCGCGGTCACGCAGACGCGCCTGGAATACGAAGGCTCCATCACGGTGGACCGGGCCCTCTGCCGCAAGGCGGACCTGCGCGAGTTCGAGAAGGTGGACGTCTATAACTGCAGCACCGGGGCGAGGTTCACGACCTACGTGATCTGCGGCAGGAAGGGCGGCATCTGCATCAACGGCGCGGCCGCGCGCCTGGCGGCCGTGGGAGACAAGGTCATCATCGCCTCCTACGCGGCCTATGCGGAAGCGGAGCTGGCCGGGCATGTCCCGATCGTCGTGAAGTGCTGAGACCGATGGAGGGGGCCGGTCCGTCGTGTGGTCGGAACTCTTGCGCGATTCGCTCGGACAAAAAGACTTTCAGGAGGGACTGATAAGGCACATCCTTCTTGTTCGCCAAAAGCCTGAGCTCTTCGAGCATGGACTCTGGCAGCCGAAGCGAGATGGACTTGACTGATGGCTTGAGGTTCGGGAAGATGGCCTTCTTCTGCTTCTTCCAGTTCACATAGTCGGCGGAATCATGGGAAGCCCAGAAAGCTCTCTCCTCATCCTCGCTCTTGAATTTAGGAATTCTTTGTCTCATGGGTTCTATATGCCTCGCGTTCTCTCCGGCTCATGTCTCTGGCGCATATGACGTGGCCGGGGCGGCGGCGGGCTCAGTCGATGAGCCGGTCGACCGTGAAGCGCCAGAGGAAGGCGGCCAGGCCCCCGCAGAACAGCAGGAGCAGGGGGAGCACGTTGGGCATGGCGGCGAAGCCGGACACGGGGTAGGGCCGGCCGAAGACGTGCATGAAGGCGGCCGGGGCCAGGAGCCCGGCGCCCACGCCGGCGGCCGCGGTCAGGATGTGTCCGAAGAAGGAGTCCCGCTCGAGGCGCGCAGCGAAGCCGATCACCGTGCCCATCCACAGCGGGATGAAGACGTGCGGCCCGCAGTTGCGCCAGCAGGTGGCCAGATCCCCGTAGAGCGAGATCCGGTTCCAGGCCAGGACCCAGCCCACGCCGGTCCCCGCAACGGCCCCCGCGAGCGTCCCCAGCATGGCGCCCTTGAGCCAGTCCCCGGCTCGCATCAGGAAGTTCATCATGGATCTGGTGCCCCCAAGGAGAATCGAACTCCTGTTTCAGCCTTGAAAGGGCCGCGTCCTAACCGTTAGACGATGGGGGCGGAAATCTTGCGCAAATCATGAGCCCGGTGGGATTCGAACCCACGACCCTTCGCTTAAAAGGCGAATGCTCTACCCCTGAGCTACGAGCTCGCGAGCATTGATTATACAACACTAATCCGCCGGAGGGGCGGCGCGGCCGCCGAGCAGGCCCAGCTCGGACATCTTCCGGCGCAGGGTCTTGGCCATCAGCCCGTAGCCGGCGGCGTTGCAGTGGCCGTCGGCGATGAAATATCCGCCGCGGCGGCCGCCGGCGAGCCGGGGCGCGAACGCCGCCGCGTGGTCGACGAAAGGCACGGCGTTCCTCGCCGCGACGTCGCGGCTCAGCGGGTCGGCCTGCCCGGGATAGCTCTGCATCAGCACCGGGATCCCCTTCCTGCGGCAGACCGCGATGATGCGTCCCAGGTCGTCTTCTATCCAGGCGGCGACGTCCTCCTGGCGCCGGGCATCCGGGGCGCGCAGCGCCTCGAGCATCTCGGGGTCGCCCTGGGGCCTTTGCGCCAGCTTCTCGAAGAAGTCCGCTATCTCCTGGCGCAGGCCGGGGTCCTGGACGGCGAAGCGCAGCCCCACCAACTCGCTGTAGCTTGAGCTGTGGGAGGAGTCGGGGTCCGCTGCGACGCCCTGCATGAAGGCGCGGGCGGCTTCCCGATAGCGCCCCGCGCGCTTGAGGTTGAGCCCGAGGCCGAAGTAGGCCGGCTCATAGCCGGGATAGAGCGCGATGGCCTGCCGGCAGCGCTGCGACGACTCTGAGAAAGCCCCCCGGTCCTGGAGCGCGAAGCACTCAGACACCAGGGCGCCGGCCTGCCCCATCCGCTTGTGCGCGGCCCAGTCCTGCATGTCCCAGGATATGGGATCCCGGCCGGAATCTCCGTAGAGGATCCGGGAAATGCTCCTGGCCAGGGAGCGCCCCGGTGCGATGGCCCGGACCCGGCTCAGCTTGTTCAGGACCGGGGTCCACGCGGTCCTCCTTCCGCCGTCGGGGGGCGGCATCCGGGGGCCGCCGGCAGCCAGGCCGGGCGCCGTCCGCCGCAGGAACAAAGAGATCTCCCGCCGCACGAAGGGGTTGCGCGCGGAGGAGCGGATCCTGGCCAGTTCGGCGAGGTTGGCGTTGTCCGGGGGATGGGGATCGGACTCGGCTCCGGCCTCGAAGGCCCGCAGGGCCAGGGGGAGGCTGCCTAGCCGCTCCAGCGCCAGGCCGGCGCCGCGATAGAGGCTCTCGTCCCGGGCCTGGGGCGCGGCGTCCCGCGGCGGACGCGCCCCAGGGCTGGCGGCGGAGACTCGGCGCAGGTCCTGCAGAAGGAGCTTGGCCAGCTTGAAGGTCCGGATCCGGTACAGCCGGTCCAGGGCCGCGGCGCTCCAGGTGCGCCCGCCGCGGTGCGCGTGATAGCCCTTGAGGTTCCAGGAGTTGTTGAGGCCGGCGAGCAGGATGACGAGGTCCGGCCGCACGGCCGCGAGGTCCGCCTCCAGGGCCTCGAGCAGCTGCGTGGTGTTGCGGCCCGGCACGCCGCCGTTGACGACCACGAAGCGCCTCGGGCCGGCGTCTGCGTTGAGGACCTTCTCCAGCTGCCGGGGATAGCTCAGGTCTCGGGGCGCTCCGGTCCCGAACGTGAAGGAATCCCCCAGGCAGAGGACGACGGAGTCGCCGGGCCGCCGCTCCGGGACCTCCAGGGCGATGCGCTGCGCCGCGCCGAAGAGGCGCAGGCCGGCCTCCAGCAGGACCAGGGCGGCGAGGGCTCCCAGCAAGACGGCGGCGGTCCTCCCGGCCAGACTCCGCAGCCCCGCCCGCAGGAACCCCCAGGCCAGCGGCAGCAGGCTGGCGAGCTCGCGCGGCGTCCTGGCGCCCCGGGCGGCCTGCAGGGCCTTGGCCCAGCTTTGGAATCCGCTGAACCGCCTCCAGCGGAACAGGAGCTCGCCGATCTGCTCGACGCTCAGGTGCTCCAGGTAGACCGGGGCGTCCCCCACCAGGCTGGCCAGGGCCGGCGCGCGG
This sequence comes from Elusimicrobiota bacterium, assembly GCA_016212825.1. Classification (GTDB taxonomy): domain Bacteria; phylum Elusimicrobiota; class Elusimicrobia; order UBA1565; family UBA9628; genus UBA9628. Next base: position 14,182 of record JACRDS010000022.1, on the reverse strand, counting down.
GAGGGGCTCTCCCCGGCCCACCGGAACCCCGCCGGCAGCAGGCCCAACCTCCGGGCGCGGCGCTCCAGCTCCGTGCCCGGGTAGATCTTCATGACGTTGACCGAGGTCTTCCCGCCCAGGCGGTGGAGCTCCCGCATGAAGTCGAGGGACTTCAGGGCGCTCGCATAGGTCTCGCCGGGGTTGCTGACGATGAACAGGCCGCGCGGGATGATGCCGGCCTCGACGCACCAGCGCGTCACGTCGCGGACCTGGTCGAGGTCGACCGCCTTGCGGATGTGCTCCCGCATGACGGCCGCGTCGCCGGACTCCACTCCGAAGGCCAAGTGGAAGCAGCCCGCCTCCTTCATCAGGCGGATGAGGTCCCGGTCAAGGTTGTCCGCGCGAACGTCGCAGAACCAGCGGATGTCCAGCCGCCGCTCCAGGATCAGCCGGCAGATCCTCCGGACCCTCTCGGGCTGGAAGGAGAACGTGTCGTCGTAGAAATAGACCCCCCGGATCCCGTAGCGGCTCCTCAGGCCCTCGATCTCGGCGACCACGTTCTCCGGCGAGCGGGGGCGGAAGCTCCTGCCGGAGAGCTCGGCCGCGGCGCAGAAGACGCAGCGCATCGGGCAGCCGCGGCTGGAGAGGACGTGCGCGGCGGGGATGGAGCCCAGGCCCGGGACCTCCATCTTCTGGCTGTAGAGCCCGTGGGGCAGGGCGTCGCGGTCCGGGAACGGCAGCGTGTCGAGGTCCGCGATGAGCGGCCGGGCCGCGGTCGTGCGCACGGAACCCGCCTCGCGGTACGCGATGCCCGGCACCCGGGCCAGGTCCCCGCGCGCCATGAGACAGCGGGCCAGGTCCGGGAGCGTGCGCTCCCCTTCGCCGACCACGATGGAGTCGAGCTCCGGGACGCACTCCAGCAGGTCCCGGGCGGCCAGCGAGGGGTGCGGGCCGCCGGCGCAGATGTGCGCCCCCGGGAGGACCGCCCGGACGCCCCGGATCGCCGCCATCCCCGCCGCCCGCGTCTCGGTCGTGAAGCTGACGCCGACCAGGTCGGGGGCGAAGTCCCGCAGGACCCCGGCGAAGCCCGCCGCGGAGAGCTTTTGGACGAACGGGTCGACGCACCGGGTCTCGAAGCCCGCGGACTTCAGGGCCGCGGCCAGATAGAGCAGGCCCAGGGGCGGGCCGTCGAAGGCGTTCTTGGTGATGAAATAGCCGGCTGGCGGCGGCGTGAGCAGGACTCTCATCCGGGTGAGGGGCTGCTACCGTTCGCGCTCCCGCCAGTAGTCCAGGAGGAAGGCCACGCTCTCTGCGAAGGAGCGCTTCGGCTCCCAGCCCGTCGCCTGGGAGAACTTCCGCGTGTCCGGGATCTGCAGGGTCACGTCCGACGGGCGCAGCAGCCGCTCGTCGACACGGGAGGGGATGGGGGCCTTGGCCTGCTTCTTGAGCAGGTCGAGGAACTGGCCGCAGGAGATGGTGGTCGTGCCGCCGATGTTGTAGGCCTCGCCGGCCTCGCAGCGCAGCGCCGCGAGCCAGTACGATTCCATCGCGTCGCGCACGTCGATGAGCGTGCGCACCGAGTCGAGGTTGCCGTGCAGCACCTCCTTCTGCAGGCCGCGCTCCACCCGCACGACCTGCCGGGCGAACGACGTGGCGAAGAGGTCCGCCCGGCGGGGGTTGATGTAGGCGAACATGCGGGTCCTGACCACCTTCATCCCGTAGCTCCGGAAGTACGCCAGCCCGAGCAGGTCCTGGGCGACCTTGGACACGCCGTACGGGCTGCAGGCCCGCAGCGGCTGGTCCTCGGTGACGGGCGTCTCGCGGGGGAGCACCTGCCCGTAGACCTCGGACGTGCTGCAGATCTGCACGACCGGGTCGATCCCCGCCATCCGGACCCCCTCGAGCAGGTTCGCCGTGCCCATGACGTTGTTCTGCATCACGGCCAGCGGGTTGACGAACGAGGCGCGGACGTTGGCGTGCGACGCCAGGTGGAAGATCGCGTCGGGCCGGACGCTCTTCAGGACGGTGAACACCGCGCTCAGGTCCGTGAGGTCGCACTCGTGCAGGGACAGGCGCTCCCGCACCGCGGCGAGGTTGTCCGCCGTGGCGGTGCTGTGCCAGCGGGCCATGCCGTGGATCTCCACCCCGGGGTGGTCCGCCGCGATGTGCTCGGCCAGGTAGCTCCCGCCCGACCCCGAGATCCCGGTGATCAGCGCCTTCCGGATCCTGTCAGCCGGCGCCATATGCCTCTAGTATGCCCCGCCTCCCCGGCTTTTGCAAGGGCGGGCTCAGGGGCGTCCGAAGATCCGCCGGTGCGCGTCTTCGGAGAGCTCCAGGAAGGAGCCCTGGGCCGCCGCGTGGAGGACGGCGCCGGGGCCGAGGAGCTCCCCGGCCACGGAGACGAGGCGGTGGCGGCGGGCGGTGAGGCGGGTCTCGACGAGCATGGCCGCGCCCAGGGGCACCGCGCGGCGGAACTCCGTCGTGAGCTTGACGGTCATCACGCGGCGGCCGGCCAGCCAGGCCGCGGCGCCGAGCGCCTCGTCGAGGACCGTCAGGATCGCGCCTCCGTGGACCCGTCCGGGCGCGCCCTCGCAGACCGGCTGGAACCGCGCCACGGCCGCCAGGGAGCCGTCCGGGCGCCGGTAGTAGGCGATGGCGACCGGGGACGAGGGGCCGGTGAAGGTGCGGCGCGCCTCGGCGAACGGGAAGGGCTGCACGGGCTTCCAGTCCGGGAGCGGCCAGTCGGGCGTGGGGAGGTTCGGCATCCTTGACTCCGGCGCGTCAGCGGCCCAGCTGCTCGAGCGTCTTCATATAGGAACGGAAGAGGCCCGTGGTGCGCTTCTTGCTCGGGAGCATCTGCTCCAGGGTCTGCCACCAGAAGCCCCCGCAGAGGGAGTCGGGCATGGCGCAGGAGGCCGTGGCGGAGAACACCAGCAGGTCCTCGCGCGCCGCCTCGACGTTGTCGGGACGCAGCCACCAGTAGCCCTGGAGCTTGTCCTTCTCCGCGTAGCCCAGGCTGCCCAGCAGGAGGCTCTTGGCCGGGACCTCGGCCGCCGCCCGCGCGAAGATCGTCTCCAGGGCCATCCCCACCGGGTTGTCGTCCGGCTGCAGGCTGATGGAGAGCACGTCGATGCTCCTGCCGAAGCCTTCGCGGGAGTAGCGCTTGAGCCAGCCGAAGAGCGAGTGCGCCGCGTCCGGCGCCGTGCCGTCCCACCAGTACAGCGTGGCCACGGTCTCCAGGGACGGATCGATCTCCTTGACCTTGGCCGCGCCGGCGGAATAGATGCGGTAGACCTGGTCCAGAGACAGCGGCGCGCTGACCCCGCCCAGCCAGTCGCCGTTGATCTCGCTGCCCACTTCCCAGGAGCGGATCTGGTTCTTGTAGTGGAGCACCAGGTTCTTGGTGCGCTCCGCGTAGACCTGCGGGGTCATGGTGCGCGGCCACTGCCCGGTCTCCAGGACCGTGCCCATGACGCGCAGGTCCTGCTCGCGCAGCTCCGCCACCATGGAGTCGTACTCGGTGAAGGAGCGCATGCTCGCGTAGGTGAAGTCCTCCGGGTTGCTGCGGAAGACCAGGCGCACCCAGTTCGCGCCCGAGCGCTTGATGGCGGAGATGAGGTTGTCGTAGTGGTCGAGGCGCTTGAAGATCGTCTCGTCGATGGTCAGGCCGAAGCGCAGTCCGGCCTTGCGCTTGGAGTTGAGGGCGGTCTGCAGCCCGTGCTCGAAGAGCATCTTCTGCCAGGCCAGCGAGACCGCGGTCAGGGCCGCGTCGAACGCCCGGGCGCGCGCCGCGCCGCCCTTCTCGGCGTGGGCCGCGGCCATGAGCGACTGGGCCTCCTCCGCGGTCTTGCGGGCCTTGGCTCCCGGCTTGTAGATCGGGGACCAGTCCGTGGTGCGCTTGCGCAGGCTCTCCTTGAAGAGGCGGTACTGGGTGATGGCGAGCTCCTCGTTGAGGAAGAGCGCGTCCCCGTCGGAGTAGCCGGCCCCGCTCTTGTCGGCCCAGACCGTGGAGAAGCCGTCCTCCGCCACCGGCCAGGGCAGGCTCAGGGCGGCCTGAGGGAGCTTCTCCCAGGATAGGACGATGAGCTCTCCCTTCTGCTCCAGGAGCGGCCGCTGCGCGGCGGCGGGGTCGTCCGGCGGCGTCAGGAAGATCCCGGAGAGGTTCTGGTCGGCGCCGGCGGAGCGGTCCGCGCGGCCTATGAAGGAAAGGAAGCCTTCCAGGTCGAGGAGCTTGCCGGCGCGGTCATAGACGACGAGCTTGACCGACCGGCGGGCCGGGCCCAGGCGGCTGGGCGCGGGTCTCGCCGGAGCCGGCTCGGGAGCCGTCACTGTGTCCGCGGCGGCCGTGGGGACCGGCTCGACGACGGCCTCCGGGGCCGCGGCCAAAGCCGCGGAGAGCAGGCAGCTGCCGAGGGCGGAGAGGATCATGCCGGGGTTAAAGTTAGCAAATTTAGTCCTTTTTCTTCACGTGACGATGGCCGGCGATGTGGTCGCGGCAGTAGCCCAGCCCCCCGCACTCGGGGCAGTAGCGGAAGTCCATCGTCGGGTGGGAGACGTCCGTGACGCCGCAGACCGCGCAGCGGTGGAAGGGCTCCTGGACCCCGGAGGCCTCCCGCGCCATGTCCGCCATGCGGCGATGGCCGCTCTTCATGAGCCGGAGGATGTCCCGGCCGAAGAAGAGCAGGAAGTTCCCCACCGAGGCCAGGACCAGCAGGCGCGTCTGCCAGCCGCCGAACAGGAGCTGGAATCCGTAGGAGAGCCAGGTCAGCAGGGCCAGCCACTTGACCTTGACCGGGAGGATGAAGAGGATGAGGAGCTCGAAGTCGGGGTAGAGGAAGGCGAAGGCCAGGAAGACCGAGCCGCCGATGAAGACGTTGGTGGCGGGCAGCCCCGGCACCAGGAGCGCGGCCGCCACGGTGAGGGCGTAGCCGGCGAGGAGGAAGAGGTCGTAGCGCAGGGCGCCCCAGCGTCCTTCCAGGGCGCTGCCCATGAGATAGAAAAGGTACCAGGCGAAGAAGGCGAAGAGGGGGTTGGCCAGGGGGGGGATGAAGATGAAGCTCAGGAAGCGCCACCACTGCCCGGCCAGAGCCAGTTCCGGGATGAAGGCGCCGCGCTCGTGGATCGGGGCGCCCATCTGGCCCGCGATATAGAGGAGCACCTGGCCCGCTACGAGTAGGCGGGTGAGGTCCGGGACGGCCCAGCGCTGGAACCTGCGCTCGAGTCTCTCCCACATGCCCCAATCTTACATTTTTAGGGCCGGGCCGGGGCTCTCGTCGACAAATTGCATCCCCGGGATAATGATGCTATAATCCTCATCAGTTCCGTCGGAAAACGGAGAGATTTTTCGCGTCGCGCCGGACCCCAAAAATTGGCCTCCATCCGCCGTCATCGCGTCGCCCTGCGTCCCAAGGTCCGCCGCCGCCGGCTCCAGGTCCTGGCCGCGGGGGGCGCCCTGGCCCTCCTGGTCTGCGCCGCCGTCCTCACCGTCCGGCACCTCGCCCCCGCTCTGCCCGTCCTGTCCGGCCTGCTGGGCCGCCTGGACCTGCGCGCCGGTCATGTGACGGTCAGCGGTGTCCCCGCATCCCTCGCCGGCCCGATGGAGGCCTATTTCAACGAGCCGGGGGATTCCCTGGGCTCCCGCCTGGCCGGGTTCTCCGCCCGCTTCCCGGCGGTCCGGAGCTGGCAGCTGCGCCGCAACTGGCCGGGCCGCGGCGCGCGCCTCGAGGTCTCCCTGCGCCGGGCCGTGGCCCGGCTGCAGCGCGCGGGCCGGCCCGCGGGGTACCTGGACGAGGCCGGCGTGGCGTTCGCGGCGCCCGCCGAACTGTCCCCCGACGGACATCTCTGCGTCGAGATCGGGGGCGCCGGCGCGGACCGGCTCCAGGGCCTGCCCGCCCTGCTCGAGCAGCTCTCCCGCGACGCGGACCTGCCGGCGCCCCTGGCGCGGGTGGGGTTCCGGGGTCCCTACGAGGGCTGGGAGATCTCCCTCCAGGACGGGACCCAGGTGCTCTGGGGAGACCTGGACTGGACGGGCGAGAAGCTGACCCGCCTGCATGAGGCGCTCTCGGACGCCCGCAGCGGCGCGGCCGCCGCGGGCCCCGTGCGCGCCGACCTGAGATTCTTCGGCGACGGCAGGGTGCTGCTGCGGCCCCTGGCGGCGACCCGTATCACAACGAGGTGATCGGCATGGCCAAGCCTGAAGTGATCGCCGGTCTGGACATGGGCAGCGGCCGGGTCACCTGCCTCATCGGCGCCCCCGAGCCCGGCAGCGCGCGCATGCGCGTCCTGGGCGGCGCCAGCGTCCCCTGCCGGGGCATCAACGGCGGCGTGGTGGTCAACATACTCGAGACCAAGAACGCGGTGAGCCAGGCCGTGGAGGAGGCGGAGGCCGCCGCCAAGGTCACGGTCAGCGGCCTGTTCCTCGGCGTGCGCGGCACCCACCTGCAGTCCTTCAACAACAAAGGCGCCTTCAACATCGCCCGCACGGACCGGGAGATCACGGCCGAGGACGTGCACAGCGTGGTGGCCAACGCCAAGGCCATCCCGCTCTCCTCCGACCGCGAGATCCTGCACGTGGTGCCGCAGAGCTTCTCTTTGGACCGCCAGCGCGGCGTGCCCAACCCCGTGGGCATGGAGGGCTCGCTGCTGGAGGTGGACGTGCACATCGTCACCGCCTCCAGCGCGCATCTCAACAACGTCATGAAGGCCGTGGCCCAGGCCGGCTTCGAGGTCCATGAGCTGGTCTACGGCTTGCTGGCCACCGGGGATCAACTGGTCACTCCGGAAGAGAAGGACTTGGGTTCCCTTCTGGTGGACTTGGGCGGGCAGTCGGTCTCCCTGGGAGTCTACTCCGAGGGAAGCCTGCGCTACTCCAAGGAGATCGGCATCGGCTCCGACTTCATCACCCGCGACCTGGCCGTGGGCCTGCGCACCTCCATGGCCACCGCCGAGCGCCTCAAGATCGCGCACGGCATCGCGCACTCCTCGCTCTTGAACGGCGACGAGGACATCGAGTTCAGCCGCGTGGACGGCCGCACCATGGACCGGGTCAAGACCAGCACCATGATGAGCTACATCCTGCCCCGGGTGGAGGAGATCTTCAACATCGTGGCCGACGACCTGCAATCCTCGGCCTACGCGGACCTGGTCAGCCCCGGCGGGCTCATCCTGACCGGGGGCGGCAGCCTCATGAGGGGCGTGGCCGCGGCGGCCGAGGAGGTCCTGGGCCTGCAGACCCGCGTCGGCCTGGCGCATCCCGAGCAGGTCGGCGGCGACGAGAAGTGGTTCAGTCCGGTCTATGGGACCGCGATGGGCCTGCTGACCTTCGCCAACGGCTCGCGCTGGGGGACCGGCGTCTCCCGCCTGACCCCGCGCAAGAAGCCGGCCTGGGTGCGCAAGGTGAGTTCCATCTTCGAGGACCTGGTTTGAAGATCGAGATCTCCGAGGACTTCAAGGACACCCGCGCGGTCATCAAGGTCATCGGCGTGGGCGGGGCCGGCGGCAACGCCGTCAACCGCATGGTCGAGGCCGGCCTGCGGGGCGTGGAGCTCATCGCGGCCAACTCGGACGCGCAGGACCTGCGCCGCAGCCTCGCCGAGGTGCGCATCCAGATCGGGGAGACCATCACCAAGGGCCTGGGGGTGGGCGGCGACCCGGCCAAGGGCCGCGCCGCGGCCCTGGAGTCCGAGGGGCAGATGCGCGAGGTGCTCACGGGCGCGGACATGGTCTTCGTCACCGCCGGCATGGGCGGCGGCACCGGCACCGGCGGCGCCCCGGTCGCGGCCCGCATCGCCCGGGAGGCCGGGGCCCTGACCATCGGCGTGGTCACCCGTCCCTTCCGCTTCGAGGGGCTCCTGCGCGCCAACCTCGCGGAGAACGGCGTCCAGGAGCTGCGCCAGCACGTGGACACCCTCCTGGTCATCCCCAACGACCGGCTCTTCGACGTGGTGGAGACGAGCACCTCTTCCGACGAGGCTTTCCGCAAGGCCGACGACGTGCTGCGCAAGGCCGTGCAGTCCATCTCGGACGTGATCACGACCGCGGGGACCATCAACATGGACCTCAACGACCTGCGCGCCATCATGAAGGACCAGGGCGAGGCCCTCATCGGCATGGGCGAGGCCGAGGGCGGCAGCCGGGCGGTCCGGGCCGCCAAGGACGCCATCACCTCCCCGTTGCTCGAGAACGTGAACATCACCGGGGCCAAGGGCCTCATCGTCAACATCACCGGCCGCAAATCCACGCTGACCTTGAGCGAGTTCGACGAGGTGATGAAGTACATCCAGCCCCAGGTCAGCGCCGAGGCCAAGGTCAAGGTGGGCAAGGCGTTCGACGAGTCCATGGGCGACGTCATCCGGATCACCGTGATCGCCACGGGCTTCCCGCCGCAGCGCGGCGGTCGGGGGCTGCGCACCGGGCTGCGCCCGGGCGGGTTGGCGGCGCGCTACGCCGGGCCGGGCTCCGGCCCGGTCCCGGACTCCCGCCCGGCCGGCTCCCCCGAGGAGTGGGTGAAGCCCGCGTTCCTGAGGCTCAAAGCCAGAAAGCTAAAATTCCAAGGTGGTGCCTGAACATGCCAATGGACCTCCAGACCCTGCTGCAGACCATGATCAACAAGCGGGCCAGCGACCTGCACATCCGCGCCGGCGGGCCGGCCTACATCCGCGTGGACGGCGAGCTCGCCCCCATCGCTCCCGACCCCATCTCCGCCGCCGAGGTGGAGGCCATGCTCTCGACCATCATGACCAAGCGCGGCCAGAAGCTCTGGCAGGAGCGCGGCGAGGTGGACTTCGGCTTCCAGGCCGGCGACGTGGCCCGCTTCCGCGTCAACGCCTTCCACCAGCGCCAGAAGATCGCCGTCGCCATCCGCTTCATCCCCACCGTCATGCCGACCTTCCAGGAACTGCGCCTGCCCGTGGCCACCATGAAGAAGATCGCGGAGAACAGCCGGGGCCTGATCCTGGTCACCGGCATCACGGGCTCGGGCAAGTCCTCGACCTTGGCCGCGATGGTGGACTACATCAACGAGACCAGGCCCGAGCACGTCATCACCATCGAGGACCCGCTCGAGTTCGTGCATAGGGACAAGAAGGCCATCATCAGCCAGCGCGAGATCGGCGAGGACACGCCGACCTACGCCGACGGCCTGCGCATGGCCCTGCGCCAGGACCCCGACGTCATCCTGGTCGGCGAGATGCGCGACCTGGAGACCACCTCGGCGGCGCTCACCGCGGCGCAGACCGGCCACCTGGTCTTCGCCACTTTGCACACCAGCGATTCCATCCAGACCATCTCGCGCATCATAGACCTCTATCCGCCGCACCAGCAGGCCCTGATGCGCATCCAGCTGGCGGAGAGCCTCAAGGCCGTGGTGAGCCAGCGCCTGCTGCCCTGCGTCAAGGGCGGCCGGGTGCCGGCCGTGGAGATCATGATCGTCACGCCCCACGTGCGCAAGAACATCGAGGAGAACAACGCCACCGCCATCGCCCAGGCCACCGCCAAGGGGCAGTTCTACGGCATGCAGTCGTTCAACCAGTCCCTGGTGAAGCTCTTCAAGGACGGGCTGGTCAAGGAAGAGGACGTGATGGAGGCCGCCACCAGCCCGGACGACCTGAAGCTGGCGCTACGCGGCATCGAACAGGAGGTCAGGCCGGGCTGACGCCGCCGTCCCGGACTCAACGCCGAGGAGGATCGTGACATGTTCGCCGAGGGATACATCGGGATCGCAGGGACCATCGGGGTGGGCAAGTCCACCCTGACCACGGATCTGGCGCAGGCGCTCAACTTCGAGGCCGTCCTGGAGGAGGTGGACGGCAACCCCTACCTGGAGAATTTCTACCACGACATGAAGGGCTACGGGACCATGATGCAGGTCTGGCTGCTCAACCACCGCTTCCGCCAGCACCGGGAGTTCATCACGCGCATCTCCTTGGGCAAGATCCGGGGCGTGGTGCAGGACCGGACCATCTGGGAGGACACCATCTTCGCCCGCATGCTCAACCAGCATCCCGGGAAGATCATCACGGACATGGACTACAACACCTATCTCGACCTCTTCGACAACATGGTCCTGCGCGAGCTGGTCTTCCCCCAGCTGCTCATCTACCTCGACGTCAACCCCGAGACGGCGATCAAGCGCATCCACGCCCGGGGCCGGGTCATGGAGCAGACCATCACCCTCGAGTACCTGCGCGCCTTGAAGGAGAACTACGAGGCCTTCATATCCGAGATGGAGCAGGCCGGCGTGCGCATCCTGCGCATCGCCTGGGAGGAGTTCCGCCCCATCTCCGAGGTCGTGCGCCTGGTGCACGAGTACTCGCTGAAGCCCTCGAGCTTCACCAAGTGGGTGCGGCCCCTGCGCAAGGCGCCCAAGCTGGACCCCAAGCCCAAGCTGCTGGAGTCCTCCCTGCCCAAGACGGCTCCGGTCAATGCCGCGGCCTGAGACCGAGCCCCAGGGCTTCCTCCGTATCGAGAGCGGGCCGGTCCGCTGCGCCTTCACCACCCGCGCCTTGGGCGACATGCGCTACGCCCGCCAGCGCCAGGAGGCCCTGGCCCTTCTGCGCGCCCCCGAGCCCGACGCGCGGCTGCTGCGCCAAGTCCACGGCAAGGGGATCTCGGTCCTGCGCCGGGGGGATGATTCCGGAGTCCTGGCCCAGGGCGATGGGTGGCTCACGGACCAGCCCGGCGCGGTGGTCGGCGTGGTCGTGGCCGACTGCGTCCCGGTCTGGATGTGGGACCGGTCCGGCAAGGCCGCCGGCGTCATCCACGCCGGCTGGCGCGGCCTGGAGGCCGGCATCCTGGGCGCCGCAGCCGCGGGATTCTCCCGTTCCTTCTCCATCCGGGCCTGCGACCTGCGGGCCGCGGTGGGGCCGCGCGCCGGAGCCTGCTGCTATCGGGTCGGACCGGACGTGGCGGGCCGGTTCCGCCGGGAGAGCCTGCGCCTGAGCGGGGGCGAGACCTTCCTGGACCTGGGTGCCGAGGCGCGGGCCCAGCTCCTGGAGGCCGGCCTGGAGCCCGGCGCCGTGGCCGTGGCCCCGGACTGCACGGTGTGCCGGGCGGCCCTCTTCTATTCCTGGCGCCGGGAAGGCGGCCGGGGCCCGCGCTGCGGCCAGATGCTGGCCTGCCTCTGGCTGGGGGCTTGATGGAAGTCCTGCCCAAACGCACCCTGCGGGACGTCACCCCGTTCTTCCCCGAGCAGCCCAACGAGCAGATCCGCCGGGAGCTGGGCCTCAAGGAGATCGTGCGCCTGTGCTCCAATGAGAGCCCCCTGGGCCCTTCGCCCAAGGCCCTGGCCGCCTACCGGGCGGCGGCGGACTCGCTGTGCCGCTATCCCGACGGGGGCAGCCCCGGCCTCTGCGCCGGCCTGGCCCGGCACCACAAGCTCAGTCCCGAGAACATCCTCGTGGGCAGCGGCTCCGACGAGCTCATCCGCATGGTCTGCGAGGCCTTCCTCGACCCGGAGGACGAGGTCATCGTGTCCCAGCACGGCTTCGTGCGCTTCCGCCAGCAGGCGGCCATGACCGGGACCCGCATCATCGAGATCCCCATGAGCGACTGGACGCACGACCTGGAGACCATGGGGCGCGCCGCCAACCCCCGCACCAAGATCCTCTTCGTGGCCAACCCCAACAATCCTACGGGGACCTACAGCACGGCCTCGGAGCTGCGCGACTTCCTGCAGGCGGTCCCGGCCACCGCGCTGGTGGTCATGGACGAGGCCTTCCACGACTTCGCCGTGAAGAACGACGACTATCCCGTCACCGTCCCCGGCCTGGTGCGCAAGCACCCCAACCTGCTGGTCCTGCGCACCTTCTCCCAGGCTTACGGCCTGGCCGGCCTGCGGGTGGGCTACGCGGCGGGCGACCCGGAGGTCCTGGGCTGGCTCGACCGCATCCGCCTGCCGTTCAACGTCAACCTCCCGGCCCAGCGCGCCTGCCTGGCGGCCCTGGCGGACCGGGCCTTCCTGGCGCGCAGCGTCGCCGCGACCATCAAGAACCGGGAGCGCCTGGCCGCCAACCTGCGGGAGATGGGCTTCGGCGTGCTGGACTCGGCCACCAATTTCCTCTTCGTCCACTCCCGCATCCGGGGCCGGGCCCTGAGCCGGGCCCTGTTCAAGCGGGGCATCGTCATCCATCCTCTCGACGAGTACGGCCTGGCCGACCACGTGCGCATCTCCGTGGGGACCCCGGAGCAGAACGCCTCTTTGCTCAAGGCCCTCAAGGCCATCGCGCCGGAGGGGGCGTGACGGCTCCCCGTCGGCTCATCATCGCGATGGACGGCCCGGCGGGCGTGGGCAAGTCCACGGTCGGGCAGTACGTGGCCAAGCGCCTGGGCTACCACTTCATCAACACGGGCGAGATGTTCCGGGCCCTGACCTGGAAGGCGCTGGAGGACGGCGTCGACGTCGAGGACCAGGCGGCGGTGCTCGCCTTGGCGCGGCGCCTGAAGTGGGAGTTCCATCCCACCGAGGGCGGCGTGACCCTGAAGACCTTCATCGACGGACAGGGCGTGACCGTGCAGATCCGCGAGGAGCGCGTGAGCCGCAACTCCAGCGCGGTGGCGGCCAACCCCGGGGTGCGGCGCTTGCTTTGCCGCCTGCAGCGGCGGCTGGGCCGCGGGGGGGGCATCGTGATGGAGGGGCGCGACATCACCACGCACGTGTTCCCGGACGCGGACTTCAAGTTCTACCTGGACGCCTCCCCTGAGGAGAGGGCGCGGCGGCGGACCCGGCAGCTCAAGGCCTCCGGTCTGCCCGCGGACTTCGCCAAGATCCACGCCGCCATCCTGCAGCGGGACCTCAACGACCTCAAGCGCAAGATCAACCCCCTGAGCCAGGCCGAAGACGCCGTGGTCATCGACTCCACCCGCCTGAGCATGCGCCAGGTGGCGCAGAAGATGCTGCGCCTCATCCGGGCCCGGGCCTGAGACCCCATGGCCGTCGAGCTCGACTGGGAGGAGGATGCCCGGCCCATCATGTACCGGACCGCCGGCCCCTTCGGCCGTTGGCTCATGACGACCTTCTGGCGCCTCAGGGTCTGCGGCCTGGAGCATCTGCCGGCCAGCGGCGCCGCCCTCATCGCCAGCAACCACATCTCCTTCATGGACCCGCCCCTGGTGGGCTGGGCCGCCCTGCCCAAGCGCAGCTTCCGGTACCTGGCCAAGATGGAGCTCTTCCGCATTCCTCTGCTGGGCTGGTTCATGCGCAACGTCGGCTGCATCCCCGTGGACCGGGGGCGGGCCGACGTGGGCGCGGTGCGCACGGCCTTGGAGGTCCTCAGCCGCGGCCGCTGCCTGCTGGTCTTCCCGGAAGGGACGCGCTCCAAGGACGGCCGGCCCGGCCGGCCCCGGGGCGGCGTCGGATTCCTGGCGGGGAAGAGCGGCGTGCCGGTCATCCCGGCGCGGGTCGTGAACACGGACCGCCTGCTGTCCTTCCGGCCCTTGGAGGTCCGTTTCGGGGAGCCCCTGCGCTTCGCCGGGGACCCCGGCGACCGCGGCCAGTGCCAGGCCTTCGCGGAACTGGTGATGCGGCGGGTATTTTCACTATAATGTGCAGGTCGCAGACGCCTTCAGCGCTGGGCGGACCTGATCCGTCCCCGCGCCCTTCAGGAGAATTTCCATGGCAACCGTAGAAGACCGGATCGAGAACCAGCTTCCCAGCCAGCCGCAAGAGCCGGGCGCTCCCGGCGAAGTGGAGATATCCATGGAGGCCCTGCTGGCCAGCCAGGACGAGCTCCAGCAGAAGCTCTCCGGAAAGCAGGTCGCCTGGGTCAAGGTCATCTCCACCACCCGGGACTGCGTCCTGGTGGACGTGGGCGAGAAGAACGAGGGGGCGATCCCGGTCTCGGAGTTCGACGGCGAGGGCGACGCGGGCGAGCGCAAGCTGCCCGCCGCAGGGCAGCGCATCCCGGTCCTGCGCGCCGGCCCCGGGCGCAAGGACGGCCACACCGTGCTCTCCTACAAGAGGGCGCGCGCGGAACTGGGCTGGGCCGCGGCGCTCAAGACCTTCCAGGAGAAGGGCCGGGTGCGCGGCCGGGTCACGGCCGCCATCAAGGGCGGCTACCTGGTCAACGTCAGCGGCGTGACGGCGTTCCTGCCCGCGTCCCTGGCCGACCTGCATCCGGTGCGCGTCCCGGCCCGGATGGTCAACACCGGCGTGCGCTGCTACATCATCGAGGTCAACGAATCCAAGCGCCAGCTCGTGCTCTCGCGC
>JACRDS010000181.1 GCA_016212825.1 Elusimicrobiota bacterium | reverse complement strand
GATGCTCACGACCTCGCTCGGGTTACCCGATACCATGCTTCCCGGCTCCGCGGACGAAAGAGTCTCCTGCGGTCATTCCTCTACGCCACCCCGCTTTTTTCATGCCACAAATAGGCCATTACTTATGCAGGAGTCAATAACTTGAAGGCCGGCGATGCCCTGTGGGCACGGTGATATGCTAGACTCGGCTCGATGAGAGCCCTGGCCGCCGGCCTGCTCCTCTTCGGCCTCTCCACGGCCCAAGCCCAGCCCGGCGAGCGCCCCAGCCTCACCCAGGCCAAGCCCGAAGCCCCGCGCCTGACTCTCTCGCTCAACAAGCCCGGCATCGGCGTCTTCCCCTGCGGCAGCCTCGACCTCTCCTGCGACATCACCGCAGGCGCCCGATCCTTCGACCAGATCCGCCCCGGCGACCCCGCCCCGGTCCCCGCCCTCACCATCCGCTTCGGGGGCGAGAAACAGCCTGGAAAACCCTCCATCATCGTGCGCACCGGCCACATCCTCCAGACCGCTCTCTTCGTCGTGGCCGTCATCACCACCTTCCTCCTCTAGGGACTCCTCCGCCCCCTGTTGCACCCTCCGGCCAATTTGCTATTTTGAGCCATGACCTCCGCCACCACAGCCCGCAGGACCCCGCTCTACGAGACCCACAAGAAATACGGCGGCCGCATCGTCGATTTTCACGGCTGGGAGCTCCCCGTCCAGTACGAAGGCATATTGAAGGAACACCAGACCGTGCGCAGCGCGGTCGGCCTCTTCGACGTCTCCCACATGGGCCAGATCTGGTGCCGCGGGCCCCAGGCCCTGGAGTTCCTCCAGAAGACCAACACCAACGACATCGCCCGCATCGGGCTCGGACAGGCCATCTACTCCCACCTGCCCAACGAGAACGGCGGCATCGTCGACGACCTCATCATCTCCAACCTCGGCAAGGACAAGTACTTCCTCGTGGTCAACGCCGCTACCCTGGAGAACGACTTCGCCTGGCTCGCCAAGCAGGCCAAAGGCTTCCAGGTCGAGCTCAAGAACGTCAGCGACGACTACGGCATGATCGCGGTCCAAGGCCCCAAGGCCCTGGAGCTCGTGTCCAAGGAATGGCCCGCCGTGGCGGCGCTGCCCGGCCGCTTCACCGCCCTGGAGCTGGACGTTCTTGGAGCTCCAGGTATCGTCACCCGCACCGGCTACACCGGCGAGGAAGGCTGCGAGTTCATCGTCCCCGCCGCCATCACCGCGCCGCTCTGGGAGCGCCTCATGAGCCTCGGCGCGCCGCTGGGCGTCAAGCCCGCCGGCCTGGGCTGCCGCGACACTTTGCGGTTGGAGGCCGGCTACCTGCTCTACGGCTCGGACGTGGACATGGAGCACTCCAGCTACGAGGCCTCCTACGGCTGGGTGGTCAAGCTCGACAAGGGCGATTTCATCGGCAAGGCCCATTTCGCCAGGCAGAAGGCCGAGGGCGTCAAGCGCAAGCTCTTCGGCGTCAAGCTGCTCGAGCGCGGCGTGCCCCGGGCCGGCGACGCCGTCTTCGCGGACGGCAGGAAGGCCGGGGCTTTCACCAGCGCCACCTTCGCCCCCACTCTCAACGTCGGCATCGGGATGGGCTATCTGGACCGGCCCGACCTCAAGCCCGGGGCCAAGGTCTCCGTGGAGATCCGCGGCCGCCAGGTCCCGGCCGAAGTCATGCGCATGCCGTTCTATATTTCAAAGGAGCTCAAAAATGCCAAAGCCTGAGGACTGCCGCTTCACCAAGACGCACGAGTGGGCCTGCAGCGAGGGCGGGACCGTCACGGTCGGCGTCAGCGACCACGCCCAGCACGAGATCACGGACATCGTCTTCGTCGAGCCCCCCAAGGCTGGCCGCCAGGTCAAGGCCGGGGACTCCTGCTGCGTCGTCGAGTCCGTCAAGGCCGCCTTCGACATCTACGCCCCCATCGCCGGAGAGGTGACCGCGGCCAACGAGGCCGTCACCAAGGACCCCGCCGTGGTCAACCGCTCTCCCATGGAGCAGGGCTGGCTCTTCAAGATGAAGCCCGCCAACCCCGGCGAGCTCAACAAGCTCATGGACTGGAACGCGTACCAGGCCTTCCTCAAGACGGCCGAAGCCCATGCCGGCCACTGAGGCCAGGGCCGTGGAACTGCCCGCCGCCGACGCCTTCGCCCCGCGCCACATCGGCCCGGGGCGGGAGGACATGGCCGAGATGCTCAAACTGCTCGGCTATGACAGCCTCGAGAAGCTGGCCGACGCCGCGGTGCCCGCGGACATCCGCCTCAAGCGGCCCCTGCACCTGCCCGACGCCCTGCTCGAGCACGAGGCCCTCACCGAGCTCAAGGCCATCGCCGGCCGCAACCAGTTCTGGCGCTCCTATCTCGGCCTGGGCTATCAGGAAGCCGTCACGCCGCCCGCCATCCAGCGCAACATCCTGGAGAACCCCGGCTGGTACACCGCCTACACCCCTTACCAGGCCGAGATCTCCCAGGGCCGCCTGGAGGCCTTGCTCAACTTCCAGACCATGGTCTGCGAGCTCACCGGCCTGGAGGCCGCCAACGCCTCCCTCCTTGACGAGGCCACGGCCGCGGCCGAGGCCATGGCCATGAGCCGGACCCTCTCCGCCGACCCCGAGGCCAAGGCCTTCTTCGTCTCCGTCGGCTGCCACCCCCAGACCATCGCCGTGGTCAAGACCCGCGCCGCCGCCATCGGCGTGGAGGTCGTGGTCGGCGACCACGAGCAGTTCGTCTTCGGGCAGAAGGTCTGCGGCGTCCTGCTGCAGTACCCCCAGACCGACGGCAGGGTCTGCGACTATGCCGCTTTCGTCGAGCGCGCGCACAAGGCCGGCGCTTTGGTCACCGTGGCCGCCGACCTTATGAGCCTCGTGCTCCTCAAGGCGCCCGGCGAGTTCGGCGCGGACATCGCCGTGGGCTCGGTGCAGCGCTTCGGCCTGCCCCTGGGTTACGGCGGGCCCCACGCTGCCTACATGTCCTGCCGCGACGCGCACAAGCGGCACATGCCCGGACGCATCATCGGCGTGTCCAGGGACAGCCAGGGCCGGACCGCCCTGCGCCTGGCCCTGCAGACCCGCGAGCAGCACATCCGCCGCGAGAAGGCCACCAGCAACATCTGCACCGCGCAGGTGCTCCTGGCCGCGTCCGCGTCCTTCTACGCCGTCTATCACGGCCCCGAAGGGCTCAAGCGCATCGCAGGCCGCCTGCGCGGCCTGGCCGCGCTGCTGGCCGAGGGGGGGCGCCGCCTGGGCTGGAAGGTCGCCAAGGACCCCTTCTTCGACACCGTGCGCCTCAGCGCGGACCCCAAGAAGGTCTCGGCCGCCCTGTCCGCGGCGCGCCTGCAGCGCATCAACCTGCGCCAGCTCGACGACTCCACTTTGCTCGTGGCCCTCGACGAGAAGACCTCCGTGGAGGACGTCGAGGAGGTGCTCGAGTCCCTCAACGGGGGCAAGAAGACCGGCTTCTCCCTGCGCGAGCTCGACGCGGAGCCCGCCCTGCCCAAGGCCCTGGCCCGCCAGAGCGCTTTCCTCGGCCAGAAGGTGTTCAACAGCTACCACTGCGAGCACGAGCTGCTGCGCTACATCAAGCGGCTGGAGTCCAAGGACCTGGCCCTGACCACCTCCATGATCCCCCTGGGCTCCTGCACCATGAAGCTCAACGCGGCTTCCGAGATGCTGGCCGTCACCTGGCCCGAGTTCGCGGGCCTCCACCCCTACGCCCCCGCCGACCAGGCGGAAGGCTACCGCAAGCTCATCAAGGACCTGGAAGGCTGGCTCTGCGAGATCACCGGCTTCTACGCCGTGTCTTTCCAGCCCAACTCGGGCGCGCAGGGGGAGTTCGCCGGGCTGCTGGTCATCCGCAAGTCCCACGAGGCCCGCGGCCAGGGCCACCGCAAGACCTGCCTCATCCCCGCGTCGGCTCATGGGACCAACCCAGCATCAGCGGCCATGGCCGGAATGGACATCGTGCCCGTGGCCTGCACGGCCGAGGGCGACATCGACCTGGCCGACCTTAAGGCCAAGGCCGAGGCGCACGCCTCCACCCTGGCCGCAATCATGGTCACCTACCCTTCCACGCACGGGGTCTTCGAGACCGGCATCAGGGAGCTCTGCTCCATTGTGCACAAGAACGGCGGCCTGGTCTACATGGACGGCGCCAACATGAACGCCCAGGTCGGGCTCTGCCGGCCCGCGGACATCGGCGCCGACGTCTGCCACCTCAACCTGCACAAGACCTTCGCCAGCCCGCACGGCGGCGGCGGGCCCGGCATGGGGCCCATCGCGGTCTCCAAGGCCCTGGCCCCGCACCTGCCCCGCCAGCCGCTGGCCCCCGAGGGGGGCACCGGCATCGGCCCCGTGGCCGCCGCGCCCTTCAGCTCGGCCTCCATCCTGCCCATCGCCTGGTCCTATATCGCGCAGATGGGGCCGCAAGGCCTGGCCGACGCCTCGCGCGTGGCCATCCTCAACGCCAACTACGTGGCCAAGCGGCTCGCCGGCGCCTATCCCGTGCTCTATAAGGGCCGCACCGGCCTGGTGGCCCACGAGTGCATCATCGACCTGCGCCACCTCAAGGCCGCCGACGTCACGGTCGACGATGTGGCCAAGCGCCTGATGGACTACGGCTTCCACGCCCCCACGGTCTCCTGGCCGGTCCCCGGCACGATGATGGTCGAGCCCACGGAGAGCGAGTCCAAGGCCGAGCTGGATCGCTTCTGCGACGCCATGCTCGCCATCCGCGCCGAGGCCGCCGATATCCAGGAAGGTCGAGCGGACCCGGCGGACAACCCGCTCAAGAACGCCCCGCACAGCGCGGCCGCGGTCTGCGCGGACGCCTGGAGCCACCCCTACTCCCGCGAGAAGGCGGCCTATCCGGATCCCCGCCTGCGCGAGCACAAGTTCTGGCCGGCCGTGGGGCGGGTCGACAACGCCTTCGGCGACCGCAATTTCTGTTGCAGCCTGCCACGCGAGTCCTAGACCCGGTCCTCGACGCCCCGCATCAGATGGCCCTGGATGAGGCGGTGCTGAGCCGCGCCCCGGAAGGCGCCGCCGTCCTGCGCTTCTACCGCTGGGCCGGCCCGGCTTTGACCTTCGGCTACAGCCAGAGTTGGGCCGCGGCCTGCGTTGCCGCGCAGTCCGCGGCCATCCCCGAGGCTCAGACGGTCCGGCGGTCCACGGGCGGGGGTATCGTGTTCCACGATGGGGACATCACCTTTTCCCTGGTCTTCCCGTGGCCGCGCCTGAGCGCGCCCGGCGAGATTTACGAGAGGATACACAACGGGACCCTGCGCGGCCTGAAGGCCGTCGGCGTCGAGGCCAGCCTTTGGCGGGGGCGGGCCCCGGCCCGCCAAGCGAGCTGCTTCTCCGGCCCCGAGACCAGCGACCTGGTGGACGGCCGAGGACGCAAGCTCCTCGGCGGAGCCCTGCGCCGCCGGCTGGGACGCGGACTGTATCAGGGCTCCCTGCGGATCGAGCCGCGGGAGGGCCTGCGGGCCGCCGTCGGCGAAGGGCTGGAACGGGAGTGGGGGAAGCTGGTATTCGGGGCGGAAGAGCCCTGGCTGCGCGCGGCCAAGACCCTCTCGGCGAAGTATACGTCTGATTCTTGGAACAGGAGGAGATGACATGAAAGCGTTCGTTCTCTGCAAGCTGGCGCCGGGCAAGGAGCAGAAGGCCATCCAGAGCATACGCGCCGTGCCCGGGGTGACGGACGTCTTCATGGTCTTCGGAGGGTGGGACTGCATCCTCTCCGCGGACGCCGACACCATGGACAAGCTCTGCGGCCTGGTGGTGAGCAAGGTGCGGGGCGTGGACGGGGTGGACGCGACGGAGACCCTGGTCACGACCAATCTCTAAAATATGGTTTAATGGGTGGGATGGGACAGGACGAGGCCATCGCCAAGAGCTCCGACAAGCTCGTCATGATCGTGGACGACGACGAGAGCGTCCGCGACCTGCTGGAGTTCGTGGTCAAGAAGGAGGGCTTCCGCGTCGAGACCGCGGCCGACGGCGAGGAAGGGCTCAACAAGATCCAGTCCATGCTGCCCGACCTCATCCTCCTGGACCTCATGCTGCCCCGCTACGGCGGCTTCGAGGTCCCGCGCCAGCTCCAGGGCGGGGGGACGGCGAAGATCCCCATCATCATCATCACCGGCCGCTACACGGACCGGACCACGGCCGAGATGATCCGCCAGGAGTCCAACGTCATGGACTTCATGGAGAAGCCGCTCAAGCCCGCGGTCCTGGCCATGTCCCTGCACAAGATCCTGAAGACCCGGCCGCCGGAGGTCAGCGGCGCGCCTGGAGGTTTCTGATTGGAGAACGAAGGACTCCCTGAGCCGCAGCTGTCGGATCCCAAGGAAAAGCTCATCCTCCTGGTGGACGACGACGAGAGCCTGCTCGATATCGTCGAGCACGTGGTACGGCGCGAGGGCTTCCGCACCGACCGGGCCGTGGACGGCCCCGAGGCCCTGACCAAGGCCGAGGCCCTGCTGCCCGACCTCATCCTCCTGGACTTCATGCTGCCGGGCAAGGGCGGCTACGAGGTCATCCGGGACCTGCAGGCCTCGGGCAACGGCAACATCCCGGTCATCGTCATCACCGGCCGCCAGCTCGACGAGAAGCAGATCGCCATGGTCCGCCTGGAGTCCAACGTGAAGGACTTCCTCATCAAGCCCATGCGCCCGCCGGTGCTGGTGGCCCTCATCCACAACCTCCTCAAGACCCGGCCGCCGGACCTCGACCGCACCTCGCGCGGCCGGCCCATGACCGGTGGGCTCTGAACTGCGCCGCGGGCTCCTGACCGTCCTGGCCTGCGCCGCGGCCGTGGCCGGCATGGTCTACGCCGACCTCTGGCTGCGCGCCCGCTCCGCCTACCTGGAGGGCGAGAAGTATCTGGAGTGGGACCGGCGGCCTGAGCTCAAGGTGGCTCACCTGGACCGTCAGCTCGCCGAGAAGGCGGCGCGCCAGCGGGCCGAGCGCGCCGCCGGCCGCTTCGCGCCGGAGGAACTCGAGCAGCGGCTGGCCCTGGCGCGTTTCGAGCGCGACGAGGCCATGAAGGAGAGTTCGCTCAAGTACGCCTGCGTCTGGTTCCAGACCGCGGTCGAGCTCTTCTCCCCGCCCGAGAGCCGCTGGGTCGTCCTCTCGCGCCGGAGGATGGCCGAGGCCAAGGAGCTCTGGAAGAAGGAGCTCGCGGCCAAGAAGATCCCCTACCAGGACTACATGCTGGAGTGATCCGGCTCATCCTCGGCCTGGCCCTCCTTCCCACCGCGGCCCTGACCGTCTATTCCGCCGCCCATGTCCTGGGCGTCTTGTTCGCGCAGGTCCCCTCGGCCTGGCCCTTCCTGGCCGGCGCTTCCGCTGCCGCCGGCCTGTGGCTTCTGGGACTGGCCGCCGAGGGACGGGGCCGGACCGCTGGGGCCCGCCTGCTGCGCGCCCTGCGCTGGATCTACGTGTTCGGCCATGAGTTCACCCACGTCCTGGCGGCCTGGGCCGTGGGGGGGAAGGTCCACGCCATGGAGGTGACCAGCGACGGCGGCCACGTGGACCTCTCCCATTCCAACGCCTTCATCTCCTTGGCGCCCTACTGCGTGCCCATCTACACGGTCCTGGTCGTGCTCGGCTACCGGACGGCGCAGTGGCTCTGTCCGGGACGGCTGGGGCTGGGAGTGTTCCTGGCCCTGATGGGGGTCACCTTGGCCGGGCACCTGCTCATGACCGGGGAGTGCCTCTGGCAGCGCCGCCAGCCGGACCTGGCCGCGGCCGGCGGCCTGCTCTTCTCGCTCTCGGTCATCGCCATCTGCAACGGCCTGGTGGTGATGCTCCTGAGCAAGGCGCTGTTCCCGCGCGCCGTAGCCGTCGCCGGCCCCCTGCGCCAGACCGCGGAGTTCTCGGCCGCCTTCTGGTCGGGAGGCTACGGCCTGCTCAAGAGCTTCCTGGGCCCTATCGGGAAAGGCTACCGCCCTTGAGCGATTTGAAGCGCGAGCTCGGCCGCAAGATGTTCCACATGCTCTCGCTTGCCTACCTGGCGGCATTCCATCTCATCGGCTATCCGCGCGTGCTCCTTCCGCTGGCGGTCTGGCTGGCCGTCGTGACCGCGGTCGAGGCGGGGCGATTCCTCTCTCCGGACCTCAACCGCATCCTCACCGGCTTCTTCCGCGGGATGATCCGGGAGACCGAGCACAGGGCCTTCTCCGGCATCTTCCACACCACCGCGGGCTGCCTGGCGGTCATCCTCTTGGCCCGCGGCGAGGCGCGGATCGTCACCGCAGCCGTGCTCTGTCTGGCCCTGGGCGACGCGGCGGCGGCCCTGGTCGGCAAGGCCTGGGGCCGGCACCGCCTGCCGGGATCGGCCAAGACGGTCGAAGGCAGCGCGGCCTGCCTGCTGGTCTGCCTGGCCTGCGGCCTGGCCGCGGGCCTGGGGCCCATGCCCGCGGCCGCCGCGGCCGTGGCGGCCACGGCCGTTGAACTCCTGCCCACCACGAGCGTCTTCAACGACAACCTCTGGATGCCGGTGGCGGCGGCCCTGGCCGCCAGGCTAGCGGGCGCCGCCTGAGGCCGGGCCGGCCGGCCGGGGCGTGAAGAGCAGGCGCTCCAGGTAGGGCGACGACTTGCCGGAGATCGAGAGATTGATCATCGATTCGTAGAAGCGGGCCGCGTCTGCGGGACTCCTGCGGCCCGCCAGGATCTCCTCGGCCAGGTTGAGGCTGAGCAGGTTCGCCGTCTCGCTGGTCCCGCGCGCCGAGAGCTCGGTGCCGTCCGAAGAGACCTGGACTTTCCTGCCCAGCGCCGCCAGCTGGGCGCGCGTCTCGGGCAGTACCGGGTAGGAGACGGTCTGCTCGAGGTTCGGGGAACCGGTGTTGGAATCATAGTACGGCGTCACGTCCCAGACCCGGATCCTCTTCCAGACGCCCTTGTCGTTCCAGACCAGCTCGGCATGGCCGACCTTGTCCGGGGGGCCGTATTCCTCCATGAGCCGGGCGGCCTGGAGCCGGGAGTAATCGGACCAGTTCTCCGTGACGGCCTCTGCGAAGTAGCGGCGCGATTCCGGCGTGCGCAGAGTGACCGAAGCGCACGCCGCGACCATCGTCGAGCCGACCGTGATCGCCAGCACCGGCAGAAAGCCTCGCCTCATGCGATAGTATGGGCCGGGGGCGGTCAAATCCGCGTCAAGGGCGGGGCGTCAGGTCTGGCTCAGGTCCAGGCAGACCACGGGGCCGGCGGGGAGCGTGACCCGGATGCGCGAGGCGTCGTCCGCCGGCGGAGCCCCGCCGCAGTCCGCGCGGCTGAACACCCATTGCAGGCTCCGGGGGGACTCGATGCCCAGCCGGGCCGGGTCGAGCATCTTGTCGAGTATGGTGTGCCTCTGGCGCAGGAGCTTGAGCTCCCTCTGCAGGAACCATTCCCAGGCCGCGGAGCGGGGATAGACCTTCCGCTCGTAGAGGGAGGCGTCCTCCACCGTGCCGCGGCCCACCCACTGCAGCCAGTTGCGAGCCTTCGGGTCCATTCCCGGATGGCCGCCGAGCTCCTGGGTGTGGTAGAGGATGGCCACCGGGCGCTCGGGCTCCCGGGAGTCGAAGAGGAGGTGGGCGTGGTCGAAATCCTCCTCCACGCCGAGGTCGCGGAAGCTCTTGAGGTGCTGCTCCTTGACGAAGCGCTGGAGCAGGGTCTGGAATTGGAGCGCGTTGAGCTGGGGCAGGAACCGGATGGGCTGGGCTGCCGCAGGTGAAGAACCGGCCAGGCAGAGGCTCAGAAACAAGGCCCAGGAATGTCCCATGGCAATAGACGCGATAGTGTAACAGGGGATTCGTTTTTCCGCAAGGCCGTGGCCTCCCCGATTTGGGGGACGCGCATTTGATAGAATCACCGGGGCCCGACAGCCTATCCTATGCGCCGCGCACGCAAGAGGGGGTTCTTCTATTATTCCTGGAAAGGCCTGAGCTATCTGCTCCGGGGGGTCTTCCGGGGGCTCGGGCTCTTCTTCGTGCTCGTCGTCCTGCTGGCGGTCATCGGCTATCTGGGCCTGCGCTCGGCCTTCGACGAGGAGCGGGTGCGCTCGGTCTTCGTGGACCAGCTCCAGGACCTCCTGCACCGCCCGGTCCAGATCGACAAGGTCCTTCTGGGGGCGCACGGGGTCAAGCTCAAGGGCCTGCGCGTGGTGGAGCGCCCCGACATGCCGGGCCAGCACCTGCTCACCAGCGAGACGGTGCTGGTCACGGTCAAGCTCTCGGCCCTGGCGCGGGGACGCCTGGAGATCGACCAGGTGCGCCTGGCGTCTCCCGCCATACAGCTCGTGCGCGACACGGCGGGCCGCTGGAGCCTGGCCGACCTCTTCACCTCCACGCACGCCGCCCGCATCCTGCCCGTGGGGAGCTTCTCCTTGCCCGTGTCCCTGGCGACGGAGCACATCCGCATCGACCAGGGGCTGCTGCTGGTGGAGGACCGGCTCAAGGAGACCCGCTACCGCTTCGAGAACGTGAGCCTCGCCGCCGCGCGCTTCTCTCTGGACCAGCCGTTCGCCTTCTCGCTGTCCTGCGACAACACGAGCTCCTGGCGCGGCCGCGCCATCAGGAGCCGGGCCGCGGTCGAGGGGGTCGCGTCCCTGGCGGGCTCCGACCTGGCCCGGGCCTATGTGCGCGTCAAGAGCCTCGCGCTCGACATCGACGGGGTCAGGGTCCGGGCTTCCGGAGTGGTCAACGGTCTGCCGCCCGGTGCCGTGGAGACGGAGGCGGCCCTGCCCTCCCTGGGGCCCGAGGAATGGAAGAAGATCCTGGGCCGGGAGCTCGAGCTCAGGCTGCCGCCCAGCCGCTGGCAGCTCAGCGCGGCCATGCCGGAGCCGGGCCGTCTGAGGGTGAGCCGCCTGCGTCTGGACGCGGCCCCCCTGGCCGCCACGGCCATGGGTTCCGTGGACCTCAGTTCGGCCGCGCTCAAGGCCGAGGTCGCGGTGGCGGACCTGCCCTTGAGCCAGGCCGGGGAGATGCGCCCTGCTTGGCGCAAGCTGGGGCTCAAGGGTCTGCTCAGCGGGAGCGTGGGCGTCGCCGGGCCCTGGAAGCGGCTGGGGCTGCGCAAGGCCCGCCTGCGCCTGAGCCGCGCGGCCGGCCGGTTCAAGAACTTCTCGGTGGACGGGGGCGACGTGTCCTTTGCGGCTTCGGAAGGCCTGGAGGACGCGACTTTGACGGTGACGGGAGGAGAGGGCAGCCTCTTCGCGCGGCCTTTCTCGGACCTGACCGTGGCCGCCAGCCTCAAGGACGACGACCTGCGCCTCGACCGCCTGTCCCTGCGCCTGCTCGATTCGCGCATCGCCCTCAAGGCCCGCGTGCGCGACCTCAAGGATCCCAAGGAAGTGGCCGTCACGGGTTCGGTGGACCGCCTGCGCTGGGAAGAGGCCCAGACCCTGGTCGCGGATGTCGCGGCGCGGGTCTCCATGCGCACGACGCCTTCGTCCCCGCCGGCCAAGGTGCGGACCTGGCTGCGCACCTTCAAGTACGCCATCCCGCGCAACTTCCCGGACACCGTCGGGCACATCACCATCGGCTCCGTGGCGCATAAGAACTTCGCCTTCAACAATGTAGACCTGCTCTGGGACATCCGCGGCATTTCTCCTTCCCTCAAGCAGGTGGACGGCGACGTGCGGGTGAGCTTCGGCCCGGGCCGGGTGGGCGACATCCCCGCGGTGCAGGCCTCCAACAAATTTCTTAGAATCGTGTTCCTTCCCTTCATCTACATGCACAAGATGAACAAGCTCTCGGTCTTCAGCACGGCCACGGCCTATCCCAAGAGCCTGGATTTCTCGCGCATCGAGGGGGAGTACGGACTCAAGAAGGGGGTGGCCACGACCAGGCTGTTCTATGTGGACAGCCCGCAGATGGTGGCCTTCACGGACGGGATCGCGGACTTCGGCAAGGAGACCGTGGACATGAGCATCCTGACCCGTCTCGCCAGCTACCAGGGGCAGCTGCCGGAGTGGTGGGTGGACGAACTGGGCCGGCCGGCCATCGCGTTCCGGGTCAAGGGCGACCTCAACGCGCCCGACCTGGAGCCGCGCATGAGCAAGATGGGAGCCCACGAGATCGAAGGCGCCCTGGAGCGGGCGCGGGCCGGGGTCAAGAAGCGATACGAGACGCTGGAGAAGCTCAAGAAGCTGTGACGCGCAGGGGGGGACCATGGGTTCA
Source organism: Elusimicrobiota bacterium (assembly GCA_016212825.1). GTDB lineage: Bacteria > Elusimicrobiota > Elusimicrobia > UBA1565 > UBA9628 > UBA9628. The sequence continues at coordinate 5,642 of JACRDS010000181.1, read as the reverse complement.
CTGAACAAGATGGACGTGCTGGGGCTGCTGCAGGAGCACGGCGCGGTGGTGGACGGGCATTTCCAGCTGGCCTCGGGCCTGCACAGCCCGGTCTACGTGCAGACGGCCCTGGTCCTGCAGTATCCCCACGTGGCCCAGAGGATCGCCAAGGCCCTGGCCGTCAAGTTCCCGCAGAACATCGACGTGGTCCTGGCGCCCAACATGGGTTCCGTGGCCCTGGCCCAGGAGGTGGCGCGCGCCAAGAAATGCCGCGCCATCTTCGCGGAGCGCACGGGCGGCATGATGGCCCTGCGCCGGGATTTCCGCATCGAGCGCGACGAGCGCGTGCTGATCGTGCAGGACGTGATGACCACGGGGCGCCTGACGGCCGAGATCGTGGTCCTGGTGCAGGCCTACGGAGGCAAGGTCGCGGGCGTGGGCGCGGTGGTGGACCGCTCGGTCAAGGGCCTGGCCCTGTGCGTGCCCGTGCGCACCTTGATCTCCTACCCCCTGGAGGTCTACGCGCCGGAGGCCTGCCCGCAGTGCGCCCACCGGGTGCCGGTGACCGACGCCAGCAAGAACCCGGCGGTCGGGCCGCTCGAGGGGGAATGAAGCCATGGTCGAACGCTACAGCCGCCCCGAGATGGCCCGCATCTGGGCCGAGGACAACAGGCTCAGGATCATGCTGCGGGTGGAGGGGGCGTTCCTCGAGGTCCTGGCCTCCGAGAAATCCATACCCGCCTCCGAGCTCAAGGCCTTCAAGGCCGCGGCGCATCAGGGCCTGCACGAAGATGTCGTGGCCCTGGAGGCCAAGTCCGGGCACGAGGTCATCGCCCTGCTCTCCGCCGTGAGCGCGCGCATCCGGGAGGCCGCCCCGGCCCTGGACCGCTTCCTGCACTACGGCCTGACCTCCTCGGACATCCTCGACACCGCCTTGGCCCTGCAGCTGCGCGAGGCCGCGGACCTGCTGCTCAAGGACTGGGAGGAGGTGGCGGGCCGCCTGCGCACTTTGGCCCGGCAGCACGCCGGGACCTGGATGGTGGGGCGCACTCACGGCGTGCACGCGGAGCCCATCTCCTTCGGCGTCAAGCTCGCGGGCTGGCACGCCGAGGCCCTGCGCAGCATGGAGCGCCTGCGCCGGGCGCGCGAGGTCGCGGGCTTCGGCAAGCTCTCCGGAGCGGTCGGGTGCTTCACCCAGGTGGGGCCGGGCCTGGAACTGAAGGCGCTGGACAAGCTCGACCTTAAGCCCGAGCCGGTGGCCACCCAGGTGGTGCCCCGCGACCGGCACGCGGACTATTTCCACGCCTTGGTGCTCTCCGCCGCGGCGGTGGAGCGCTTCGCCCTGGAGATCCGGCACCTGCAGCGCACCGAGGTCCTGGAGGCGGAGGAGCCGTTCGGCAAGGGGCAGAAGGGCTCCTCGGCCATGCCGCACAAGCGCAACCCCATCCTCTGCGAGAACCTCTGCGGCCTGGCGCGGCTGGTGCGCTCCTACGAGTCGGCGGTGGTCGAGAACATCGCCCTGTGGCACGAGCGCGACATCAGCCACTCCTCGGTGGAGCGCGTGGCGTTCCCGGACGCGGCCATCGCCCTGGACTTCATGCTGGCCCGGTTCAAGACCGTGCTCGACGGCCTGCAGGTCTACCCGGAGCGCATGAGGGAGAACCTGGACCGCTCGCTCGGGCTGGTCTTCTCCCAGAAGGTCCTGCTGCGCCTGGTGGACGCGGGCCTGTCGCGCGAGGAGGCCTACGAGCTGGTGCAGCGCAACGCCATGAAGACCTGGAAGACGCGCGAGCCCTTCCGCAAAGCCCTGGAGGGGGACGCCGCGGTCACCAAGAAGCTCTCGCAGAAGGAACTGGCCGCCTGCTTCGACCTCGACTCCTACAAGGGGGCGGTGGAGGACCTGCTGGCCCGCGGAGGGGTCTCCTAGTTTGGGGACACAATACCCAATTCGACTAGGAATTTGAAGAGATAGGTATTGTGTCCCCAAATCCAATAGTCCTGCTCAGCGACTTCGGCCTGCGCGACTCCTACGTCGGCGTGATGAAAGGCGTCATTCTGGGTTTTCAGCCGAAAGCCGTCATCGTGGACCTCTGCCATGAGCTACCGCCGCAGGACGTGGATGCCGCCGCCTTCTCCCTGCGCGTGAGCACTCGATACTTCCCCAAGGGCAGCCTCTTCGTCTGCGTGGTGGATCCCGGCGTGGGCTCCAGGAGACGCATCATCTGGGCCCGCACCGCCGGACAGCAGTTCCTGGCCCCGGATAACGGATCGCTGGGCTGGCTCAAGGACCCGGTGCTCGAATGCCGCAGCCTGGAGAACAGCGGCCTCTGGCTGCCCGAGCTCAGCGCCACCTTCCACGGCCGCGACATCTTCGCCCCGGTCGCCGGCCGCCTGGCCGCGGGCCTCAAGCCCGAGCGGCTCGGCCCCGAGGCCGCGGACATCCAGGACAATCCCTTCCCGCAACCGCGCAGCGACGCCAAGGGCGTGCACGGCTCGCTACTCCTCATCGACCGCTTCGGCAACGCTGTGACCAACCTCTCGCCCAGCCACGTCGCCTCCCGCGGCATGGTCGTGTTCAAAGGCAGGCGCCTGCCCCTGCGCCACCACTACACCGAAGTCCAGCCCGGAGAGGCCCTGGCCCTCATCGGCTCCTCCGGCTACCTGGAGCTGTCCATCCGCAACGGAGATTTCGGCCGCGCCTGCAAGGCCCGGCCAGGAGACCCTGTCCATGCCCGAGACTGAGTCTTTCGTCAGCGTCAAGCTCAAGCCCGGGCAGGAGGACAGGCTGCGCGCCGGCCACCTCTGGGTCTTCTCCAACGAGATCGCCGGCGTCGAAGGCCCGGCCGAGCCGGGCAGCCTGGCCCAGATCTTCACGGCCGGAGGCGAGAGCCTGGGGCTGGCCTTCTACCACCCCAACAGCCTCATCGCCGCGCGGCTGCTCACCTCGAAGGTGGAGGCCATAGATGCCGCCTTCTTCCACAAGCGCCTGGCCGCGGCCCTGGCCTACCGGCAGAGGGCCTGCCCCGGCGAGACCTCCTTCCGCCTCGCCTTCGGCGAGTCCGACGGCCTGCCCGGCCTGGTGGCGGACCGCTACGGCGACACCGTGGTCCTGCAGGTGTTCTCCGCGGGCATGGAGGCCCGGCTGCCCCTCATCGAGGCGGCGCTCAAGGAGCTCCTCGACCCCCGAGGCATCTTTCTCAAGAACGACCACCGCGCGCGCCAGCTCGAAGGCCTGCCCGGCGAGTGCCGCCTGCTCTGCGGCACCGTGCCCGAGCGCGTGGCCATCAGCGAGGGCGGCCTGCGCTTCTGGGTGCCCATCGGCGAGGGGCAGAAGACCGGCCACTACTTCGACCAGAGGGAGAACCGCGCCTTCCTGCGACCCTGGTTCAAGGACCGCGCCGTGGTGGACCTCTACTGCTACACCGGAGCCTTCGCGGTCAACGCGGCCAAGTCCGGGGCCAAGGCCGTCCTGGCCGTGGACAGCTCCGGGCCGGCCGTGGCCCTGGCCAAGGAGAACGCCAAGCTCAACGGCGTCTCCGAGGCCATGACCTGCGACGAGGCCGACGCGGAGGCGGTGTTGGAGAGCTTCGCCTCCGGCCGGCAGCCCTTCCGGCCGGACCTGATCCTGCTCGACCCGCCCAGCCTGGTGCCCTCCAAGAAGCATCTGCCCAAGGCCCTGCGCGCCTACGCCAAGCTCAACAGCCTCGCGCTCAAGGCCCTGGCTCCGGGGGGGGTGCTGGCCACCTCGACCTGCTCCCACCATGTGGACCGCGAGTCATTCGTGGGCATGCTCCGCTACGCGGCGGGCAAGGCCCGCCGGGCCGCCCGCCTGACCGCCCTGCGGGGCCAGGCCGCGGACCATCCGGTGCTGCTGGCCATGCCCGAGACCGAATACCTGCATTTCGCCCTGCTCGAGGTCCTCTAGGATGAGGCGCCAGCCCGCGCCCGAGCCCTCGGGAGACGACGCCGGCCCGTCCCTGCCTGGTCTAGGGCCGGCCGCCGGCAAGGACGCCCCGGAGCCCGCGGCGCACCTCTTGGCCGACACCTCCCGCAAGTTCTCCCCGTCCAAGCTCGACACCTACCGGGACTGCCCCAGGCGCTACCGCTTCCGCTACGTGGACGGGCTGCGCCGCCGCGTGGAGACGGTTGAGACCTTGCTGGGCTCCTGCGTGCACAAGGCCCTGGAGGAGCTCTACGCCGGCCTCATCCATGGCCGCGAATACACTCTGGAGGAGACGCTGGCGGTCTTCGACCGAGAGTGGGCCGCGGGCTGGTCCGATGCGGTGGTCAATCGGCGCAAGGAATACGGGCCGGAGCATCATCAGGCCGCGGGCCGCGACGGCGTGCGAGCCTACTTCAAGGCCTTCGCGCCGTTCCGCCAGGATACCACGGTCGCGGTGGAGAAGCGCCTGGGCTTCTCCATGAAGGTCGGGGATGAGGAGGTACGCATCGAGGGGCTCGTGGACCGGCTGGCCAAGGTCGCAGAGGGGATCTACGAGGTCCACGACTACAAGACCACCGCGAACCTGCCCGGCCAGGCCGAGCTCGATGAAGACTGGCAGCTGGCCATCTACGACATCGCGATCCGGGAGAACTGGCCCGACGCGCGCGAGGTGGGCCTGGTGTGGCATTTCGTGCGCTTCGGACAGACCATGAGGTCCCTCCGCGCGGCCGAAGGGCGGGAGAGGCTCAAAGGCGAGCTCGCCGCCCTCATCCTGGCCATCCGGCATGACCATGTCTTCGCGCCCCGGCGCAGCGCCCTGTGCGACTGGTGCGAGTACCGGGACATCTGCCCGCTCTGGCAGCCGGCGCCCAAGGAGGGCGCCGCGCTGGCCAAGGAGTACGCCCTGCAGGAGGGCAAGCGGCGCGAACTGCGGAGCAAGCTCCATGAGCTCGAGGCCGGGCTGCGCGAGATCGAGGAGGATATCGTCCGCTACGCGACGGCGCACGGCCTGGAGAGCCTCTGCGGCCCGGAGGGAGACGTCACCATCTCCCAGAAGGACGACTACCACGTCCCCACGCGCACCAGCGCGCCGGAACTCTACTCCCGCATCGAGGCGATGCTCAAAGACACGCCGATATGGAGGCAGGCCGCGCACATCGACCTGCATCGGCTGCTGCAGGGCTATGACCGGGGGGAGTGGGACGCGGCGGGCATGGAAGCCGTCCGAGGGGTCGTGTCGGAGTTCGGGGCGCACATCAAGCGCATCCGCAAGGCGGCCGTGCGCTGGCACCACCGGAAGACGGAAGAGCCGGAATAGCCCGTCCTACGGTTCCTGCGGCTCGGACCGGTCCTTCGAGTCGACGCCCAGCTGCGCCGCGAGGCTGGAGAAGTCCATCTTCTGCCGGTCGTACTGGGCCTCCAGCTCCTGCCAGCCGCGGTCGAACTCGAGAGGCTTGTCCTCTCCGGAGCCGCCGTTGCGTCCGGCCTTCGCGCGCTTGGCCGTCTTCTTCTTGGTCGAGGTCTTCTTCATGGCGTCCTCGCCAAGAGTATAGACCCCGGAGTTTATTTCGTCAAGACCTCGAATCAAATCACTTAAGATGTTACCGAAGCGGGCATCGTCAAATCACCTAAGATGTTACCGAACGGGACGATTAGACGCGTCTTTCGGGGGCATCGAGAATGGGTCCGCAGGCCAAGTGGGAATACATGAAGAAGGTCT
>JACRDS010000177.1 GCA_016212825.1 Elusimicrobiota bacterium | reverse complement strand
GAATTGATATGATGAGGCCCGCCTGATGGCCAAGACCCGCATCGAGAAGGACTCCTTCGGAGAAGTCGAGGTCCCGGCGGACCGCTACTGGGGCGCCCAGACCCAGCGGGCTCTGGAGCACTTCCCGGCCGGAGCCGGCACGGACCTCCTGCCCCTCGAAATGGTCCGCGCGCTGGCCCAGGTCAAGAAGGCGGCGGCCCTGGTCAACCAGGAACAGGGCCTGCTGCCGAAGGACAAGGCCCGGCTCATCGCGGCCGCCTGCGACGAGGTCATCGCCGGGAAATTCGACGGACATTTCCCCCTCTCCGTGTGGCAGTCCGGATCCGGCACGCAGTCCAACATGAACGTCAACGAGGTGGTCGCCAACCGGGCCAACGAGCTCGCCGGCGCCCCCCTGGGCGCCAAGGCCCCGGTGCATCCCAACGACCACGTCAACATGTCCCAGAGCACCAACGACGCGTTCCCCGCGGCCATGCACGTGGCCGCGGTGGCGGCGCTCCAGGACGAGTTCCTGCCCGCCCTGCGCGGGCTGCTCGACACGCTGCGCGGCAAGGCCGAGGAGTACCGGGACCTGGTCAAGACCGGCCGCACCCATCTCATGGACGCCGTGCCCCTGACCCTCGGCCAGGAGATCTCCGGCTGGTGCCAGATGCTGGAGAACGCCGCCCGGCGCGTCGAGCTGGCCCTCCCCGGCCTCCATGAGCTGGCTCTCGGCGGCACGGCCGTGGGCACAGGCCTCAACACCCGGGCCGGCTTCGCGGACCTCGCCGCCCGGCGCGTCGCCGACCTCACGCACCGGCCCTTCGTCAGCGCCCCGAACAAGTTCGAAGCCCTGGCCGGGCACGACGCCCTGGTCTTCGCGCACGGCGCCCTGCGCGGCGCAGCCGTCTCCCTCATCAAGATCGCCAACGACGTGCGCTGGCTGGCCTCCGGGCCGCGCGCCGGTCTCGGCGAGCTGCGCCTGCCCGCCAACGAGCCCGGCTCCTCCATCATGCCCGGCAAAGCCAACCCCACACAGTGCGAGGCCCTGCTCATGGTCTGCTGGCAGGTCCTGGGCCACGACGCGGCGGTGGCCGCCGCCGGCGCCTCCGGCAGCCTCGAGCTCAACACGGCCAAGCCCCTCATCATCCGGGACTTCCTGGATTCCTGCCGCCTGCTCGCCGCGGCCCTGCGCGGCTTCGACGGACACTGCTGCCGCGGCCTGGAGCCGGACCGCGGCCGCATCGCCCAGCTCACCGCCGCGAGCCTCATGCTGGTCACGGCCCTGAGCCCGCGCATAGGCTACGACGCCGCCTCCCGGGCCGCGCTGCTGGCCCAGAAGGAAGGGCTGACCCTCAAGGACGCGGCCGTGGCGCTGGGCCTGCTGACCCCGGAGCAGTTCGACGCCTGGGTCAGACCCGAGGAGATGACCAAGCCGGGACTCTAGCCATGGACAAGGAACGCTACGAACTCATCCGCCGCATCGCCTCGGTCGTGGCGCACGAACTGCGCAACCCCCTGGCCGTGATCAACAATTCGTCCTATTTCGTCAAGACCAAGCTGGGCGCCTCGGCGGCGAAGGACCCGAAGGTGGAGAAGCACCTGGGCATCATCGCCTCCGAGATCGCCCGGGCCGACCGCCTCATCTCGGACATGCTGCGCTTCTCGCGCGTCCTAGAGCTCAAGCCGGCCCCCGCCGTCCTGGGCACGGTGGTGGAGACCGCGCTCAAGGACTGCGCGGTGCCGGAAGGGGTCAAGGTCAAGCGTGAGCGGCCCAAGGCCGAGGTGACGGTGCAGGCCGACGCCGCGGCCCTGGCCGAAGCCGTGCGCCGCGTCCTGGACAACGCGGTCGAAGCCGCGGGCGCCGCCGGGACCGTGACCGTGGCCTGGGGCTCCCGGCCGGGCAGCGCCTTCGTGGAGGTCCGCGACAGCGGGCCGGGCTTCAAGCCCGAGGACCTGCCCAACGTCCTGCACCCGTTCTACACCACCAAGCCGCGCGGCCTGGGCCTGGGCCTGGCCGTGGCGGAGAAGATCGTGTCGGCGCACGGCGGCCGCGTCGCGGCTGGCAACGGCGCCGGGGGCGGCGCGGTCCTGACCCTGTCTCTGCCCAAGGGATGAGCTACACTTTCGCGGAGGCCCTGGAGACCGTCCTCGGAGGGGAGACTCTTCCCCTGCACCGCGCCCGGCGCGCCATGGGCGCCGTCTTGGGCGGCGGGACCACTCCGGGCCAGGCCGGCGCCTTCGTGGGTGCCCTGGCCATGCGCGGCCCCACGGGGGACGAGGTCGTGGGCTTCAGCCAGGCCGTGCGCGAGCTCGGCGTGAAGGTCAAGGTCTCCCGCGCCCCCCTCCTGGAGACCTGCGGCACCTGCGCCTACGGAGCCGGCGCGGCCGGGGCTTTCAACATCTCCACCACGGTCGCCTTCATCGCCGCCGGAGCCGGCGCGGCCGTGGCCAAGCAGGTCAGCCGCTCCGCGGGCCGGCGCTGCGGCTCGGCCGACGTCCTGGAGGCTCTGGGCGTGCCGGTCGAGCTCGCGCCAGAGCGCGCCGCCCGCTGCGTGGAGGAGGCCGGCGTGGGCTTCTTCCTCTCCAGCCGATATCATCCGGCGCTCGACTCGGTGCGCTCCCTGCGCCGCGAACTGGGCGTACACACGGTCTTCGAGCTCATGGAGCCCCTGGCCAACCCGGCCGGGGCGTCCCAGCAGCTCCTGGGCGTCTACGACCCGGCCCTGGTCCCTCTCCTGGCGCGGGCCCTCCAGGCCCTGGGCAGCGAGTCCGCCATGGTGGTGAGCTCCCGCGACGGGCTCGACGAGTTCTCCCTGGCCGCGCCCGCCGTGGTGGCCCGGCTGCGTGCGGGGCGCATCGACGAGTACGAGCTCGACGCCGCCGCCCTGGGCTTCAAGCCGGTCTGCAACGCAGCCCTCGCCGGCGGCGACGCGTCCGCCAACGCGCGCATCCTGCTGGGCATACTCAAGGGGGAGCGCGGCCCGGCCTTCGACGTGGCTCTCCTCAACGCCGCCGCCGCCCTCATGGTCGCGGGCCGCGCCGCGGACTTCAAGGAAGGGCTGGCCCTGGCCGCTGAATCCGTGGACAGTTGCCGAGCCTTCCAGGCCCTGGAAGCCCTGCGCAGGCTGGGCGCCTCCTGATGCGGGTCAAGGTCTGCGGCCTCACCCGGGCCCAGGACGTGCGTCTGGCCTGCGCCCTGGGCTCCTGGGCCGTAGGCTTCGTCTTCGGGCCCGGGCCGCGCCACGTGCAGTTGCGCCACGCCCGCCGGCTCTGCGCCGGGGCCGCGCCGGGCGTCCTCAAGGTGGGGGTGTTCCGCGGCTGCAGCCGCCGGGATATCCTCCTCACCGTCCGCGAATGCGGCCTCGACGCCGTGGAGCTGCGGGGGGACGAGACCCCCGCGGACTGCGCCGGCTATCCCGTCCCCGTCTTCAAAGCCGTGCGCCACAGCCCGGGCATGGGTCTGGGGGACCTCAAGATCTACGACGTCGACCTCGTGCGCGTCAGCCCGGCCGGCGGGGAACACCCCACGGCGGAATCCCTGCGGGAGTGCTGGCACTTCTCGGCCCGCGCCCGGGGCTTCTCGGTCGTCCTGGCCGGAGGCCTCACCCCCGCCAACGTCGCCGCAGCCGCGGCCGCGGCCCGACCCTACGCCGTGGAGGTCTGCTCCGGGGCGGAACGCGAGCCGGGGATCAAGGACGCCAGGCTCCTCAAGGCGTTCTTCGCCGCGGCTCGGCTGCGGCAGTCCGGGGCCTGAGGAGATAGAGCGGCGCCGCGACCGCCTGTAGGCGGAACTTCCGGTCCAGGGCGGCGCAGAGGCCCCTGCGGTCCTGCCGGCAGGCATGGTCCCGGACGAGCACCAGGCACCGGCCCCGGAGCTCGCGCGAGAGGACGGCCTCGTCCATGGCGTAGGAGATGTTCACGCTCGGACGGTCGAGGACGGCGATGACGGTGGAAGGGCTGTAGGCGACGAAGACGCAGGCCGGGTCCAGACCAGCCGCGGCGGCAAGGAGGGATTCCCGCTCCTGCCGCCAGCGCGGCTCGACGGTGTCGGCGTAGATGTAAGGCACGCCCAGGGCGTGGCTGGCCAGCAGCGCCGCCAGCCCCACGCCGACCGCCGCCCGGCCGCGGCGCATCTCCCGGGCGGCCCGCAGGGCGGCGCGGCAGCCCATCCCGGCCAAGAGCAGGACCGGCAGGCAGAGTTGGAGATTGAAGCGCTGGAAATCCCCCTGGGAGATATCCCCCCTGTTTATGAAGGAGTAGAGGAAGAGGAACGACAGGAAATAGGCCGGCCACCACCAATCCGGAACGAGGTCCTCCCGGGACGCCCGATGCCAGCCCAGTGCCGCCAGCAGGACGACGGCCGCAGGGACGCTCCGGCCGTCGAGCCAGAACCGCAGCCCGCGAAGCAACAGCAGCCGGCCCGGCACCGACCCGCCACTGCCGTAGGTCTCCACGTCGAAGGCCGCGATATGCGGCAGATAGAGGAGTCCGGGCAGGAGCAGGACCAGCAGCGGGCCCCAACCCAGGAAGCCGCACCGCGGCGACCTCCGCGCCAGCAGGGCGCCCTGGAAGACGACGGCGAGCCCGCTCTCGGGACGGACTAGCAGAGCCCAGCCCGCGGCGGCAAGGAACAACCCCATGGAGCGCGCGGTCCTCAGCCTAGCCGCGGCCAAGGCCGCGGCTAGGCTCAGGGTGACGGAGAGCAGCGCGAGCCCGTCCGGTGAGGCGCTCCCGGAGAATTTCAGGTGGAGAGGGAAGAAGCACAGGAGCAGCGCCGCCGCCAGGGCGGCCGTCGCGTCGCCGGCGGCAAGGTAGGCCGTCAGGAAGACCGCGCCCACGCCCAGGGCGCCCACGGCCGCGTTGAACTCGTAAGCCCCCTCCAGGCCGGTTCCGAAGACCTCAGTCGTCCTGGCCAGCAGGAAATGGAAGCCCGGCACCCATTGGGGCAGGTAGGAGGACAGACAGCGGTCGTCCAGGTAGAACTCGCAGCGCGAGAAGCGCCCGCTCTCGCGCAGGTTCTTGGCGATGGCGACGTGCTCGTACTCGTCGTTGAAGACGTAGCTCCGGTGCGGCACGAGGCAGGCCCGGAAGAAGAAGGCCGCCGCCATGGCCGCGGCCAGGAGACCCCAGGTCCGGCCCGGAACTTTACGGAACAGCGCGAGCCAGTCCTTCGCGTTGAGGAGCAGCCCCAGGCCGGCCGCGGCGAGGACCCCGAAGCAGAGATGAGAGGCTTGCCCGCTCAGGTCGATTGGAAGAGGTCCCTTTCGATGATCTGGATGCTGGTGCGCAGCTCCACGGAATGCTCGGCCCCTGGGCGCGCCGGCAGCTCCTCCGGGAAGACGCGCAGCACGGTGCGGCCGTCGGTCCACCAGAACCTGTCGCCGCTGCGCTTCGGCTCGCCGTACACCAGGGCCAGGTCCCGCGCCAGGCGCTCGGCGGATTTCCGGCGCGAGAAGCGCGCGTTGTAGACGAGCTGGATGTCCGCCAGGCGCCCATGTCGGAATCCCAGCCACATCGTCTGCACGTCGGCGGGGAAGCTCTTGGCCGCCTCGCGGTCCACGCGCAGCCGGGTGACCCGGATCCGGCCGTACTCCCGGGACGGCCATTCCTGCGCCGGCGGATAGATGAGCTGGACGTCCTCCACCGAGTCGCCCAGATGCAGGTCGACCAAGTGCCTCTGTATGGAGACATCCTCATCCTGGGAGCCGACGGGGACCGCGGCCAGCAGCAGGAACAGGGCGAACGGCCGCGCAGTCCTCATGACGGCGGCCTCGCCGAGGAGCTGCGGCGCCGTCCGCCGCCCGCGTAGTAGCGGAAGGTGATGCGACCCAGGCGGCTGATGAAGTCCTTGGCGGACTGGTAGCTGCGGTTCTGCCCGGTGAGCACGGTCATGGCGTAGTCGCCGTTGGGCGTGAAGAAAATCGCCGAGTCGTGGCAGGCCATGCGCAGCAGGCCCGTTTTGTGCGCAATCTCCCAGCCGCGCGGCAGGCCCTTGGCCAGGCGCGACGCCGCGGCCTTGGGCCGCTTGAGGATGCTCAGCATGACCGAGCTCGAGGCCTTGTCCACGGCCTCGCCATGGTAGATTTTCTCCAGGAGCATGGTCATCTCCCGAGCGGTCGTGTAGTTCTCGTGCGCGACGCGCCCCCCTTTGATGCTCATGCCTTCGGGATAGATCCCGGTGTAGAGCAGCCCCATGCGGGGAAACTGCTGCTGGACGTAGCCCAGGCCGATGGATTCGATGAGCATGGCCGTGGCCGTGTTGTCCGACTCGTTGATCATCTTGACCAGGGCATCTTCGACGGTGAGGCGGGTCCCGTCCGGACGCCACTTGAGGCTCCCCGAGCCGCCGACGCGCGTGGAACGGCGCAGGACCAAGCGCTCCTTGAGCGACAGCTCCCCCGCCGAGATCTTATAGAAGGCGGCGGCCATGACCGGCACCTTGATGAGGCTGGCGGCGGGGAACAGGTCGTCCGGATGGTAATACCAGGCGCGGCCGGTGCGCAGGTCCTTGAGCACCACCGCCACCCGGCCGGGATGACGGGCCGCGACGACGGCCAGCTCCGACGTCATCCTCTCCCACTCGGTCTGCTCCGGCCGCTGGGCCCAGGCGGGGGCCGGCGCCGGCGCGATTGCGGCGGGGGCCGGCGCAGGAGCCGGAGCCGGCGGCGCGGCGGGCTCCGGAGGCGGAGGCAGGACCGCCGCCGGGGCCGGAATCTGCGCCCCCAGGGTCTCCTCTTCCTCCTCCGCTGCCGGGCCGAGGCCCAGCCCCTGCTCCTGTCCCCAATCCAGACGGTAGCCTAGGACGTAGGACACGGTCACCACGAGCATGGCCGCCACAAGCATGAGGTCGAGCCTCTGCAGGCGCGGCCGCGCCCGCGGGGGGATGCGGTGCGCCGCGCGGCTCGCGGCGGCGACCGCCATGTGCGGCGGTCCGCCGGCGGTATCGGGAGTTCCGCCGGTGCCGGCCGGACGGACTTCCTTACGGCCGGCGTCTTCGCGACGGATCATGCGCCTCCGGGGTCAGGAGGGGGTCTGATTGACCGGCGCGGGACGCGAAGAGAAGGCAAGCTTCTCCCCGCCCGGGTCCAGGTCCACGGCGATGGTCCCTCCGGACTCGAACTTCTTGAGTAGGATATCCTCGGACAGGGGGTCCTCCACCGCGCGCTGGATGGTGCGCTGCAGGGGCCGGGCCCCGTAGTTGGGGTCGAAGCCGGTCTTGAGCAGATAGTCCTCGGCGGCCGCGGAGAACTCGATCTTGTAGCCCTGCACCTCGATCTTGGCGCGCACGCGGGAGAGCATGAGCTTGAGGATCTGCCTCATCTCGTCCTCGTTGAGGGAATGGAAGACGATGATCTCGTTGATGCGGTTGATGAACTCGGGGTTGAAGACGCGCTTGACCTCCTCCATCACCGTCTCCTTCATCTTCTTGTAGTCGCGCTCGTCCTGCTTCTCGTCCGGGGCCATGAAGCCCAGGGACTTGCCGCGGGAGATGAGGCGCGCGCCCACGTTGGAGGTCATGATGACCACGGTGTTCTTGAAGCTCACCTTGTGGCCCAGGTTGTCGTTGAGGATGCCGTCGTCCATGACCTGCAGGAGGATGTTGAAGACGTCGGGGTGCGCCTTCTCAATCTCATCGAGCAGGACCACGGAATAGGGCTTGCGGCGCACGGCCTCGGTGAGCTGGCCGCCCTCCTCGTAGCCGACGTAGCCGGGAGGCGCGCCGATGAGGCGGGAGACCGCGAACTTCTCCATGTACTCGGACATGTCCACGCGCACGATGGCTTCCTCGTTGTTGAAGAGGAACTCGGCCAGGGCCCGGGCCAGCTCGGTCTTGCCCACGCCCGTGGGGCCCAGGAACAGGAAGGAGCCGATGGGCTTCTTGGGCTCCTTGAGCCCCGCGCGCGAGCGCCGGATGGCCTGGGAGATGACCCTGATGGCCTCGTCCTGGCCGATGATGCGCTTGTGCAGGACCTCCTCCATGTGCACCAGCTTCTCGGTCTCGGACTCGGTGAGGCTGGTGACCGGGACGCCCGTCCACTTGGAGACCACATACGCCACGTCCTCGGCCGTGATGGCGGGGGTGGACTGGTCGCGCTTCTCGCGCCACTTCTTCTTGTGCTCCTCCAGGGCTTTGCGCAGCTCCTTCTCCTTGTCGCGCAGGCGGGCGGCCTTCTCGTACTCCTGGCCGGAGATGGCGCCGGACTTCTCCTTGACCACTTTCTCGATCTCGACCTCCTTGTCCTTGAACTGCGGCGGGGTCTGGGTGGTCTGCAGGCGCGCCCGGGAGCCGGCCTCGTCGATGAGGTCGATGGCCTTGTCCGGCAGGAAGCGCTCGGAGATGTAGCGGTCGGCCAGGTTGGCCGCGGCGGAGAGGGCCGCGTCCTCGTACTTGACCTTGTGGTGCGCCTCGTACTTCTCCTTGAGCCCCTTGAGGATGGCGATGGTCTCCTCCACCGTGGGCGGGTCCACGATGACCGGCTGGAAGCGCCGCTCCAGGGCCGCGTCGTGCTCGATGTACTTGCGGTACTCGTCGAGGGTGGTGGCGCCGATGCACTGCAGCTCGCCGCGGGAGAGGGCGGGCTTAATCATGTTGGAGGCGTCGATGGCGCCCTCGGCCGCGCCCGCGCCGATGACGGTGTGCAGCTCGTCGACGAAAAGGATGATCTGGCCCTTGGCCCGGCGGATCTCCTCGATGATGTTTTTGAGGCGCTGCTCGAACTCGCCGCGGTACTTGGTGCCGGCCACGACCAGGGCCAGGTCCAGGGAGAGGACGCGCTTGTTGTTGAGGATCTCGGGCACGTCGCCCAGGGAGATCTTCTGGGCCAAGCCCTCCACGATGGCGGTCTTGCCCACGACGGGCTCGCCGATGAGGACGGGGTGGTTCTTGGTGCGGCGGGAAAGGAGCTGGATGACGCGCTCGATATCGTCGGAGCGGCCGATCACGGGGTCGTGCCG
>JACRDS010000172.1 GCA_016212825.1 Elusimicrobiota bacterium | reverse complement strand
GCCCTCGACCGCAGGAACATCCAAGCCCTCTTCGGCGCCATCAAAGGCTCCCGCGCCCCCGACGTCACCGGCGGCATGCGCAAGAAGGTCGAGAAGCTGCAGGCCCTGCTCAAGACCGGCCGCGCCGGCTCCGCCCGCATCCTGCGCTGCTCCAAGGACGGCCGCAACCTCCGCGACGCGGTGCTCGGCACCGGCGGCGGGGGGACCCTCCTGCGGCCGTAACCGTTCGCGGCCCCGAAAGGAACCGCTAAGCTGGCGCGACCTTTCCTCGGTCGCGCCGATCTCATGAAGGCCGTCGCCACGACATGGAACTTTTCCCGCCCTCAATCGTATGAAAAGCAGGGACGGCCGACTGCCATATCGTGCCGGATATATCCACCTCCAGCGCTGGTAGTGAATATACCGTCAAAGATGTATTCACCCGTTACGTGCAGAGTGAATATATCGTCTAGGAGATAAGCATGTCCTTGGCTGACGAGCAGGCTCTCAAAATGATGCGCGATGTCCTTTCCATGCCGGATCCCCTGGAGGTAGTCGCGAAACAGGCTGTTCCAGCCCTCGGGATGTGGGGCGGTTGGACCCTCGATCGCCAGCTGTGGTATCTGCGCAAGGCCCAGGACCTCAGCCAGAAAGAGTTGGCTCGGAGAGCCGGCCTTACTCAGGCGCGCATCTCGCGAATGGAAGCCGGAGCTGACTTCAAGTGGAGCACCATGTCCGCCGTTTTAGCCGCGCTGGGGTATGAGCCGATGCTCCTGCCGGTCAAGCCAGGGTATAAGCGCGAGCCAAGGCCCTACCGACAGAGATGGGGGGATGTCAATCGTCCCAAGAAGCGGGGTGGGAAACCACTTCTGCCCGGCTACTTGAGCGTCAAGAAGTAGTACACGGCCGGCGCGGCCAGGATGAAGGAGTCGAAGCGGTCCATCACCCCGCCGTGGCCGGGCAGGAGGTTGCCCGAGTCCTTGGCGCCCACGGCCCGCTTGACCATGGACTCGGCCAGGTCCGAGAGCTGGCCGCAGACCCCGATGAGCGCGCCCAGGGCCAGGGCGCCGCGCGGCCCCAGGCCGGCGGGGGCGAGGAGTCTCTGCAGCAGGAAGGCCCCGCCCACGGCGAAGACGAAGCCGGCCGCGGCCCCTTCCCAGGTCTTCTTGGGGCTCAGGCCCGCGGCCAGCTTGTGGCGGCCGAAGGCGCGCCCGGCCGCGTAGGCGGCCGTGTCCGTCAGCCACACCGTGATGAAGAGCAGGAAGGTCAGCTTCTCCCCGTCGGGACGCAGGTCGCGGATGAGGGCCAGATGCGCCGGCATCCAGCCCAGGAGCAGGGCCCCCAGCAGGGTGAAGGACAGCCGCTCCAGCGAGTGGACCGGGGAGGCCATCTCACGCAGGAGGAAGAGCGCCGCCACCGCGCACAGGACCGCCTGGGTCGGCCCGCCCAGAGCCACGCTCAAAGCCAGGACCGAGCCGCCCAGGAGCAAGGTCCAGCGCTGCACCGGCCGGCCGCCCGAAGCCAGGATGAGGCCGTACTCGTAGACGCACAGCACGCTCACCGCGGCCGTGAAAGCGGTCCAGGCCAGGCCGCCGGCGTGCAGCAGGAAGAGCAGCAGGGGGATGCCGACCGCGGCGGTCAGGACGCGCGGCAGCAGCACCTACACGCCCCCGAAGCGCCGCGGCCGGCGCTGGTAGTCCGCCAGGGCCGCATGCAGGTGCTCGCGCCGGAAGTCGGGCCAGAAGACCGGGGTCACGTAGAGCTCGGAGTAGGCGATCTGCCAGAGCAGGAAGTTGGACACGCGCATCTCGCCCGAGGTGCGGATGACCAGGTCCGGGTCGGGCAGGCCCGCGGTGTAGAGCGCGCCGGATAGCTCGTCGGCGCTCACCGACTTGCGGCCCTCCGCGATGAGGCGGTTGACCCCGTCGACGATCTCCTGCCGGGCCCCGTAGTTGAGGGCCAGGTTGAGCAGCAGGCCCGTGTTGTCCTTGAGCTTGTCCACGGCGCGCTCCACCTCGGAGCGCACGCTCTGGGGCAGGCCCGCGATGTGCCCGATGGCCTGCAGGCGCACGTCGTTCTTGTCCAGCATGTCGGCCTCGCGGCGCAGGGCGAAGGCCAGCAGGCCCATGAGGTCCGTCACCTCGTCCTGGGGGCGGGCCCAGTTCTCGGTGGAGAAGGCGTAGAGGGTCAGGACCGGGATCCTGAGGTCCGAGCAGGCCCGCACGATCTCGCGCACCGAGTCCACCCCGGCCTTGTGTCCGGCGACGCGGGGCAGGCCCTTGGACTTGGCCCAGCGGCCGTTGCCGTCCATGATGATGGCCAGGTGGCGGGGGAGGCGGGATTTGTCGAGAGACGAGCCGGATGTGGTCTTCAAGGAGTCCCTTATCAAACAGCGTTCCGTCGCCCTTCGGGCGCCGGTTGCGCCCAGACAGCTTCGCTGTCTGGGCGCTCGGAGAACAGCGTCAAACCGTCGTGATCTCCTTCTCCTTGGCGGCGACGGTGTCGTCGACCTGCTTGGAGAAGGCGTCGATGGACTTCTGGACCTTGGCCTCCATGAGCTTGAGGTCGTCCTCGCTCATCTCCTTGGCCTTCTGGGCCTTCTTGAGCTTCTCCAGGGCCTCGTGCCGGTCGCCGCGCAGGCCGACCTTGGTCTCCTCGCCCATCTTCTTGACCACCTTGACCATCTCCTTGCGCCGCTCCTCGTTCATCTGGGGCAGGCTGATGCGGATGAGCTTGCCGTCGTTCTGCGGGGAGGAGCCCAGGTCCGCCTGGGAGAGGGCCTTCTCCAGGGCCTTGAGCACGGTGGGGTCCCAGGGGCGGACCTCCATGGTCCGCGCCTCGGGCACGGAGACCGCGGCCACCTGCTTCAGGGGGACCATCTGGCCGTAGTACTCGACCTTCACGCCCTCCAGGAGCATGGGGTTGGCGCGGCCGGTGCGCAGGGCCGAGAAGTCCCGGCCCAGCCGGGTCAGGCGCTCCTTCATGGCCTCTTCCATCTTGGTCACGACGCCGTTGATCGCTTCCGTGATAGGCATAGTCTCACTCCGTTATCCAGGTTCCGACTCTCTTGCCGGCCGCCGCCTTGGCGATGTTGCCCGGCACGGCCAGGTCGAAGACCGCGATGGGCATGCGGTTCTCCATGCACAGCGTCAGCGCCGTCGTGTCCATGACGCGCAGGCGGCGCCGGATGGCGTCCATGAAGGTGACGCGCTCGAGCTTCTTGGCCTTGGGGTTGGTGCGCGGGTCGTCGTCGTAGACCCCGTCCACCTGCGTCGCCTTGAGCAGCACGTCGGCCTCGATCTCCACGGCCCGCAGCGCCGCGGCGGTATCGGTCGTGAAGTAGGGGTTGCCCGTGCCGCCGGCGAAGATGACCACGCGCCCCTTCTCCAGGTGCCGGATGGCGCGCCGACGGATGTAGGCCTCCGCCAGCTTGGAGATCTCGATGGCCGTCTGCACCCGGGTCTGCACGCCCAGGTCCTCCAGGGCGTCCTGCAGGGCCAGGGCGTTGATGACCGTGGCCAGCATCCCCATGTAGTCGGCGGTGACCCGTCCGATGGCGTGGCCCCGGTCCAAGGCCCCGCGCCAGATGTTGCCGCCGCCGACCACGACGCCGATCTGCACGCCCCGGGCGATTGCGCGCTTGACCTGCGCCGCGATGCGCTGCAGGGACTCCGAGTCGATGCCGCGGGTGGCCCGGCCGCCCAGGGACTCCCCCGACAGCTTGAGCAGGACCCGCCTGGTCTTGCGCATCACTCGCCGAGCGTGTAGCGGGCGAAGCGCACGACCTTCAGCTCGCCGCCGGCCTTGGCCGAGGCGTCCTTGATGATGCTGGCGATCGAGGTCTTGTTGTCGCGGGCGCTCATCTGCTCGAGCAGGCAGAAGGTCTGGTAGAAGAGCTTGTTGATCTTGCCCTCCACGATCTTCGGGATCGCGGCCTCGGGCTTGCCCTCCTTGCGCAGCGTCTCCGCGTGGATCTCCTTCTCCTTGACGATCTCGGCGGCGGGGACTTCCTCGCGCCGCAGGTACTTGGCGTTGAAGCCCACGATCTGCAGGAGCAGCTCCTTGGCCAGCTCCGCCACGGCCGGGTGCGCGGCCGCGGCCGCGCTGGGCGCCGCGATCTCGATGAGCGAGCCGTTCTTGGCGCCGATGTGGATGTAGCCGGCCACGAGCCCCTCGCCCTGCAGGGTGAAGCGCGCCAGGCGGCGCAGGGCCATGTTCTCGCGCATCTTGGTCTGCACCGACTCGATGAAAGGCGCGGCGTCGGCGGGCTGCCTGATCTCGCCGGCGCAGGCCTTGTCGGCCAGGGACTGGGCCAGGGCCTTGAACTCGTCCGTGCGGGCCACGAAGTCCGTCTCGCTGTTGAGCTCGATGATGGCGCCGCTCTTGCCCGCCGCCTTGAAGGCGATGGCGCCTTCCTTGGTGGCGCGCGCCGCGCGCTTGGCCATGTCGGCCTGGCCCTGCTTGCGCAGGGCGGTCAGGGCCTCGTCGAGCTTCCAGCCGGAGGCTTCCAGGGCCTTCTTGCAGGCCGTCATCCCGGCGCCGGTCTTCTCGCGCAGGTCCCGGATCAGACGGCTCATCTCTACAGGGGTCACGGTGATCATTCCAGTTCCTCCACGATCTCGGCCAGCACGCGGCCCTTGGTGCGGCCTTTGGGCTTGGGCTTGGCCTTGGCCGCGGCCGGGCGCATCTCGTTCTCCCAGGCGGCCATGCCTTCCTCGACGGGCTCCTCGACGATCTTGACGCCCTCGGGGGCCGCGCCTTCGGGGGCCGCGCCCTCGGAGGCGAGCATCTGGGCCTCGGCCTCGCCCAAGGTCGCAGCGGTCTGAGCCGCGGCGTAGGCGGAGGCGCCCTCGGCCACGGCGTCGGCGATCAAGCCGCAGAACAGCTTGATGGAGCGGGCCGCGTCGTCGTTGCCCGGGATGGGGTGGTCGATGAGGTCCGGGTCGCAGTCCGTGTCGCAGACCGCCACGATGGGGATGCTCAGGCGCCGGGCCTCGGCCACGGCCAGGTCCTCCTCCACCGGGTCCACCACGAACATCACGTCCGGCAGGCGGGTCAGGGCGCGGATGCCGGTCAGGACCTTCTGCATCTTGGCCATCTCCTTGCCGGCGCGCGCCGCGTCCTTCTTGGGCATGACGGCCAGGATGCCGTCCGACTGCCATTTCTCGAGCTCCTCGAGCCGCTTGATGGAGCGGCGGATGGTCATGAAGTTCGTGAGCGTGCCGCCGAGCCACTTGTCGGAGACGTAGGCCGCGCCGCAGCGCTGGGCCTCGGTGCGCAGGATCTCCTGCGCCTGCTTCTTGGTGCCGACGAAGAGGAAGGTCTTGCCGGCCGCGGCCTGGTCGCGCACCCAGGCGTAGACCTTCTTGAGCTCCTTGACGGTCTTCTGCAGGTCGATGATGTGGATGCTGTTGCGCTCGCCGAAGATGAAACGGCCCATCTTGGGGTTCCAGCGCCGGGTCTGATGGCCGAAGTGGACTCCGGCTTCCAACATGGCTTTCATGGATACGTTGATCATCCGCTGTGCTTATCCTCCGTGACTCCTTCTGGATTGACGGCAAATCGAGGACGTCCGATCACCCTCAGGGGAAAGATGATACCAAATCCCGGCCCGCCCGCCAAGATTATTTTATAGGGAAATAACCGTAACCGAATGACAGGAACTCAGGGCAGGAGCGTGGCGAGCCACCAGAGCAGGGGGGCGGCCGCGGCGGCCGCGGCGGCCCAGAGCCAGGGACGGCGCTGGGGCGGCTCGGAGTGCGGAGTCCGGGCAGGAGGGGGGGACTTCTTCTCTGCTGGCCTGGTGACGGGAGGACTCGCTCCTTGAGGAGCCGCCGGGATGTCCTTCCTGTTGAGCTCCGCGTGGACCTCGCGCAGGATGCGGGCCCGCTCCGCGGACTGCTCCGCGCGCATGCTCTCCACCTTCTGCAGGGACTGGTCCACGGCCTGCAGCCTGGCCCGCTCCGCCTCGATCCGGGCCTTGGCCTCGGCCCGGAGCTTCTCGCGCTCCGCTTCCACCGCGGCGAAGAGGGCCGCGCGCTCGGAGTCGAGCGCGGGCCGCGCCTGGGCCAGCTCGGCTTCCACGCGCCGGCGCAGCTCGCCCTTGAGCTCGGCCGCCTCCCGGGCGGCGGCCTGGGCCTTCTCCTCGAGGGCGCGGCGCTCCTCCGCGAAGGTCAGGCGCTGCTCCTCCAGGCGCTGCTCCGCCTGGCTCTTCATCTCCGCGGCCGTGTCCATGGCCTCGTTGGCCTCGTGCTGGAGGGCGTCGACGTTCGCCAGCCGGCGCTGGGACTCCAGCCGGGCCTCCGCGGCCTCGCGCGCCGCCTCGACCGCCAGGGCCCTGAAGCGGTTCATCTCCTCTTCCTTGCCCGCGGACTCGGACTTGAGCCTCCCGACCTCGGCGGCCAGGTCCTGGGCGCGGCCCTCGGCCTGGAGGCGCGCCTTGTCGCTCTCCCCGGCCAGGACGGCCTTCTCGTCCCGCTCCCGGAGGGACTGCTCCTGCCACTGCGCCGCGGCGCGGCGAGCCTCCGCCAGCGCCGCGGAGAGCTGGGCCCGCGCCTGCGCGGCCACGCGCAGGGTCTCGGTGAGCTCCTGGGACAGGGCGGCGCTGGCCGCGTGCTCGCGCTGGTGCTGGGCGGCGGCCTCATGGGCGGCGTCCAGAGACCGGGTCGCCTCGACCAGCCGGGCCCGCAAGGACTCCTGGTCCTTGAGCGCGGCCTGCAGTTGGGCTTCCTTGGACCGCAGGCGCCTCTGCAGCTCCTCGAAGCGCGCCTCGTCCATGATCTGGCCGGGGGGGGCGCCGGGACGCCCTCGCCGGAAGGCAGCGGCCGCTCCAGATCCTGGTCGCGCTCCGGGCTCATGACGGCGCCCCTCCGGAAGGCGGAGCCTCCCCGATCCGGTCGAGCTCGGCCTGGGTCTCCGCCATGATGCGGCGCCGCTCGGCCTCCTGCTCGGCGCGCAGGCGCTCGCCCTCGGCCGCGGAGGCCGCCTGGGCTTCCTCGGTCTGGCGCAGGCGGCGGCGCAGGCTCTCCAACTCGGCGCGGCCCTCGGCCTCGGCCTGCCCGCGCCGGGACTCGTACTCCGCCTGCAGCCGCTCCCGCTCCGCTTCGAGCCTGCGGGCCACGGCCTCCGCCGCGGCCTTGACCTGCCGCGCGTCGAGCAGGGCCTTCTCGGCCGCCGCCTCGCGGCGGCGCGCCTCGGTCAGGAGCTCCTCGGCCTCGGCCCGGCGCGCCGCGTTCTCGCGCTCGACCCGGCCCGACTCCTCCTGCAGGCGCAGGCGCTCGGCCTGCAGGGCCCGCCCCTCCTCGAGCAGGCGCCGCGTGGCCTCGTCCTCCAGCTTCACGGCCGCGCGCCGCGCTTCCGAGGCCTCCCCGCGCAGCCCGTCGCTCTGCCGCAGGGCATCCTCCAGGCGCGCCGCCAGGGACTCCTGGGCCTTGCGGGCCTCGTCCAGGCCGCGCTGCAGGGACTGGCGGTCCGCCTCCCACTGCACGGCGCTGGCCTGATGCAGGCGCTCGAGCCGTTCGAAGCGCGACTCGGCCGCGGCCGCGGCCTCGCGCAGCTGGCGCTGGTAGCCCGCCTCCAGCGCCTCGCTCCCGGCCGCGCGCCGGCGCGCCTCGTCGAGAGCCGCCTCGAGCTCTCCGACCCGGGACTCATAGCGCTGCAGGCGCTCCAGGTAATCCTTCTCCGCCGCGTCGTAGCGCGCCAGCATGATCTTGAAGGCGCGCTCCTTGGCGTCGAGCTGGATCTGCAGCTCGTCGATGCCGCTCTGCAGGGAGACGGCCCGCACGTGGGCCTGCCGGGTGCGCTGCTGCTCGACCTCGAGCCGGCTGACGACGTCCTCCAGCCGGGCCTGCGCCCCCCGGGCGGCCTCGAGGCAGCGGCGCGACTTGTCGGCGCTCTCCGCGGCGCCGCGGCGCGCCTCCTCGGCCTCGCGCTCCAGGAGCCCGACCTGGAGGTGGAGCTTGATGACCAGGTCCTTGAGCCGGCTGCGCCGGCGCAGCTCGGCCTCGAGCTGCAGGGACTTGGACTCGAGGGAGGCAGCCAGAGACTCGGTCCGTTCCTTGAGCCGCGCCGCCTCGGCGCGCGCTTCCTGGAGCTCCTTGTGCACGCGGGAGGGAGGGACGATGCCGTCGGTCAGTTCCGTGACCATGGGCCGGCCGCCTTCATGGCCCGAGCGCATCTCCTGGAGGACCCTCTCGACCTCGAGGCGGTACTCCTCCCTCCAGAGGTGGTAGGGTTCCATGACTGACTTAGTATACGGCGGCCCTGTTACATCTTCAAGTCTTTTTTTCGCACGGGTCGGAAGGCCCAGCCGGGGCCGGGCCCGCCGGCCCTGCCGGTCCGGCGCGAACCGGGCGAAAATGGGGGATGGAAGAGGACCCGCCATGCGGCCTGCCACAACTCGACGAGCGTGGACCTGGGCCTGCGCCGTCTGCCTCGCGGCGCTGGCCGGCCTCCTGTCCTGGCCCGCCGCGGAGTTCCCCCGGCTGGGCCCTCCCGATGGTCTGCGCATCCTGCGGGCTGACGCCGGCGGTATCGGAAGTTCCGCCGGCACCGGCAGGACGGACGTCCTTACGGCCGGCGCTCGCGACGATCCCGAGCCCGCGTCCGAAGAGGCGCGCGACGCGGTCGCGGACAGGCCCGGGAGCCTGAAGACGACGCGGGAGGATTGGGCTCAGTCCCCCTGGCGGGTCTACTGGAACGCGGCGGGCCGGGCACCCGCGCCCGTGCCCGTGCCCCAGGCCGTGCCGCGGGTCTATCAGCGCGGCCCGGGCGAGAAGCCGCGCGCCATGCCGCGGCTCGGCGGGAAAGAGCCGCCCGTCGCCGCGAAAGGCGCCGTCCCTGGAGGGCGGACGTCCTCCACAGCCGCAAGGGACCCGGCGCAGGCCCGGGAACGGACGCAGGAAGTCCTGTCCCGTCTCATGGCCTACCGGGCGCCGCAAGCCGGGGCCCTCATGACGAAGACCTCGGCCGCGCGGCTCTCCGTCCCTCGCGCCGGGACCGCCCAGGGCCGCGCTGAAGGAGCCCCGGCCCGGCACAGCCAACAGGCCGAGGCGCGGCCGGAACGCCTGCCGCGCTGGCGTCCGGTCCTGCTCTCGCAAGCCCTGGGCGCGCGGTCCATCCGGCCGCCCTCCCTCGACGGCAAGGTGCCGGACCTGCGCCGCTTGGAGCGGCTCTTCCCGAAGAAGGGACCTGACGGCCGGCTCCTGCGCTGGCGCCCCGCCCCCGCCGCGGCCCTGGAAAAGCTCAAGCCCCCCGAAGCGGACGCCGCCCGGTGCCGGCGCCCGCGCCGCCACTGGCACCCCGGTCTGCCCGCCTTCCACGCGGGCCGGGCCTGGGCCGTGAGCCAGGCGGAAGGCTGGGCCTGGCTCGAGAGGGTCGGCAGGCGCTGGTGGGCCTGGACCGCGCCGCAGGAGCCCATCTGGCTCTGGCACGAGGACCACTGGTGGTGGCGCAGCCAGGATGTCTGGTTCATGCTGCACCAGGGGGAGGCCTGGGGCTACCGGACCTTCGCGGAGCGCCGCACCGAAGGCCTGGTCCACCCGGGCACCGGGACGCGCCTGGAGTACAGCGCGGACGGGGAGCGGGTGGCCATCATCACTCCGGGCGACGGGGCCTGGCTCTTCGACGCGCGCAGCGGCGAGGTCCTGCAGCGCTGGAGCGAGGAGCAGATGCCGCGGCGTCCCCAGCCGCGCGCCCCGAGCGCCCTCTCCTTCCCGCGCTGAGCCGGTTTTTTGTATCCTGAGGGCATGCTCGCCGCCCTCGCCGCCTTGAGCCTGGCCTGGGCCGCACCCGCGCCGGCCCAGGAAGCTTACGGGGCCAAGGGCATCTATCCGGTCTACGAGACCTCGGGGCAATGGGTCATCTTCGACAAGGACCCCCGGCCGGCCCAGTCGCCGCCGCTGGGACCAGGCAGCCGCTTCCTCGTCGTGGGGAGTTCGGGCTCGGAGCTCTTCACCGTGGCCAGGACCTCGGCGACCTACGGGGGCGCCTGCCGGAAGAACAAGCCCGTCAAGCTGCGCGCCGCCCTGCTGCGCGGGCCGCGCGGCGCGGTGGGCACCCCCATCATCGGCATCAAGGTGAAAGAAGGCTTCAGCCTGAAGGGCTCCCAGGCCAGCTTCACGCCCCTGCGCGGCGAGGTCGACGAGGGGACCTACTCCCGCCTCGGCGGCGCGGTCAAGGCGGCGGTGGTCTCCGACGTCGCGAGCGGCGCCTTCCGCTTCTCCCTCGACGACGCCCCGAGCGCGCGGCTGCAGCAGGACCCCAGGCCCGAGGACGTCCAGATGAAGATCGATTTCGGCGCCCAGGCCCGCGTGCGCGGCCTCGAGGACGCCTTCGTCATGGTCGAGGGCTCCCAGGTCTCGGCCACGTTCCGCCGCTGCCTGCGCCTGGCCGCGGCCGGCGTCTTGCTGGGCGGCTGCGTGGAGATGCCCCACGCGCTCATGGCCGAGACGGCCCTGCTGCGCTTCGTGGAGTACGACCCGAGCGGCGACGGCCGGCCGCTGCTGCTGGCCTACACGCCCGAGGCGCCCCTGTGGGGCGCGGAGCGCTGGGCCTTCGCCCTGCGCGCCGCGGGCCCCCGGCTGGTGCTCGCCGACGCGATGGACCCCCGCTGCCGGGAAGGCTTCTAGTCTAGCGGTCCTTGAAGTAGACCACGGCCGCGAAGCAGGCCCCCATCACCAGGAAAGGGAAGCCGACCCAGAGGTCGCCGTCCTGGCTGAAGGTCTTCTGCACCGCCACCGCGAGGATGACGACGAGGGCGGCGATCACCGCGCGGTTGGCCAGACCGCCCCAGTCGTAGCCGGGGCCGTGGATGACCCGGTGGATGCGGCGGCGGTCGCGCCGCGACATGGTGAGGATGTGGGCCCCGCCCCAGGTGCCCCAGCCTCCCTGCTTGCGCCAGGCCACGCGGGCGGTGCCGGAGACGCTCTCCCCGCCCGGAAGCTGCAGTTCGAAGTAGACCGCGCCGACGCGCTCCAGGTCGCCGCGCGTCTCGAAGCCGAAGCCCGCCGCGGTCACGTCGTGGGCCTCGGCCTTGCTGTCGATGAGGTGATGGGAACGGTCCCAGAGGGTCAGGGGCAGGTCGATGAGGAAGCGGGGATGGCTGCGGGTCTTGCGCAAGCGCAGGACGCTCACGTCTTGCCCTCCTCCTTCGGCGGGGGGAAGAGGCGCAACTGGGAGCGGAAGCGCAGGTAGTCCCCGCGGAGCTTCGCGAAGTCCTCCTTGCGGGCCCGGTAATGCAGGACGTAGTAGCCTCCCGAGCCGGGCACGACCGAGACCTCGGTGAGGTACACGACCTTGACGCTGCCCGTGAGATAGGGCTCGGGATAGACGTACTTGGTGTAGCGGATGACCCGCGCGACCGCCGTGGAGATCACGGTCTCCTCGAAAGCGTGGCTGTCCTCGAGGCTCCCCAGGCCGCGCAGCTCGCGCAGGTAGTCGTCGACGGGCTGGAAGCCGGCGTCGCCCTCCCTGCGGAAGAGCACGGCGATGCGCGCCCTGTCCTTGGGCTGGCGCCACTCCAGGCCGCCCTTGACGGGCCGGGGCTCTCCCCATTCCAGGGTGTCGACCCAGGAGAAGGTCTCCGCGGGCCGCTGCGGCTTGGACCGCTTGCGCCAGAAGCCCGTGGTGACCGACGGGGGCGGCGGCCCGCCCAGCCTGTTGAGCCTCGCGCCGACGGGTCCGGACCAGAGCGTCCCGGCCAGGTCCCGGCGCGCGGCCGCCAGCGCGTCGACCTCGGCGAGGCGGCTGTCGTCCAGGGCGCGCAGGGCGCCGAGCACCTTCGTGGTCCAAGGCCGCCAGGGCGGCAGGACCACGGCCGCGCTCTTGAGCATGTTCCCGAGAAAGGCGCCCCCGCCCTGGAACTCGCGCCGGACGATGGCCACGCCCAGGAAGCGGACCTCCCCGGGCACGGCCTCCGCCAGGAGCTGGCGCGACTGCTCGGGCTTGAAACGGAAGGTGTAGCGCAGGCCGTGGGCCAAATAGGATCCGCCCAGGACGGCGTAGCGCCCGGGCGGCAGGTTGAAGAAGTAGACCTGCCGGTCCGCGGCCCATTGCGAGGAGACGAGGCGGTCGAGGTCCATCTCCCCCTTGGCGTCGACCGGGGCCAGGTGGATCATGTCGGCGTAGCGGTCCGGGACGGGGATGCTGAGCTTCTGAAAGCGCATGGCGCCGATGAGCAGCCCCGCGGACGGAGAGACCGGCTGGGCCCGACGGCCGGCGGAGGCGCAGGCGGCCAGGCCCGCGAGGGCGGCGAGGACCGCGAGATGTCGCACGTTCATCACGGAGATTATAACTCAAATCTTTTGTTGTATAATCCGCATGATGACCGAGCCCGACTCCTACGATTTCGAAAAGCTGGCGCGAGAGATCATCACCAGCAGGCTCAAGGACATCCCGGCCGATACGGCGGCGGCGGCCGCGGCCGAGGTCGCCAGCAAGATCATCGTCGCGGGCGTGACCAGCACGGCCAAGCGCCAGGACCCGCACCTGACCGTCGCGGGGATCTGCCGCGGCGTCATGTCCGGGATGCTGCTCATCGAGAAGGACCTGGTGGCCACCGCGGTGGCCCTGGTCAAGTCCATGGCCCACCTCGCCCTGGAGACCCACCTCGACCCGGCCGACATGATGACCTGGGCCATGGAGGGCATCGCCGCGGTCTGCGTGGTGGGACACGGCGACCTCAAGGCCAACGTCCGCGAGGCCCTGGAGCAGAACTTCATGGGCACCGGCGAGGTCTTCGGCGAGCTCCTGGCCAAGGCCGCCCCGCCCAAGGACTGAGCCCGCCGCCCTCATGCGCGTCGCCCTCGCCCAGATCGACACGACGGTCGGGGACATCCCGGGCAACCTGGCCCGCATCCGCG
Organism: Elusimicrobiota bacterium; assembly: GCA_016212825.1. Taxonomy (GTDB): domain Bacteria; phylum Elusimicrobiota; class Elusimicrobia; order UBA1565; family UBA9628; genus UBA9628. The sequence goes on along the minus strand of JACRDS010000172.1, from coordinate 3,648 downwards.
ACGCGGCCGCGCGCGCCCGGGCGGCTGAAGCCGAGCTGGCCGTGTTCCCGGAGCAGGCCCTGGGCGGCTACCCGGCCCTCGACCTCTGGGAGGACCCGGACTTCCTACGCGCCGAGGCCGCGGCCCTCAAGGACCTGGCCCGCGGCGCGGGCGACATGGGCCTGCTGGTGGGCTGCGCGGCGAAGAACCCGCGCCGCACCGGCAAGCCCATCCTCAACGCCGCGGCGCTGCTGCACCGGGGCCAGGTCGCGGCCCTGCGCGGCAAGTCTTTGCTGCCGACCTACGACGTGTTCGACGAGCGGCGCTACTTCGAGCCGGCCGCGGCCAACGCGCCGGTGCGCTTCAAGGGGCTGCGCATCGGGGTGACGATCTGCGAGGACGCCTGGAGCCGGGCCCCGGGCGAGAGCCGGCGCCTCTACCGGACGGACCCGGTGGCCGCGCAGACCAAGGGCGGGGCGGACCTCCTCGTCAACCTCTCGGCCTCGCCCTTCGAGCGGGGCAAGAGCCTGCTGCGCGAGAAGCTGCTGCGCGAGCACGCCCGCCGCGCGCGCCGGCCTTTCCTGTACTGCAACCAGGTGGGCGGCAACGACGAGCTCATCTTCGACGGGCACTCTTTGGTCTTCGACGGGCAGGGACGGGTCGCGGCGCGGGGCAAGTCCTTCGCCGAGGACCTGGTGGTCGTGGACACGGAGTCCCTGCCCCAGGCGGCCGCGCCCTACGGGCTCTCGGACGTCGCCGAGGTGGAGGCGGCCCTGGTCCTGGGCATCCACGACTACATGCGCAAGTGCGGCATGCGCAAGGCCTGTATCGGGCTCTCGGGGGGCATCGACTCGGCGGTGGTCTGCGCCCTGGCCGTCAAGGCGCTGGGGCCGGGCGCGGTGGCGGGCGTGTCCATGCCGTCCCGGTACTCCTCCCAGGGGAGCGTCGACGACGCCGAGGCCCTGGCCAGGAACCTGGGCACCCGCTTCCTGAAGCTCCCCATCACCGAGGTTTACGAGACTTACCTGAGGGCTCTGGGCAAACCGTTCGGAGAAGGGGAGATCGGCGTCGCGGAGCAGAACATCCAGGCGCGCGTGCGCGGCAACCTGCTCATGGCCCTGACCAACAAGGAGGGCGGCATCGTGCTCTCCACGGGCAACAAGTCCGAGCTCTCCGTGGGCTACTGCACGCTCTACGGCGACATGTGCGGGGGCCTGGCCGTGATCGCGGACGTGCCCAAGACCACGGTCTACGACCTGGCGCGCTGGATGAACCGCGAGAGAGAGGTCATCCCGCAGAGCACGATCGACAAGCCGCCGTCGGCCGAGCTCAAGCCGGGCCAGAAGGACCAGGACGACCTGCCGGAGTACGCGGTCCTCGACGCGGTGCTCACCGCCTACATCGAAGGCCGCCAGGGCGCGGCGGAGATATCGCGGCGGGGCTTCTCGGCGGACCTGGTGCGCGACGTGATCCGGCGCATCGACCGCAACGAGTACAAGCGCCGGCAGGCCGCGCCGTGCCTGAAGATCTCGCCCAAGGCCTTCGGGGTGGGCCGCCGCATGCCCATCGCGAGGGGCAGTTTCTAGCACTGGTCAGCAGAATCACAAGTCAGCCGCTCACCTCCCTCAACAGCAGAGCGAAGTTATCCGCGGACTCGGTCCGGACCGAGTTGAGGGTCCAACCCGACTTATCCACAAACTCTGTACGTACAGAGTCGACAGCGGACTTGCCCCGGGGCAAGTTTGTGGATAGTCTTCGGATATCTCCCATTCCGAGCCATTTTGTAGAATCCCTGCCGATGTCCCTCGGCCTCCTCCTCGTCCTCGCATTCCCAGGCCCCTCTCCGGCTCAGGCGAAACAGGACAAGACGGGTGCAAGCTTCCGCCTCCCCGCCTGCCAGCGGCCCGGGCCGGACGAGTTCGTCTTCGGCCTCGCCGGCCCGGCCCAGGACGCCACGGACGGCTTCGGCCGCGACAACCTGCGGGCGCTGGCCCAAGGCGTCCCGGCCGGGCGCCTCGCCCTCTTCGCTGCGCCTGCGACGAAAGACCGTTTCCAAGACCCGCTCTCCGCGGCCGAAGCCCTCGAGTCTTTGGCCGACAATCCCCAGAAGAAGATCCGCCTGCTCTTCACCGGCCACGGCCTGCCCGAAGGCATGTGGCTCGGCAAGGACCAGGAGGGGGAGGACCGCTGGATCGAGCTGCCGGAGCTCGCGGACGCCGTGACGCGGGCGCGCCGCGCGGGCAAGACCGTCAAGGGGCAGTTCGTCGCCTGCTACGGCGGCCGCTTCGCCGAGGCCTTCATGCCCGGCCCAGGCCTGGCCCCGGCCTGCGGCGTCTTCGCCACCGTCCCCGAGAAGAAGGCCGAAGGCTGCTACGAAAGCCGCGGCGAGCAGCGCCTCGATTATCTCTTCACCGCGGCCCAGGCCGAGGCCTGCGGCCCGCAGCGCGACTTCCGGGAGACCCATGCCAAGGTCTTCACGCGCCTGGCCGGCTACGACATCCCCATGCTCTCCTCGGACTACTTCCTCCTCTACGGCCCCGCGGCCCGCCGGCTCGGCCGCGCCGAGCGCGCCCCCTATCCCCGCCGCGGGCTCGTGCGCCGGACGCTGGCCGACGGCGCCGCGGTCTACGCGGACCTCGTCAACAGCCGGGTCGTCAAAGCCCTCAAGAGCGGCGGACCTCTGCCCATGCCGGAGGTCTCCGTGGTGGACTGCCGCGGCGACGACCCGGACGCCGCCCTGGCAGCCGACGACCTGCACCTCTCCTCCTTCTTCCTGCACCGCGGCCCCGCCTACGCGGGCTGGCCTCCGGCCGACTGCGCCCCCACGCTGCGCCTGGCCTGGCGCCAGGGGGCCGCGGTCTCATCCGCGGCCTTCGACATGGCGGCCTTCCCCGAAGACGAGGTCTGGGAGCCGGAGAGCCGCAGCACGACCACCGCCCTCTTCCGGAAGGACCTCTCGGTGGAAGAACTGCTCCTGCCTCTCGACGACCTCAAGCCCGAGACCAGGCTCCTCCTCTCCCGGATCCTGCCCCTGTTCCAGGAAAGCGAACGCGGCGAAGCCCTGGCCCGCCGGCTCGAAGCGTTGGCCGCGCCCGATACGTGGAACGGCCGGGCCATGCGCGGGATCATCGACGGGATGCGCCGCTTCAAAGGCGACGGGAAGTCCGCGCCGGAGGGCACGCGTTTTTGGGGCTCGTGGCTGAGGACCTATCTCCTGGACCTCGCGGGCGACGCGGACACGGAAGAAGAGAACCTCGACTACTCCCGCCTGGCCTTCCTGACCGCCGCCGCCGTCTCGGAGAACGTTCTGCGCGAGGAAGCGCGCACCGACGCCGAAGCGGCCGAGCTCGTGACGCAATTGGAAGAGCTGCGGGCCTGCGAGAGGACTCTCCCTTAGTCTCGAATAGGCCGAATCAGCCCGTTCATCTCTCGGATGAGCTGGTCACTTCCGTTCTTCCTTTTATAAAAGGAAGAACGGAAGGGGTTGGCTCACCCGAGAATCGGGCCAGCCGTCTCCTCGTCTTCGGGCTTATTGACTCCTGCATAAGTAATGGCCTATTTGTGGCATGAAAAAAGCGGGGTGGCGTAGAGGAATGACCGCAGGAGACTCTTTCGTCCGCGGAGCCGGGAAGCATGGTATCGGGTAACCCGAGCGAGGTCGTGAGCATC
>JACRDS010000175.1 GCA_016212825.1 Elusimicrobiota bacterium | reverse complement strand
GTAGGTGAGAGCGACGCGCCGGGGCACGGCGAAGTCCACCTGGTTGGTGGCCAAACTGCACTCCTTGCCGATGGCGCTCCAGACCTGCACGTCGATCGTGGGGCCGTAGAAGGCCGCTTCATTGGGGACCGCCACATGCTGGACCTGGCCGTTCTTGAGCGCGCTGGCCACCATGTCCTCGGTCCGCTTCCAGAGCTCCGGCTCGCCGACGTACTTCTTGCCCATGCCCTCGGGCGCCGAGAGGCTCAGGCGCATGACGTACTTCTCGATGCCGAAGATGCGGAAGTACTCCAGGTACATGCGGCAGACGGCAAGGAACTCCTCCTCGAATTGCTCCAGCGAACAGTAGATGTGCGCGTCGTTCATCTGCATGGAGCGCACGCGCATGAGACCGAAGAGCTCGCCGGACTGCTCGTAGCGGTAGCAGGTGCCGTACTCGGCCAGGCGCAGAGGCAGGTCGCGGTAGCTGCGCAGCTCGGAGCCGAAGATCTTGTGGTGGTGCGGGCAGTTCATGGGCTTGAGGTAGTACTTGATGCCCTCGAACTCCATGGGCGGGAACATGCTCTCTTTGTAGTAGGGCAGGTGCCCGCTCTTGAGATACATGGACTCTTTCGTGATGTGCGGGGTCTTGACCCGCAGGTAGCCAGCCGCGGCCTCGGCGGACTTGGCCAGGTTCTCCAGCTCCTCGATGACCACCGCGCCGTTGGGCAGCCACATGGGCAGGCCGGGGCCCACGTCCTCGTCGAAGAAGAAGATGCCCAGGCTCTTGCCCAGGCGGCGGTGGTCGCGCTTGGCCGCCTCCTCGACCATCCTGAGGTGCGCCTCGAGCTCCTCGGCCGTGGCGAAGGCCAGACCGTAGATGCGCTGCAGCATGGGCCGTCTTTCGTCGCCGCGCCAGTAGGCTCCGGCGATGGACATCAGCTTGAAGTGCCGGACCTCGCCGGTGTCCGGCACGTGGGGCCCCCGGCACATGTCGCTGAAGGGCCCGTCGGTGTAGAAGCTGACGACCTCGTCCTTGAGGTCCTCGAGAAGCTCGAGCTTGAGCTTCTCGCCGGACTTGGCGAGCAGTTCGCGGGCTTCGGCCTTCCCCTTCTCGGCCCGCACGAAGGGCTGTCGCGCCGCCGCGATATCGCGCATGCGCGCCTCGATGCGGGGCAGGTCCTCGGGCACGAAGTGGTGCGCGGTCTCGAAGTCGTAGTAGAAGCCGTGCTCGATGGCCGGCCCGATGCCCAGCCTGGTCCCCGGGAAGAGGTCCTGCACGGCCTGGGCCATCACATGGGCGGCTGAGTGGCGGATGGTCTCGATGTCGACGGTGGGTTCAGCCATGCTGGGGGACTCCGTTTTCATGCCCATGAAAGAGTGGTGCCCAGTATAGGATTTGAACCTATGGCCTCTCCCATGTCAAGGGAGCGCGCTACCACTGCGCCAACTGGGCACTGAAATCGAAGCGACCGGGAAGTCGAATAAAAGAGCAAAAGTAAGGCAAAGAAGATATCAAAATGCATGGACTTATTCAACCCGCGCGACTGATTGATTATACGGGCGAGATGTTACGAATATGTCAAACGGTTCAGGCCAGCTCTTCCAGCAGGCGGGCGCAGAGGGCGGGGCGTCTGTCGATGGCTGCGGTCACGGGCGCCTCGCCGTAGGCCTGGACGTCCTGCGCGCCCGGAACGGCGGACAGGCCGGCCGGACAGGGGCAGACCGCCAAGGACAGACCCTTGTGGGCCACGGCTTGGGACAACTGGGCCGCGGCCGCCGCCTCGTCTTGCGCGGGCAGGCGCTGCGCCTTCACGAGTTCGAACGCCCGCTCCGCGCCGCGCTCCCACAGGAGCACCAGGATGTCGTGGTCCCCCCGCGCCGCGTGGAGGAGCTGGGCCAGGCCCCGCGAGAAGACCGCCTCGGAGTCGTCTAAGGCGGCGACCGTGAGCGCGGGGTTGGCGAGCTTGGCGCCCATGGCCACGGCCGCGGCGCAGCCGGCGGGGACGAGCGCCCCGTAGGTCCTGGGGCGGCACGGGACGCCGCCGACGGCCACGAAGATGTCCTTGGGCTGGAGCCCCTGCTCCGACCAAGCCCGGGCCAGAAGGAGCAGCGCGGCGTCCGAGCCCTCCGGGGCGAAGTCCTCCGGACGGCGCGGCTCGCGCTCCTCCAGGGTCGCGGCCGCGGGCGCCGGGAAAAGGGGGCTGGTCTGCGGGAGCGCGGCCTCGGACGGCGGCTCGGCCTCGTCGAGAGCGGCGCGCCGGCGGGTCAGGACGTCGGCGGGCAGGGGCTTGATGACGCGGATGCTCCCTTCCTGGCCCGGGACGGCCCGCGCCTCGGGCCCGGCCTGGGGGCCGGACGCCCAGGCGCCCCTGACGATGGGCCTGGCGGCCGGCTGCCGCGCCGAGGCTTCCCAGCGGCCCAGCAGGCCGGCTCCGGCGCGCACCACGACCGGGACCCCGCGTCTCTCCGCGATGTTGAAGGCCTCGGCCGTCAGGTCGCGGGCCTCGCAGAGGTCGGCCGGCCGCAGCTCGGCCACGGGCAGGCCGCGCGGCCAGCGCCAGCCGTCGTCCGCGGCCAGGACCACCACGGGCAGGCCGGACTCGGCGCAGCAGCGCAGCATCT
>JACRDS010000023.1 GCA_016212825.1 Elusimicrobiota bacterium | reverse complement strand
GGGATGCCCGTGAAGCTCCAGTTGCAGTTGGGGCCCGCGCACGGCGCGCCCTGAGCCGGGAACTCGGCGCAGCCCGCGCCGAAGCCCGCCCCAGGCTGGTAGCAGCCGTTGGGAGCCGGGCCCAGGTCCTGGACCACGAGGGTCACGGTCGCCATGAACACGTTGTCGCTGCTCGTGCCGGAGATGACGCCCATGCTGTTGTAGAAGCTGCCGTCCACGGGCAGGTCGATGCCCGCGGTGGGCTCCGAGTTGTCTATCCACATGTCGCCCAAGGGGTTCTGCACGCGCCGGACCCCGCCCTTGTCCGTGGCGGAGCTGGCCAGAACGTAGTGCCGGCCGTCGACCACCGGGATGGCCCCGAAGTCCCAGGACCAGTCGTCCGGGTTGCCCACGTTGTAGGTGGCGGTACCGAAGTAGATGGGCGAGCCCGCGGTGAAGCCGCTGCCGGTCCACCAGCCGTTGTCCGTGACCGACCACAGGGCGAAGCCCAGGCTCCCGATGCCGGCCGGGCTGTCCGTGGACGTGCCCGTGATGAAGCCCACCGAGGCCCTGATGTAGTCGGGCGTGGTCTTGACCACGGTCGGAACCACGATGTCGTACTTGAAGCCGGCGGAGGACAGGGCCACCTGCGCGTTGCCGGGCAGGGCTTGGTCCGTGGCCGAGGAGCGGATGACGTAGGCGTGCCCCTGCGTCCAGAGGCCGGCCGGGAACGTGAAGGTCCAGGCGGAGGTGGAGCCCTGGGCCGGGAACCAGGAGGTGTCGCAGCTCTGGCCGAAGCCCAGTCCGGGCATGTAGCAGGAACCGAAGCCGGGCTGGACGTCCTGGACCTTGAGCGCGATGGTGGAGACGCCCACGTCGTCCGAGGAGCCGCCGCGGGCCACGAGCACCGTGTGGCTGGAGAAGCTGGCGTCCAGCGGGAAGGCGATGCCCGAGGCCGGCGGCGCGTTGTCGAAGGTGAAGGTGGAGCCGTTGGCGTTGAAGAAGGCTTCCGTGTTGGCGGCGTAGTCCACGGCCCGGGCCGTGATGTAATAGGAAGCGCCGCTGGCCAGCTTGAGGGCATTGAGCAGGTTCTGCGAAGGATAGGTCCAGGTCGGCCCGGCCCAGGCCGTGGGGTAGAACAATCCGGGCGGAGAGGCCGCGTTGAAGCCGTCGATGCCGTTCCACCACTGGCCCGTGGCCAGGCTCTTGACGGCCACGGACACGGAAGCCACGCCCGAGACCGAGCCCGGCCCGTCCCAGGCCGTGCCGGTCAGCGAAGCCATGGCCAAGGTGCTGACGATGGTGCTGTAGGCCGGAGAGGAGACGAAGGTCTGGGGCGGCGCCATGTCGTAGAGGAAAGTGCGCGTGTCGCTGGAGATGTCGTAGTTGCCGGCCAGGTCGCGGCTGCGGGCCTCGATCCTGAAGTTCTGCTTGTCCACCAGGAAGCTCGTGGTGGTCTTCCACTGGGTCCAGTCGGAGACCGTGGCGCTTGCCGGGTACCAGGCCAGATCCGCGGTCATGCTCGCATTGAAGCCCGGCGCGCCGCCGCTGAAGGTGCCCCAGTTGTCCCAGTACCAGCCCAGGTCCGTGTTCAAGACGCGCAGCTGCACGATGGAGAGGCCCACGCCGCTGGAGCCCTGCGCCGTGCCCGATATCGTGGTCAAGGAGGCGTTCTGCTGCTGACCGTCGACGAAGGAGGCCGGGAACTTGGTGACCGGCGGGACCTTGTTGTAGGTGAAGGTCTGGTCGCCCAAGAGCGTGGAGACGTTGTCCACGTTGTCCGTGGCGCGGGCGCGCACGCGGTACTGCGTCCCATCGACCCAGGTAGGCGTGGTGCCCGTGATGCTCCAGGGCCACCACTTGTTGCCCGCGTCATACACCCCCATCGTGACCGGGTGGAAGGTCTCGCCCGGATCCGAGAAGTTGGTGCCGTCGCCGTTCCAGTAGGTGAGCGCGGGCGGATTGATCTGGATGGAGATCTCGACCGGCTTGAGGTCCGAGAACGTGCCCAGGCCGCCGGGGTCCTTGGCCGTGCCCGAGATGATGGAGAGCGGCGCGGTGTGGTACTGGGCGTTGGGCATCTGCATGACCACCGTCGGGGTGCTGGAATCCCAGACGAAGGTCCGGGTGCTGGCCTGCGAGACGTTGCTGGCCGTGTCGGAGGAGCGCACGTTGAGCTCGTACTGGACCCCGTCGAGCCAGCCCGGGTTGTCCGGCTGCGGATGGCTCCAGGAGGCGGTGCTGTCCGCCGTGTTCCAGGTCTCCACGGTGGTGGTCCACTGGTCCTGGACGCGGTTCCAGTACTGGTCGCCCGCGCCGAAGGTGTTGCGGATGCGCACGTGCACCGCGGCCAGGCCGGCCCAGGCATGCGCGGGCAGGTCCGAGGCGCTGCCCAGCAGGCTGGGCAAGGTCTTGAAGGGGCCGTAGAAGGGGCCGCCGGCCGTGGGCGCCGTGATGGCGGGCAGGGTGGTCGCCTGGTCGAAGAGGAAGGATACGGTCGCGCCCGCCACCTCGAAGTTGTTGGACTTGTCCTTGGAATGCACGAACAGGGTGTAGACCCGGCCCGAGACCCAGGCGCCGGGCAGGCTCGCATCCGTGTAGCTCCAGGTCCCGGAACTCACGCCCACGAAGTTGGCGGTGAGGTCCGTGGGGGTCAGACTCCAGGCGCCCGCGGCCCCGGTCCAGTAGTAGGTGCTGCTGTCCGCCAGGGTATAGGAGCTGATGCGCAGGTAGACCTCTCCGCCGCCCGTGATGCCCGAGAAGTCGTCGCTCGTCGTCCCGTAGATGACGGGCACCGCGTTCTTGGCCGTCCCATGGGTGGGCCAGGTGATGGTGGAGATGGGCGCCGTGTTGTCGTAGGAGAAGGTGTTGGAGCTGATGCCTGGTATCAGCGCGCCGTCCACATACTGGTCGTTGGCGGCGTTGTCTATGCCCTTGGCCAGGACCCGGTAGCGGGTGGAGACCCAGCCGGGCAGGCCCGCGGTCCAGGCCCAGGTGCCGGAGGTCAGGCCCACGAAGGTCTGCGAGACCCATAGCGGGTTGACGGAAGGATTCCAGCCGCCGCCCGTCCACCAAGTGTTGAAATTGGGCGCGGAGCTGATGGCGATGCGGACCCCGCCTGCGGCCGGCAGGCCGGTGTCCGCGGCATTGAGGGAGCTGCCGGGGTACCCGGGCGCAGGGTTGCCGCCGGCCCCGTCGCCGGACCAGTCCGTGGCCGTGCCCGAGAGACCGGCGGCCAAGCCCGCGGCGTTGTAGCCCGCGCCGTCGGCCGGTACGCCGATGGAGGCCACGGGCGGGAAGTTGTCCATGCTGAACACGTGGCCGGTGTAGCCGTCGCTGGGCGGGACGCCGTTCTCCTGGTTGCCCGGCCCGGGCAGGCCCATGTTGTCCATGGACATAGTCATGATGCGGCCCTTGCCCGTGTTGGGCAGGCCGATGCCGCTGGAATCGAAGGTCCAGGTGCTCCAGCTCACGCCGTCGGTGGTCGGCAGCGCGTTGGTCCGTGCCCAGGAGGTGCCGCTCACATCCCATCCCTGCCCCTGCTTCCAGATCGCCTCGCCGGCCGCAGCCTGGCAGCCCACGGTCTGCTCCACGCCGGTGCTGGCCGGGAAGAGCTTGATGCAGACCATCACCTGCCTGACTCCAGAGGTGTCGTCCTGCGCCGTGCCGGTGAGCTGAGGCAAAGTCCGGTAGGCGCCGCCGCTGGTGGGTATGGCGATGTAGCTGGTGGGCGCCGCATTGTCCACGGAGAAGTGCCTGAAGTTGTCGCCCTCCACGTTGGCCGCGGGCGCGGCCGCGTCGGCCGCCACGGTGCGGATGACGTAGTTCTTGCCCGTGGTCCAGTTGGGCGCGACGTACTCCCAAGAGGTCCATGGGGACGTGCCGGTGGAGAGCAGGACCTCCTGGCCGGCGCCCGTGACCGGGCACCAGCCGGAGTCCAGCGCCGGACACACCCCGCCTCCGACCCCGGTCCAAATCTTGTCGTTGGTGTCCGAGACATCGCCCAGCGGGGGATTGTCCTCGCGGATGGAGAGCTGGACGGAGGCTATGCCCGCGGCCGGCATCAAGGGGATGCCGTAGCGGTCATCCGCGGTGCCGGAGATGGTGGTCAGCGGGTTGCCGCCGCCGTAGCCCGTGTCCTCCTCAGGGCGGGTCACGTACGAGACGGGCGCGGCCGTGTCGTAGATCACCGTGCTCGTCGAGGAGAATGCGTCCACCATGCCCGCGAAGTCGTAGGCGGTGGACACGATGCGGTAGCGGTGGTTGCTGTCCCAGCTCGGCAGCGTGTTGTAGCTCCAGGCCAAGGTGCCCGAGGCCGTGACCGAGGTGGAGTTGACCTGCCAGCCGCTGCCGGGGCCGCTCCAATAGCGGTCGTCAGCCGTGTTCCAGGCATAGTCCAGGCCCTGGTCGATGATGCGCAGTCCCACTTCCTTGACCCCGCTGGCCAGGGGCGAGACTGGGTCCGCGGACACGCCCGACACGCTGGCGATGGCGGAGCGGTTGGCCAGGTCGACCGGCACCTGCACCGTGGAATTGGGAGTGGTGGTGTCGTAGATGACCACCATGGAGGAGACGCCCACGCCGTAGGTGTTCTGCACAAGACCCGACTTGTCCGAGGCCTGGGACATGATGCGGTAGCTGTGGCCGGAGTTGAGGTTGGCCAAGGCGAAGGTCCAGGTGGCGGTCAGGACCCCGGTGGCGCCCGTGGAGGCGGAGACCCATTGGATAGCGCCGCCGTTGAAGTCATTCTGCGGGTAGCGCCACCAGCCCGCGGCCGGACCCTGGGTCTCGTCATGCACCGAGACCTTGATGTCATCCACGCCCGCGATGTCGTCGGAGGCCGTGCCGGAGAGGGTGTCCAGCAGCTTGACGTTGGGCAGCGCCGGATAAGTGATGCCGGCCGTGGGCCTGCCCGTGTCGAAGGTGAAGGTGGAACCGCGCGCGTTGAACCAAGCCTCCACGTTGCCGGCCCCGTCCTGGGCGACGCTGGTCATGTAGTAGGAGGCGCCGCTGGGCAAGGACGCCATCTTGGCGCCCAAGCCCACGATGGTCGCGACCCAGGGATCGGCCGGGGCCGTGGTGTTGTAGGCGAAGGACGCCGGAGGGCCGTTGCCGTTGAAGTCCACACCGTTCCACCAGAGCCCGGTGGAGTTGCGGCGGATGGCCATATTCACGGAGCTCACGCCCGAGGCCGGCGGGGTGGAGTTGAGGTCGCTGGCCGTGCCGGAGAGCTGGTCGCCGGGCAGGCTGCTGATGAAGCTGCCGTTGGCCGGGCCAGAGGGGTAGCTCTCAGGCACCAGGTTGTCATAGAAGAAGGTGACCGTATCCACGGAGGTGTCGAAGTTGCCGGCCTGGTCCCGGGCGCGGACCTCGAAGCGAAGCTGATGCGCGGGCCAGCTCTCGAAACCGAAGGTCGCGTGCCAGACCGTCCAATCGCTCGCCGTGGCGCTGGAACCGTACCAAGCCGCCTCGCCGGCGATGTTATTGAAGCCCTGGGCTGAGTCGTCCCAATACTTGCCGCTCTGGCTGAGGTCGCTGATGCGCACCTGCACGTAAGCGAGGGGCACGCCGTTGGAGCCGATGGCCGTTCCCGTCACCTGCGTCAGATTGCTCTGATAGCCGGCGCCGTTGGGCACCACGAACTTGGTCTCCGGCACGGTGGTGTTGTAGATGAAGGTGTTGGAACTCTGGCCCACGAGCGCTCCGACCTGCCGGTTGTTCGCGCGGTCCGTGGCTGAGGAGACCACCAGGTAGGTCCGGCCCGTACCGTAAGGGTTGCCGGGCGGGGTGTAGTTCCAACTCGCGGGGGCGCCGCCCGTGGCCAGGAAGTTGGGGCAGGTCTGGTCGAAGGCCGCGGCCCCGTCGAAGCAAAGGCCGCTGGCCCCGGCTCCGGAGAGCTCTTGGATGGACACCCTCACGTTGGCCAGGTCCGAATAGGCGGCCGCGACCACATCCGCGGCCGTGCCCGTGATGGTGATGGGCCCGTTGATGTAGGAGCCGCTCACCGGCGTGCCGATGTAGGCCGTGGGCGCGGCGCTGTCGTAGTAGAAGTTGTACTGCCAGGCCTGGCTGTTGAAGGGCGCGGCCTTGTCCAGGGCCAGGACCTGCACCTTGTAGGTCAGGCCGTTGTTCATGCGCGGGAATCCGGCCGCGAAGTCCCGGCTCCAGGCGCCCGCGGCGTAGCTCGAGGTACTCATGTAGGTCGACGCGGCATCGAGGCCAGAGAAGTCCGTCCCGTTCCACCAGGAGTTGTTGACCCCGGAGGGGGACGACGAGACCGCGATCCGCAGGCTGCCCACGCCCGCGGGAGCGTCGGTAGCCGTGCCGGTGAAGGAGGTCACGTACATGTTGTAGTAGCTGGCGCCGGCCACCAAGGCGAAGTTGTTGACCGCGGCGGTGGCGGCCTGCAGGTCGAAGACCACGGTCTTGGAATCGGTGTTGACGTTGAAGGCCGTCTGCACGTTGCCCGCCAGGTCGCTGGAGCGCGCCACCACCCAGTACGTCTCGTTGTG
>JACRDS010000176.1 GCA_016212825.1 Elusimicrobiota bacterium | reverse complement strand
GGCCATCGCCAACGACCTGCGCAAGGTGTACCCGGACATCCTGCCCCTGCCCATCGCGCCCCGCACGCTCATGCACATCGTGGAGCACGCGGCCCGGTACCCCAACGACAGCATCGTGGACATCTTCCGCAAGACCTACAACCCGGCCTCCATCGTGGAGGACCCGGCCATCGACGAGGCCATCCTCAAGGTCCTCGAGGCGCACGACCTGGCCGGCACCGGCGTCAAGCCGCAGCCCAAGCCCGAGCCCGAGCCCCAACCGGCGGACGACGACGTGCCGTTCTGAAAAGGATGAGGTGAAGGGATGCCCATGAGGCGGATCCTTCCGGCCGCGGTCCTGGCCCTGGCGCTGTGCGCGCCGGGGCGGGCCGCGGTGCGGACCGCCTCGGTCGTGGAGACCGCTCCGGCGGGCGTGTCCGCGGGAGGCGTGGGCGGCGTCAAGAGCGCTGCCGCGGCCGGGCTCACGACCTTGACCTCCCTGCCCTTGGGGCTCCAGCCGTCCTTCGGCGCTGGTGCGGCACCGTCGGTAGGCCCCGCCCTCAAGTCAGCGGCAGTCTCTCCCTCCGTGCTCCCGCAGTCCCAGGTGCCGTTTGCTCCGGCTCCCGAGGTCAAGGCAGAAACTCCTGCCTCTGCACCGGCGGCACTTGTTCCGGCAGCTGGACAGGAAGCTGCTCAGACCATGGCCGAGGCCGCGCAGAGAAAGGAAGGCTCCTCCGGCTTCTTCGGACGCCTGGCCCGGCTCTTCGACGGCAAACGGCAGGCTCCGCCTGAGCCGGTCCTGGCGGATCATCTCCAGAGCCCTCCGGAACTGCCCCTGGCGCGCCTGGACCGGCTTCCCTCCTGGTCCAAGCTCGTGCCCGCCGCAGTCCGGCCCCAGGTCCGCTTCCAGCTCGACAGCCTGGAGAAATGGGGCGCGGGAGCGGGCGCGGTCCGGCCCCTGACCGTCGCGGACGGCAGCGCCGGCCTGCCGGCCCAGGATGTGTACGAGGCGCAGGGCCTGGTGCGCAAGGCCTTCGCGCTGCCTGCCGGCGCCGGCCATGCGGCCATCGTCGCTTCCCAGCTCTACTACGTGGATTCCGAAGGGCGCCTGGCGGTCCGGGACCGGGATTCGGGAGAGACCAAGACCTATAAGGCGGCCTCCGGCAAGGTCGAGCGGTTCTGGGCCGATCCCGACGGGACCGACGAGGTCTACGCCGTGGTGGACAAGAAGCTGGAGCGCTGGCGGCTCAAGAGCCTCGAGGCCGTCCAGATCTCGGGCGACGATTTCGACGCAAGCTCCATTCGGCAGATGGTGACGGGGGAGGAGGACGCCTCCGCCGCCGGCTTCTCGTTCTATTTCCCGGGCGGCCGCGTTCGGTCGAGCCCGCTCGGCGTGGAGAAGTACCTGGGCGGCTTGCGCCTGACCAAGGACGGCGCGGAGAGTTCCGGCCTGGTCGCGGCCGGCAAGGGGCTCTACTACCGGGTCGAGAGCGGCAAGACCACGGCCTGGAAGGGCTCGGCCTCTTCCTTCGACACGGACGAGGTCGGCGAGATTCCCTACGCGGCGGTCTCTTTGGCGCGGGTGGGCGGCCGCAACGCGCTGGCGGCCGCCACGGCGCAGGGCGTGGTGCAGTGGGACCTGGAGAACCACAGGTACCGCTTCTTCCCGATCCCCGGCCTGGCCGAGGCCGCGGGGCGGGGCGACCTGCGCCTGCAGAGCTTCGGAGACCGGGTCTTCCTGTCCGCCGGCAGCCGCGTCCTGGAACTGAGCGTGCCGCGCTTGATGCAGGAAGTCACCGAGGTCGACCTCACGCGCCTCTGGTCCGAGAACAACCCGATGTTCATCAAGGACGGCTTCCTGCATATCGGCGATTTCACCTTCCCCATCGCCAGGAAGGCCCCGATCCCGCAGACCTGGTACCAGAGGCTGTCTGCTTCGGTCAGACGCGCCCTGGGCCGGCCCGTACCGCCCCAGGAGGTCACCGACCTCGGCATCAGCGTAGATGACTGGCAGGCCGTCAACCTCCCGACCAACAAGCGGCTCATCTACGACACCCTCAAGGGCTTCACCCTCAACCAGCACATCCTCTACATCGGCGAGACCGGCGGCGGCAAGACCTGGATCGCGGACAAGATCGCGGCGCTTACGGGCAACGAGCTGTGGATGGTCTCCATGAACGAGTACACGCGCAACAAGGACCTCATCGCGCGGGAGACCTTCGGCGAGGAAGGCAAGAACAAGACCGGCCTGACCATGTCCACGGTGCTGCGCTGGATGACCGAGGGC
>JACRDS010000170.1 GCA_016212825.1 Elusimicrobiota bacterium | reverse complement strand
TGGACCACATCATCGTCTCCGGGCCCGCCTCCTTCAGCTTCCGCGAGCACGGTCTGCTGGGCTAGGGGCCCCTTCCGGGTACGGAGCACGCTTGCCCTCCAGGGACGGCTCGTCCTGACGCGCCGCCGCCTAAATTTGGTACTTTGTCAGCGATGCAGCCCCTGCCCCGTCTCCTGGCCAGCGCTTCCCGGCCTCTCTGGGCGCGCCTCCTCATCGCCGGGTTCCTCATCGGCGTGATCGGGGCCGCGGCCCTGGCTCTGCGCGACGCTTATAACTTCTACGGCGGCCGCTTCTTCGACGAGACCGGGCGCTATGGGAGAGCGGCCGCGGCTCTGGAGCGCTTCCTGGACCGGGACCCCGACGACCCGCAGGCCTGCCAGGCGCGCCTGCGCTTGGGCCGCATCTACAACCGCCATTTCGGCCGCTACCTGGAGGCCAAGCGCCTTCTGGAGGCCGCGGCCCGCGGCGAGGAGGGCGGGCCCTGCGCTCTGGAGGCCAAGGCGGAACTGCTCAACTGCCCGGACTATTTCCCCCTGGAGCGCGGCCGGACCTGGGTCTACGGCGATACGGCCAGCGGCGGCCGCAACATGCGCCTGGAGGTCGTGCTCCGAGATGGCGCCGGGGGCAAGGTCGCGCAGACCAGCTCGCTGTACGCGGGCAAGAAGCGCATCAGCGTCAACAGCAAGGACTACGCGAAGAAGGACTGGGCGGTCTGGGAGGTGTCCGGCGGCAAGGAGCACCTGTTCCTGCGCTATCCGTTCCAGGCCGGGACCTCCTGGAAGAGCGGCGCGGGCCGGCAGGCGCTGTCCTACCGCATCGAGGCGGACGCGCTCGAGGTGAGGGTCAAGGCCGGGGCCTTCTCCGGCTGCATCAAGGTCCGCGAGACGGACCCGCGCTTCCCCCAGTCCTGGAAGTTCGACTACTTCGCGCCGGGCGTGGGCCGCGTCAAGACCACGGTCGGGGCGCGCGGCGTGGAGAACCCCAACACCGAGCTCATCAGCTTCAAGGCGCCGTAGCGCCTCGTTTGGAATCTAGGGTAATCTAGGGACACCATACTCAATTCCTCGGCGGCCCATTATTGGCTGCCCCTGAATTGAGTATGGTGTCCCCGCATTTCAGGCGCCGTAGCGCCTCGTTTGGTAGAATATCCTTGATGGACCTCCCCCGGGCGCTGTCGCATTCCTCCATCTCGATGTACACGGAGTGCCCCCTCAAGTACAAGCTCAAGTACGTCGACGGCATCCCGGAGAAGCCCAAGCATTTCTTCTCCTTCGGCCAGAGCGTGCACCTGGCCCTCGAGTTCTTCTACGGCGGCAAGGGACCCGCGGCCCCTTCCCTGGAAGAGTTGATCCAGAGCCTGAAGGACAATTGGGTCTCGACCGGCTACCGGGACCAGGCCCAGGAGGCGGAGTACTTCCTGCAGGGCAAGGACATCCTGACCGGCTACTACAAGAAGCACGTCAAGGGCTTCACGCCCCCCCTGCACGTTGAATACGACTTCAAGCTCGCCGTAGAAGGCGTTCCGGTCACGGGCAAGGTGGACCGCATCGACCGGCTTCCCGACGGCAAGCTCTCCATCGTGGACTACAAGACCGGCAAGGCCCTGGCCGTGGACCGCATCGAGACCGACGCCCAGCTGACCATGTACCAGCTCGCCTGCGAGTCCGGGCTCGGCGCCGAGGTCGGGCAGCTGACCTTCTACCATCTCCCGCTGCTCAAGCCGCATTCGGTCGGCCGGCGGCCCGAGGCCCTGGTGAGCGCTCTGCGGAGCAGGATCGTGGACACGGCGGCCGCCATCGTGGCGGAGCGCTTCGACCCCAAGCCCTCGGAGAACGCCTGCCGCTGGTGCGACTACAAGGCTTACTGCCCTGTTTTCTCGAAGGCTCCGGAAGCCGCCCCTGCCCCTTCGGCCGACGGCGATCTGGCCGCGCTGATCGACCGCTCCGGGGACATCCCGGCGCGCGCAGCCGAGGCCGAGCGCGAGGCCGCGGAGGTCAAGGCGGCCATCCTCTCCATCCTGCGCCGCAAAGGCTACGTCCGGGCCTTCGGAGCCCGCTACGAGATCCAGCGCAGCGGCGTGGAGAAGGTCGAGTTCTCCGAGCACAACAAGAAGAAGGTCATCCGGCTGCTCAAGGATTACGGGCTCTACGAGAAGGTCCAGGCCCCCTCCGGCCCGCTCATCCAGAAGCTCCTGAGCGACCCCGGCACGGACCCGCTGCTGCGCGCCTCCTTGCGCGAGCTCGGCTCCGCGGTGGAGCCCTCCGACCTCAAGGTGACGCCCCTTTGAAAAAGCCGCTGGTCATCGCGTTGGACCAGGGCAGTTCCACCTCCCGGGCCCTGGCCATCGACTCGCAGGGCAAGGTCGTGGCCCGGGCCCAGTTCCCGGTGCACATCTTCTATCCCAAGGCCGGGTGGGCCGAGCACGACGCTCTCGACATCGCGCGCAGCCAGGAGCGGGCCCTCGACGCGGTCCTGGCCAAGCTGTCCCGCGGCGCCGACGTCCTGGGCATCGCCGTGGCCTCCCAGCGCTCGACCGTGGTCTTCTGGGACCGCAAGACCGGTAAGCCCGCAGCGCGCGTTCCGAGCTGGCAGGACGGCCGCGGCGCTCCGGTGGTGGCGCCTCTTCAGGCGCGGCAGGCCGAGGCGCACGTGCGCACCGGGCTCTACCTCACCCCCTACTACTCCGCGCCCAAGATCAAGTGGTTCCTCGACAACGAGCCCGCGGTGCGCCGCCTCGCCGAGGAGGGCCGCTTGCTGGCCGCGCCCGTCGCCACATTCCTCATCTGGCGGCTGACCCGCGGCGAGGTCTACGCCGCGGACCCCTCTTTGGCCCAGCGCACCATGCTGCTCAATCTGCGCACCATGGACTGGGATCCGGAGATGCTCTCCCTCTTCGGGGTGCCGCGCGCTGTCCTGCCCAGCATCTTCGCCTCCGCCGGGGAATGGGGCAGCGTCTCCCGCGACGGCCGCAAGATCCCCATCCTCGCCTGCCTGGGCGACCAGCAGGCCGCGACCATCGGCCTGGGCGGCATGGCCCCGGGCTCGGCCGTGGCCAACTACGGCACCGGCGCCTTCTTCCTCTACAACACCGGCGAGGAGCAGCACCGGGTCCCGGGCCTGCTGACCTCGGTGGGCTGGAAGTTGCGCGACCGGGCCCCGGTCTTCCTGCAGGAGGGCACGGTGCACGCGGCCGGAGCCTCCTTCGACTGGCTGCGCCAGAACCTGGGCCTGCTCAAGAAGCAGGCCGATATCGAGCGCCTCTGCCGGGCCTCCAAGAACCGCGTCCTGGTCCTGCCGGCCATCGGCGGCCTGGGCGCTCCGCGCTGGGACTACCTCACCAGGACCGCCTTCTTCGGCATGACCACCCAGACCCGCGCCGCGGACCTGGTGCGCGCCACGGCGGAAGGCATCGCCTTCGAGATCGCCGACATCGTCGGCGCCCTGCGCGGGGCGGGCCTCAAGCCCGGCGCGGTCAAGGCGTCGGGCGGCCTGTCCCGGGTGAGCTACCTCCTGCAGTTCCAGGCTGACCTCCTGGGCTCGGAGATCGAGCGCTGCGGCGAGGCCGAGGTCACGGCTCTGGGCGCGGCGTCCTTGGCCGCGGAGGCGGCGGGCGCGCCCTGGGCCGGGCGCCTGCGCCAGGGCAAGGGCGTGCGCGTGTTCAAGCCGTCCCTGCCGCCGGCCGAAGCCCAGGCCCTGATCTCGGTCTGGGGCGCCTTCGTGAAGGCTCAGGCGGCCTTGAGCCGCGAGATCAGCCTGCCGTAGGAGAGGGCCCGGAAGCCCCGGGCCTCCCAGTCGGCCCCCGAGAGGTCCTGCTCCTCGTTGTGCCCGCTGCGCAGGCCCGCGCAGGTCATGCCCGCGTCCTTGGCCGCGCGCACCCCGAACCCCGAGTCCTCCACGGCCAGGCAGTCCTGCGGCCGCACCTTGAGCCGCCGCGCCGCCAGCAGGTAGAGGTCCGGGGCCGGCTTGGTCCGGCCGGGGGCGTCGTCCCCCGTCACCACGACGCGGAAGAGGGACCGCAGGCGGAAGCGCTGCAGGACCATGTCCACCCAGGTCCGCGGCGACGAGGACGCCAATCCCGAAGGGACTGCTCTGCGGTGCAGGTCCCGGAGAAAGACCCGCAGTCCCGGGGCCAGGCGCACCTTGCGGCGGTAGACCACCCGCGCCAGCGCCTCGCAGCGGTCCAGGAAGTCCTCCCGGCCTAGGCGCAGGCCGTACTCGCGCACGAGGTGATAGTAGAGGTCCACCACGCCCAGGCCCACCACCTTGCGGTGGTCCGCGATGGTCCACCGTCCCAGGAGGCTCCGCAGGAAGGGCTTCTCCGCGAGCAGCCACTGGTACTCGCTGTCCACCATGACGCCATCCATGTCCAGGATGACCGCGGCGAAGGGGTAGCGGCGGCTAGGCTTTCTCATCGAAGATGCGCAGCGCCGCCTCGACCACCGCTGCCGGCTCCGGGCTTCTGAGGAAGTGCGCGGTGGCCACGGGAGGGCTCCAGACCGCCGGGTCCGTGCCGAAGAACAGGGTCAGGGCCGGGACCTTGAGCCCGGCGGCCAGGTGCATCATGCCTCCGTCCGGGCAGATGAAGAGGCGCAGCCGCGCCAGCAGGGCGGCCACGCGGCCCAAGTCCGATTCCTGGAAGACCGGCACCTCCGCGCCGAAGGCCTTCTTGAAGGCGGAGAGATGGACGTCTTCGTCGAGCCAGAAGGTGGTCTCGCGGCTGTGGCTCTGGCGCGCTGACCGGGGCGGGGCGATGACCACGAGGTCGCAGTCCTGGCGCCGCAGGATGCCGCGCGCGGCCTCGGCGAAGTTCGCGGCCGGCCAGATGCGCTCCGGCCGGTCGGTCTTGCCGCCGACGAAGACGCCGAGCAGGGGCTTGCGGCTCGCCGGGAACATCTCGCCCAAGCGCTGCTCCGCGAAGGCCGCGCTCTCCTCCGTCACGCGGTAGACGGGCTCGCGGCTCGGGCAGGCCAGGCCGAGTCCTTCGAGCAGGCCCAGGAACTTGTCGATTTCCTTGACCGGGGCGCGGTAGGGGAGCTCGCAGCTGTAGAGCCAGCGGCCCCAGTCGCGGCCGTAGGCCGAGGTCTCGTAGCCCGCCACATAGCGCGCGCCCGAGAACTTGGCCAACAGGATGGATGTCAGGGAGAGGGCGTTGCCGGAGAGCACCAGGGCCAGGTCGAAGCCTTCCCCGCGCAGGCTGGAGAGCATCCTTTGCCAGGCCGCCGGGCGGCGCACGGTGCGCTCGTCCCAGGCCCAGACCCTGTCCAGGCCGGGGTTGTTCTGCACGGCCGCCTGGTTGAAGGTGTTGGCGAGGAAGTGGAGGGAGAGGCGCGGGAAGGCGGTCTTGAGGTTGGTGATGACCGGCGTGGCGCAGAGCAGGTCGCCGAGGCCCTGGTAGGGCCGCACCAGAAGGACCTTGCGGAACTCCCCCCGCTCCAGGCCCCGGCGCAGCTCGTCGGGCGCGGCGCGGCGCGGCGGGAAGGCCGAGCCGATCAGGAAGGCCGCGGCTGTGCGGCCCTTCTTCTCCAGGCTTTTGAGGACCTGTTTCAAGACGGTTCGGCCGGCTCGAGCTGCTGGTAGCGGTAGAGGGTGGCGTAGATGCCGCCCTTGGCCAGGAGCTCGGCATGGGGGCCGGCTTCCGCCACCTCGCCGCGGTGCAGCACCACGATGCGGTGGGCGTTCTGCAAGGTGGCCAGGCGGTGGGCGATGATGAGCACGGTGCGGCCGGGGTAGAGGCGCTCCAGGGCCTGCTGCACGCTGCGCTCGCTGCCCGTGTCGAGGTTGGAGGTGGCCTCGTCGAGCAGGAGCAGTGACGGGTTCTTGAGCACGGCCCGGGCTATGGCGATGCGCTGGCGCTGGCCGCCGGAGAGGCGCAGGCCGCGGTCGCCCAGCGGGGTGTCGAGGCCCGCGGGCAGGTGGGAGACGAACTCGGAGGCGTCGGCGACCCGCAGGGCGGCTCGGATGTCCTCGGGCCCGGCCCCGGGCCGGCCCACGCCCACGTTGGCGCCCAGCGTGTCGTTGAAGAGGATGGTGTCCTGGGTGACCAATCCTAGGTGAGCGCGCAGGGACTGGGATGAGTAGTCGCGCAGGTCCTTGCCGTCCACCAGGATGCGCCCTTCCACGGGATCGAAGAGCCGCAGCAGCAGATGCACCAGCGTGGTCTTTCCCGAGCCGCTGGGCCCGGCCAGGGCCACCACCTCGCCCGCCTTGACCGTGAGGCTGATATGGCGCAGGGCCCAGCTTTCGCGGCCGGGGTAGCGGAAGGAGACATCCTCGAACACCACGCCTTCGCGCAGACCGCCGAAGCGGACCGCGTCGGGCCGCTCCTGGACGGAGGGCTTCTCGTCGAGGATGTCGAAGATGCGGTCCGCCCCGGCCAAGGCCAACTGGACCTGCGAGTTGGTCTGCGTGATGTTCTTGATGGGCGCGTAGGCCATGAAGAAGGCGCCCAGGAAGGTGAAGAAGTCCCCCGGCGTCATGCGGGCCTGGAAGATCTCGGTGCCGGCCTGGTACACGATGGCGGCCATGATGAGGCTGCCCAGGAATTCCATGAGCGGGCCCGACAGCGCCGTGGCCCGGAAGTAGCGCATCATCTGGCCGAAGAAGGCGTCGCTCTCGGCCTTGAACTTGGCCGCGGCCTCGGCCTCGTAGTTGAAGGCCTTGACCACGAGCATGCCCTGCAGGCTCTCCTGGAAGCGGTGGTAGATCTCGCCCATGACCTCCTGGCCCTTGCGGGAGGAGGAACGGAGCTTCCTGCCCAGCACGGCCAGCACGCCGCCGGCCATGGGGATGGCCGCGATGGCGATGAGGGCGAACTGCCAGTTGATGTAGAACATCACCCCGAGCAGGATGAGCACCTTGAGGGTGTCGCGCACCAGGAACAAGGGCACGAACTGCACCCCCTGCTGGAGGTTGTTGAGGTCGTTGGTCAGGCGCGAGAGCACCTCCCCGCTCTTGGAGCGCCAGAAGAAGTCCAGAGACAGCGTGTGCAGGTGCGCGAAGAGTTCCTCGCGCAGGCGCTGGGCGATGCGCTGGCCGATGTAGTTGATGAGGTAGGTCTGGGCGTAGACCAGCACCAGCTTCACCAGGAAGATGGCCGGGATGGCCAGGACCACGGCCAGCAGGAGCCGGGGATCCTTGCGCTCGAAGATTGAGTTGATGCCGGGCTTGAGCACGTAGACCGTGGCGCCGTCGAGGGCCGCCACGCCCACCATGACCAGGCAGGCCTGCAGGAACCTGGCCCGGTGCTCGCGCAGGTAGGGGACGAGACGCTTGAGGGACTCCAAGAGCGGGAGTCCCTCAGCGGGCCGCGGCGGTCTTCTCCAGCCGCGGCAGAGCTTCCCCGATCTTCTTGATGGCTTCCTTGATGTTGTCCACTGAGTTGGCGTAAGAGAAGCGCAGATAGCCTTCACCGTGGGAGCCGAACGAGGTCCCGGCCAGGCAGGCTACGCCCGCGTCCTGGAGGATGAAGTCCGCCGCTTCCTGCGAGGTGCGGCCGAGCTTCTTGATGTTGGGGAAGACGTAGAAGGCGGCCTTGGGCGTCTTGCAGGAGAAGCCGGGCAGCTTGTTGAGCCCCTCGACGATGACGTCGCGGCGGCGCTTGAACTCGGCCACCATCTTGTCGACGTCGTCCTGGCGCCCGGTGAGGGCCTCGATGGCCGCGATCTGGGCGAAGGAGGCGGTGCAGGAGTGGCAGTTGGTGGAGAGCCGCGACATGGCCTTGATGAGCTCCTTGTTCGCCGCGGCGTAGCCGAGGCGCCAGCCGGTCATGGCGTAGGTCTTGGAGAAGCCGTCGAGGATGATGGTCCGCTCCTTCATGCCGGGGAACTCGGCGAGGGAGTGGTGTGCGGCGTTGCCGTAGAGGATGCGCGAGTAAATCTCGTCGGAGAGCACGAAGACGTCCGGGTGCTTGGCCAGGATCTTGGCGATCTTGGCCAGGTCCTCACCTACCAGGAAGCCGCCGGTCGGGTTGGCCGGAGAGTTGATGATGATGAGCTTGGTCTTTTTCGTTATGAGCTTCTCGAACTCCTTGAGATCGATGCAGAAGTCGTTCTGCTCGCGGATCGGGAGCGGCACGGCCTTGGCCCCGATGAAGTTGATCATGGACTCGTAGATGGGGAAGCCGGGGTTGGGGTAGATGACCTCGTCGCCCGGATTGACCAGGGCCATGATGGTGAAGAACATGACCGGCTTGCCGCCGGGGAAGATGATGGTCTCCTCGGGGGCGTAGTCCAGCCCGCGGGTCTTGTTGAGGTACTCCGCGATGGCGGCGCGCATGGGGGGCAGGCCCGGCGCGGGGCCGTAGTGGGTGTAGCCCTCGTCGATGGCGGTCTTGGCCTTCTCGCGGATGTTCTTCGGGGTGTCGAAATCGGGCTCGCCGATCTGGAGGTGGATGATCTTTCGGCCGGTGGCTTCCAGGGCGCGGGCGCGCACCAGAACGTCGAAAGCGGTCTCGGTCCCGAGGCGGGACATCCAATCAGCTAATTTCATAATGGTTATTCTAGCAGAATTGAGACCAGCCCATCGGCCAGCTTGGGCTCGAACCAGGTGGACTTGGGCGGCATGAGGCGGCCGGCGTCGGCCACGGCCATGAGCTCATCCAGGGACACGGGGTGGAGGGCGAAGGCGGCCGCCATCTCGCCCGAGTCCACCCGCCTCTGCAGCTCCGCGAGGCCGCGGACGCCCCCCACGAAGTCGACGCGCTCGGATCGCCGGAGGTCCTGGACGCCCAGCATCGGGTCGAGGACGAGGTCGGAGAGCCGGTTCGCGTCCAGGGACCTCACAGGGTCCGCGGCGGGAGTTCCCTTCGTCCGGAGCATATGCCAGCGTCCGTCGAGGTATAGGCCGAACTCTCGGCGACCGGGAGCCTCCGGGCCGTTCGAGGCCCTGACTGTGAAGCTCTCGGCGAGCCGCGTCAGGAACACCCGCGGCTCCATCCCGTTGAGGTCCTTGACGAGCCGGTGGTAGCCGAGGATGCGCATCTCGTCGGCCGGGAAGGCGGCGGCGAGGAAGCGGTTGTACGGTTCGTCGCCGAGGTGGGCGCTGCCGCGCCGCTCCGTCAGGGCCTTCCGGGCCCGGGCGGCCGCGGCCGAGCGATGGTGCCCGTCGGCGATGTAGAGAGCGTCCTGTCCGGCGAAGGCATCCGCGACGGCCCGGATGCCGGCCCCGTCATCGATGCGCCAGAGGGTGTGGACGACACCTCCCGGTCCGGGCGCGGAGCAGAAGGGCGCGTCTCTGACTACCCGCTGGATGACGTCTGCCAGCTCCGGGACGGGTCTGTAGGCCAGCAGCGCGGGGCCGGTCTGGGCCTCCAGGGCGAGGATATGCCTGGTCCGGTCGTCCTCCTTCTCCGGCCGGGTGAGCTCGTGCCTGCGAATGCGCTGCGAGGCGTAGGCCTCGAGGCTGGCCCCGCCCACGAACCCGGTCTGGACATGGCGCCCCATCTGGAGCCTGTACACGTAGAAGCGGGGCTGGGGGTCGCGGACCAGCACGCCGGCGTCGAGCATCCTCCGGAAACTCTCCCCGGCCTTCTCGTAGACCGCATCCGCGTAGGGGTCGGTCCCTTCCGGCAGGTCGATCTCGGCCCGGGACACGTGCAGGAAGCTCCAGGGCCTACCCGCGGCGAGCTCCCGGGCTTCCCGAGCGTCGAGCGCGTCGTAGGGAGGGGCGATGACGTCCTCGGCCCGGCCCGGAGCCGGGAGCACGGCGCGCAGAGGGCTCAAGAGCGGCGGCCTGGCCATGCTAAGCCGCGGTCCCCTGCGCGTATTCACGCGCGACCGCGTCGTGCGCCCAGTCCAGCCAGGGGGTGAGGGCCTGGATGTCGGAGGTCTCCACCGTGGCGCCGCACCAGATGCGCAGGCCGGCCGGAGCCTTGGCGTAGGCGCTGATGTCGAAGGCCGCGCCTTCCTCCGCCAGCCGGGAGGCGATGAGGTCGGCGGCCTGGCGCTGCTCGGAGGCCGGGAGCCGGGTGAACCAGTCCGTCGTGATCCTGAGGCAGACGGAGGTGCTGGAGCGGATGGCCTTGTCCTCGGCGAGGAAGGCGGCCCAGCCGCAGGACGCGGCCCAGCCCTCCAGGACGGCGAGGTTGGCCCGGGAGCGGGTGATGAGCGCCGGCAGGCCTCCGATGGACTGCGCCCAACGCAGGGCGTCGAGGGCGCCCTCGACGCAGAGCAAAGACGGGGTGTTGACCGTGCTGCATTCCAGCTCGCCGGGCTTGAGCTTTCCCTCGGCGGCCAGGCGGAAGAGCTTGGGCAGGGGCCAGGGGGCCCTGGCGGAGTTCTCCTCCATGCGCCGCACGGCCCGGGGCGAGAGGATGATGACCCCGTGGCCGGCCTCGCCGCCGAGCACCTTCTGCCAGGAGAAGGTGACGGCATCGAGCCTGGAGTAGTCGAGCTCCATGGCGAAGATGCCGGAGGTGGCGTCGCAGATGGAGAGGCCCCCGCGGCCTGCGGCGATCCAGTCCAGGTCCGGGACCTTGACGCCGGATGTCGTGCCGTTGAGGGTGAAGACGATGTCGTGCGCCGGGTCGGCCTGGCGCAGGTCCGGCAGCCGGCCGTAGCCGGATTCGAATCGGCGGACCTCGGGGAGCTTGAGCTGGTCCACGGCGTCCTCGATCCAGCCCTGGCCGAAGGCCTCCCAGGCGAACATGTCCACGGGCCTGGGGCCGAGGAGCGTCCACAGGGCCAATTCCATGGCGCCGGTGTCCGAGCCCGCCACCACCCCGATGCGGTATCCGCTGGGCAGGCCGAGGACTCTCCTCATCCGGTCGGAGAGCTCCTTGAGACGGGCCTTGCCTTCTTCGGAGCGATGGGAGCGGCCGACCAGGGCGTTGCGGAGGACGTCCACGCTCCAGCCCGGCCTCTTGGCGCAGGGGCCGGAGGAGAAATTCGCGCATCCCGGTCTTGCCGTCGGTCTCTCCATTCGAGCCCCCATCTCAGAAATAGCGCAGGAAGGCCTCGGCCACGGCCTTGGCCGCGGCCGTCTCATCCTGCGGCTTGCCCAGCAACTCCGCCAGCGACGTCCAGCCCGGCCCCGAGCGCGGCGTGATGTGCTGGAACGGCGCCAGATCGCAGTTGACGTTCAGGGCGAAGCCGTGGCAGGAGATCCCCCGGCGCGCCGCCACGCCGATGAACACGAGCCGCCGGCCTCGCGCCCACAGCCCCGGCGCGCCCTTGCGGCGGGCCGCCTTCACTCCCAGGCCCAGCAGCGCCTCCATCAGCACACCCTCGAGCGAGCGCCGGTAGCCCGCCAGCGTCAAGCCGCGCTCGCGCAGGTCGAAGACCGGATAGCCCGCCAGCTGGCCCGGGCCGTGATAGAAGAGCCCGCCCTCCCGGTCCACCGTGTGCAGGGGGAAGGGCAGCTTGTGGGGCGGCTGCTGCCGGCTGGCCGCGCCCCGCGTATAGACCGGAGGGTGCTGGGCCAGCAGGAGGGTGTCGGGCGCCTCTCCCAGGACCCGGCGCCGCAGCAGCGTGAACTGCTTGCCCATCACCTCGGAATACAGCCGGAGCCCGAGGTGGCGGACCAGCATCCTACACCCGGCTCGGCGTCAGTATGTGGATCGCCTGTCCGAGGCAGGCCTCGGCCGCCTCGGAAACGGCCTCGCTGAGGGATGGGTGGGGGTGCACGGTCGAGCCGAGGTCCTCGAGGGTCGCTCCCACCTTCACCGCCAGGCAGAGCTCCCCGATGATATCCGACGCCTGCGGCCCCACGACGGCGCCTCCCAGCACCTTGTGCGAGCCCTTGTCCGCGACGATCCTGACGAAACCCTCGGTCTCCCGCATGGCCTGGGCTTTGCCCAGGGCCGCGAAGGGGAAGCGTCCCGACACGGTCTCCGCGCCCCGGGTCCGCGCCTCGCTCTCGGTCTCGCCGACCGTCGCGACCTCGGGGTCCGTGAAGATGGCCGCGGGGATGGCGCCCCGCGGCTCGGCCGGCCGGCCCGCGATGTGCAGGGCGGCGAGGACCCCTTCCCGGGAGGCCTTGTGCGCCAGGTAGGGACCCCCGATGACGTCGCCGATCGCGTAGATGTGCGGCGCCTTGGTCTGGTAGCGCTCGTTGACGATGACGTGGCCCTTGGGGTCGCATGCGACGCCCAGAGTTTCCAGGCCCAGGTCCTTGGAGTTCACCGCCCGGCCCACGCAGACGAGTATCTTGTCCGTCTCCACGACCTTGCCGCCTTCCGGGCTCTGCACGGAGACGGCCAAGCCGCCCGAGGATCCCGTGAAGCCCGAGGCCCGGGAGCCGGTCATGACCGTGACTCCCAGCCTCTGCAGCCCCCGCGCCACCGGCGCGACGAGGTCGGGCTCGACTCCGGTGAGGAGCTGGGGGAGGAACTCCACGATGGTGACGGCGGAGCCCAGCTTGGCGAAGATCGTGCCCAGTTCCAGGCCGATGATCCCCCCCCCGATGACCAGCAGGCGGCCCGGCGCTTCGCGCAGGTCCAGGGCCTCGGTGGAGCTGAGTACCCGGGGGTCGTCGAATGAGAAGCCCGGCACGGGGATGGGACGCGAGCCGGTCGCCACGACGGCCTGCTGGAACCGCACCGTCTCGGTCCCCGCCGGGCCCGCCACCGCGGCCTCGTGCGCGCCGGTGAAGCGGGCCGCGCCCGTCAGGATGGTCACGGCGTTGCCCTTGGCCAGCGTGGCGATGCCGCGGTTGAGGCCGCTGACCATGGAGTCCTTCCAGTCCACGACCTTGGACCAGTTGACGCGCAGGTCCGGGGCTTCCAGCCCCAGCGCCTTGGCCTTGTTCACCTTGGCCAGAAGCCCCGCCATGGCGATGAGGCCCTTGGACGGTATGCAGCCCCGGTTGAGGCAGACCCCCCCGAGCCGGTCCTTCTCCACGAGCACGGTCTTCTTGCCCAGCTTGCCGAGCTTCAGGGCGGCCACGTAGCCGCCCGGACCGGCGCCGACGACGAGCACCTCGGTGTCGATGGCCATGGAAGGTCTCCTAATCTATTCTACCGCTGAGCAGGCTGGCTGTGAAGGCCTCGGCTGCGTGATAGGAACTGCGCACGAAGGGCCCGCAGGAAGCGTGCTTGAAGCCCAGTCCCAGGGCGCGCGCGGACCAGGCTTGGAATTCCTCCGGCGCGACGTAGCGCGCCACCGGCAGATGCCGGCCGGCGCCCGTGGGCCTGAGGTACTGCCCGATGGTCACCAGGTCGACCCCGGCCCCGCGCAGGTCGCGCAGGGCCGCGGCGACCTCGTCGTCGTTCTCCCCGAGCCCGAGCATGAGCGAGGATTTCAGAGGGGTGCCGGGCGCGACGCGGCGCAGGGCGGCCAGGGTCCGCAGGGAGAGCCGATAGCCGCAGCGTCCGTCGCGCACCGCGGGGCTCAGGCGCTCCACGGTCTCGAGGTTGTGTCCGATGATGTCGGGGGCCGCGGCCGCCACGGCGCGCAGGGCCGCCTCGTCGCCGGTGAAATCCTGCATGAGGATCTCCACCTTGATCCGGGGCACCCGCCGCTTCACGGCCCGGATGCAGGCCGCGATGTGGCCAGCCCCCTGGTCGGGCAGGTCGTCGCGGCAGACCGTCGTGAGCACCACGTAGCGCAGGCCGAGTTCCGCCGCGGTCTCGGCCAGGAGTCCCGGCTCCTCCGCCCGGGGCGCCGGGGGACGGGCCGCCGAAGGCACCGAGCAGAAGCGGCAGCCGCGCGTGCACGAGCCGCCCAGTATCATGAAGGTCGCGGTGCCCGCGCCCCAGCACTCGCCGAGGTTGGGGCAGCGGGCGCTGGCGCAGACGGTGTTCAGCCCCCGTTCGGCGCAGGTCCTGCGGATGCGCGCGACCTTCTCCCCGGAAGGGACGGAGACCTTCAGCCAGGGCGGCAGGGGCGGTCGCCCGGTCTCAGCCATGGCCGGCCAGGTAGCGTTCGGCTTCCAGGGCCGCCATGCAGCCCATGCCCGCGGCCGTGACCGCCTGGCGGTAGCGGGAGTCCACCACATCGCCCGCGGCGAAGACCCCCTCCACGGAGGTGCGGGTCCGGGCGTCGGCGGCGATGTAGCCGTTGGCGTCGAGCGTGAGCTGCCCGGTCAGGAAGCCGGTGGTGGGCGAGTGTCCGATGGCCACGAACAGCCCCTGGACGGCCAGCTCCCGGATCGCGTTGGTGTTCACGTCGCGCAGGCGCAGCCCCGTGACCGAATCCTCGCCCAGGACCTCGGTCACCACCGAATTCCAGGCGAAGGCGATTCCGGGGTTCTTCTTGGCCCGCTCGACCATGACCGCGGAGGCGCGCAGGGCCTCGCGGCGGTGGATCAGGGTCACCTTGCTGGCGAACCTAGTCAGGAACGTCGCCTCCTCGACTGCGGTGTCGCCCCCGCCCACCACCCCGATCTCCTTGCCCTTGAAGAAGAACCCGTCGCAGGTGGCGCAGGCGGAGACGCCGTGGCCCATCAGGCGCGACTCGGACTCCAGGCCCAGGAGCTTGGCCTTGGCCCCCGTGGCGACGATGAGCGCGGCGGCGGAGGCCGTGTTGCCCTCTGTGGTCTCCACGAAGAACGGCCGCCGGCTCAGGTCGACCCGGGAGACGTATTCCGGCACGATGAGCACCCCCAGCCGGCCGCACTGCGCGCGCATGCGCTCCATGAGTTCAGGACCGGGGATGGGCTCCGCGAAGCCCGGGTAGTTCTCCACGTCCGAGGTGATCATGAGCTGGCCGCCCAGGGCCACGCCTCCGAAGACCAGGGGGTCCAGGTTGGCGCGGGCGGCGTAGATGGCCGCGGTGTAGGCCGCCGGGCCGGAGCCGATGATGACAACCTTCTTGGAATAAGCCATAATCAGGGCCGTTCTCAGACGGAGAAAGCGTGGCCATTATAACATTTCCGCGAGGCTTCCTCTGGGGGGTCTCCACCTCCTCCTATCAGAACGAAGGAGGCAATCGGGGCTCCGCGTTCTGGGATTGGGAGGCCCGCCGGGGCTGGGAGCGCTCGGCCGAGGCGGCGCGCTCCTGGGAGCTCTTCGATGAGGACCTGCGGCTGCTGCGCGAGCTCAACCTCACCGCCTGCCGCTTCTCCGTGGAATGGGCGCGCGTCCAGCCCGCGCCGGACCGCTTCGACGAGGAGGCCCTGGCGCGCTACGCGGCCTGGGCGCGGCGCCTGGCGGAGCACGGCATCAGGCCGCTCGTCACCCTGCATCACTTCTCCGAGCCCGCCTGGCTCCTGCGGCTCCACCCCGGGGGCTGGCTCGAGGCGGGCGTGCCGGAGAGGTTCCTGCGCTTCGCGGAGCGCGTCGCGGCCGCCCTGGGCGGAGCGGTCGCGGACTGGGTCGTCTTCAACGAGCCCATGGTGTTCCTGCTCTTCGCCTATGGTTTGGGGCATTTCCCTCCCGGCCGGCGCCTCCTCTGGCGGCCGCAGCGGACCTTCCAGCCGGTCCTGCTGCGCGGCCTCATCCGCGCCCACAACGACTGCTACCGGCTCATCCACCGGTTGCAGCCCGGCGCGCGGGTCGGCGCGGCGCATCACGTCAGCCAGCTCGAGCCGGCCCGGCCCGGGGACGAGGCCGCCGTCGCGCGCTGGGACCGCTTCATGCACCGCGACTTCCTCGACGGGACCAAAGACTGCCTGGATTTCCTGGGCCTCAACTACTACACCCGCGTCTTCGTCTCGAGCAGCCGCCTGCCCGGCCTGCCGGCCGCGGCCCTCCCCGGCTTCGCCGAGGTGGAGAAAGGGCTGACCCGGCCCCTGTTCCGTCTCCTGGGCGGCCGCCGCGGCGGCGGGCCCCCCGGCGGCACGGGCTGGGAGATCGTGCCGGAAGGCTTGGGCGCGGTGGCGCTCAAATACTGGGAGGAGTACCGCAAGCCCGTCTGGATCACGGAGAACGGAGTGGCGGACGAGGCGGGAGCCGACCGGGAAGCTTTTCTGCGCGGGCATCTGGCCAGTCTGGCGCGGGCGGCGGCGCAGGGCGCGGACCTGCGCGGCTATCTGCACTGGACCCTCGTGGACAACTACGAGTGGGGCACCTATCGCCACCGGTTCGGCCTTTGCGACCGGGCGCGCCGGCCCAAGCCGGGCGCGTCTTTCTACGCCGAGACCGCGCGCCGGGGCTGGTTCGAGGGCTGATCAGCCGGCGGGATACAGGGCGCAGGAGTCCCGGCTCTCCCAGAGGCGCACGCTGAGCACCGGGAGCCTGCGGCTGCGGGCGCGCGCGTAGACCAGGCGCGCGATGTTCTCCGCCGTGGGATTGCCGGGCAGGGTCACCACCGGCTCCCCCAGATCCCGCAAGGCGCGGGCCAGCGGGTCGCGGACGTTGAGCAGCATCTTGTGGTCCAGGGTGGCTTTCACCCAGTCCGCCACGGCGGCCTTGATGCGCTCGAAGTCCATGACCATGCCCAGGCGGTCCAGGCGGCCGCGTCGGAGGGTCACTTCGAGGATGCCGTTGTGCCCGTGGAGATGGCGGCACTTGCCGCGGTGCCCCAGGAGGCGGTGACCGTAGCAGAAATGAATGACCTTGGTCACGGAATGGGTCTTGGGAGCGTTCATCAACGGTCCGGGGCCGGTGCCGGCGAGGCGGGAGCCGCCGCTCTTTTCTTCGGCTTCGGCGCCGTCTGGGGCGGCCGCGGGCCCTTCGTCCCCGGACCGGACGCTCCCGGCCTGGCGGCCGGCGCGTTGATCCCGGACATGAACTGCAGCATGGCGCCCTGGAACTGCGCCATGAAGGCGGCATGCTCCTCGGGGGTCATCTTCTTCCCGCTGGACATGCCGGCCTGCATCTGGGTGAGGAGGCTGGAGAGGGCCTTCATCTGCTTGGCCTGCTCCGGGGACATGCCGGCGGTCGTGGCCGGGTTGCTGAGCATGGCCATGATGGGGGCCAGCATGCCTGAGGTCGCCTGCTGGAGATGCTGGGCCTGGGCTTGGGCCCTCACCTTGTATGCGTCCGCCGGATTCTCCGGAGCGGGCCCGCTCGCTGGCGGGGCGAGCAGCTGCAGGCCGGAGATGACGCTCGGCAGGGACGCGCTCGAGAGCTGGACCCCCTGCGGCGTCTGCGCCTGGTCTTGGGGCAGTCCGGGAGCGCTCCCTCCCGCCCCGCCTTCGAACGGCGGCGCCATCTGCTGCTGGACCTGCTGCAGTTGGCGGCCGAGGTCCTGGGCCGCGGCCGCCGCGGTCTTCACGGCCGTGGCCGTCTCGGCCAGGCGCGCGATCTGCAGGCGCGTCCACCACTGCCCTCCCAAGGCGCAGAGTCCCACGAGGGAGAAGACGACCGCGGCGCGGGCCGCCGGCGCGCGATGCAGGGACTTCGCCGCGAGCGCGGCGAGATAGACCGCCAGCAGCGCGGGCAGGGCCCAGACCCAGTCGAACCAGTTGAGCAGGGCCTGCAGGGTCAGGACCAGGGAGAGCAGCGACGCGGACTGGTAGCTGCGCGGGAAATCTCCCTCCCCGCCGGAGAGCAGCATGAAGGCGTGCAGGACGCCGGCCGCCAGGAAGCTCAGGGGTACGGCCATGACCAGCGCGGCCAAAGTCGCGATGGCGGTCAGGGCCGGGGAGGCGTTGAGGAACTCCGGGTTCACCAGGCCGGCGCGGATGAAGCCGGCCGCGTAGGACAGGGCGCAGAAGACCAGCAGGTTGGGGATCATCACCGCGTAGGAGGGCGCCGGCCGGCCGGCCAGCGCGGAGAAGACGGCCCCCGGCCGCAGGGGCGCGGTCACCGTGTCCTCGAGCATCCGGGCCAGGCCGTAGTCCGGCGTCGGGCTGGTCTCGTTCATGGTTTCTCCGCTCCGTATCGGACACCGGGGACGCTCGATTGTTCGCAGTGGGGACAGGACAGGGCGGGCTCCCCTTCGTAGTCCCGGCCCATGAAGGAGAACCAGGACGCGGCATAGGAGGCTCCGCGCGGCGGCGCCTCGGCCGGTCCGGGCTTGCCGATCTCGATGAAGAAGAGGTGGCCGCAGAAGCCGCACTCCAGCCTCACCAGGGCTTGGCCGGACGCGGAGGGACCGGCATGCGCGGCGAGGAGCTCCCAGCCTTGCGTCCCCGTGCGGGGAGGCTCGGTCGCCAGCCTGTGGTGCGCGAGCAGCCTGGAGCCCAGGGAGCGCCCCTGTCGGTCATAGACCTCGGCCAGCGCGCTGGTCGTCTGGTCCACGTGCGACTTGACGTAGCTGGCCTTGCCGGTGAGGAACCTGCCGCGCGCCGCCAGGGTCCTGACGACGAACCAGAGGCGGGTGATGAGCATCGTTCACAGTATAGGAAAAAAGAGGTAAACTTGACACGGTGTGAGATGTGGGGACACCTCACTTAATTCAATCCGCTACTTTAGGATGATTCTGGAATTGAGTGAGGTGTCCCCGGAATCCCCGGAATCGTTATGCGGCTGAGCGTCCGTCTCGCTCTGGTCTTCTCCGTCTTCGGCCTGGCCATCGCGGCCGGACTGCTCACCTACCATGTCCGCGTCATCCGCCGGGAAGCCTATTCCCGCGCCGAGGCCATGGCCTCGGATACCCTCACCGCGGTGCGGGCCCTGGTTGCCGCGCAGGCCAAGGCCGGCCGGTTCCGGGAGCTCGACTCCGACCTCGCCGCCCTCATACGGCAGGCCGGCATCGCCGTGGTCGAGGTGCGAGACCGCAGGGACCGGGTCCTGGTCCGGCGTCTGGACGACCCCCGCTGGCTCTCTCGAGCGCCGCATCCCGGCATACCCATCCAGTCCGTCCCCGACGGAATCTATGACGTCAAGGCGGGCGTCCCTCTGGGGACGCGCAGGCCCGGTACGGTCCTCCTGGGCTTCCACACGGCCGGGCTGGAGGCCCGGCTGGCCGAGATCGGGGCCCGGGCCGTGCAGTGGGGCGTGACGGCCCTGTTGGGCGTCGTCATCACCGCCTGGCTCATGGGTGCCTGGTTCGGCTGGCGCATCGAGCGCCTGGTCCCCCGCTTCGAGGCCCTGCCCAGGGACCCCGAGAGGTTCCGGCCCCTGCGCGTGGACGACGCCGGCGACGAAGTGGCGCGCCTGGTCGCGGCGTTCAACCGCCTGGGGGGCATCCTCAAGGACGAGACCCGCCGCCGTCGGGAGCTGGAGCTTGAGAAAAGGGAGCTCTCCGCCATGCTGGTCCATGACCTCAAGACCCCGCTGACCGTGGTGCGCTCCGGCGTCACGCTCCTGCAGGAGCAGCTGGGCGACACCAAGGCCGGGGCCGGCTGCAAGCGGACCCTGGAACTCCTGGACATGTCCACGGACCGGCTGCGGCGCATGGTCGAGGACGTCCTGCAGTTGGCGCGCATGGAAGAGGTCGAGGGCCTGCGCGAGACCAAGTCCGTGGACCTGGCGGTCCTGGCCGCGGCCGCGGGCAAGGACTTCGGACTCATCGCGGCGGACCGCAAGCAGAAGCTCGTGGTGGACATCCCGCCCGGGACCGAGGCCCGCGTCGTCGGCGACGCCGCCCTGCTGCGCCGCGTGGTGGACAACCTCGTGAACAACGCCGTGGAGCACACCCCGGCGCAGGGGGCCGTGGCCATCTCGGTGCGGACGGAGGCAGGCCAGGCGAAGGTCTGCGTGTCGGACTCCGGCCCCGGCATCCCGCCGGAGGCTCGCCCCGAGATCTTCCGGAAGTTCTTCCAGAAGGACCTCAAGCGGCACGTGGGCAACGTGGGCTTGGGCCTGGCCTTCTGCCTGAAGGCCGTCCAGAGACACGGAGGCGTCATCGGCGTCGAGGACGCCGAGCCTCACGGCGCCCGCTTCTTCTTCCGCCTCCCCCTCGCCTAATCTGGGGACACCATACTCATTCCATCCCCGCTTCCGGGGAACTTTCTCTCGCCTCGCTCGTATGAATAGGTAGGAGTCAAGCAGACTCCACTGGATTGTCATTGAGGAGGTGGATGCCCATGGGTCGCATCGCGCGTGTGGTCGTGCCTGATGTCCCGCATCATGTCACACAGCGGGGGAATAGGCGACAAAGGACTTTTTTTCAAGACAGCGACTACGCGCATTACCTCTCGCTGCTCGCGCAGTGGTGTGTCAAGTTCGGTACGACGGTATGGGCCTACTGCCTGATGCCGAATCACGTGCATTTGATTCTGGTGCCTAAGACCCAAGAGGGCCTGCGCCAATCGGTTGGGGAGGCGCACCGCAGATACACGGTCCGTATCAACGCTCGTGAGGGGTGGGTGGGGCATCTTTGGCAGGGGAGGTTCGCCTCTTTCCCGATGGACGAACGGCATCTTCTCGCAGCGGCGCGCTATATTGAGCTCAATCCGGTTAGATCCGGTTTGACGGCTCGCGCTCAGGACTATCCGTGGAGTAGCGCCCGGGCGCATGCCTTGGGCATGGATGATTCCATCGCGACTGTCAAACCACTGTTGGGGATGGTCCCGGACTGGCTGGATTTTCTCAGCGACTCCGGACAACCGGATGTCGGCGAGAGTCTGCGGTATCACGAACGGACGGGACGGCCCATGGGGGATGAGAGCTTTTTACGTCGCGTAGAAGATCATCTGGGTCGCGACCTCCATCCCGGTAGGCCGGGGCGAGAATCAAGTCTTGAAGCCGGCAAGGTGTTCCCGCAGCAGTCGGCGGGCGGCGTCCACGGGCAGGCCGACCACATTGGTGTAATCTCCTTCAATACGTGAGATGAAGGGGTCATCGCGGTCCTGGACCGCATAGGCGCCGGCCTTGTCGTGGTGCTTGCCGGCCAATCGGTGGAGCCGTCCGGGGGGAAGCTTCCTCGCCAGGACCCGGCTCTTGACCGCCCGGGTTCTGCGTCGCTTCCCCCCTTCCCAGACCACGGCGATCCCTGTGTAGACCTCCTGCCAGGTCCCGTTGAGGATGTCCAGGATGCGGAGGGCGTCCGCATGGCCGCGGGGTTTCCCGATGATCTCGCCGCGACAGACAACGATGGTGTCGGCGCCCAGGACGACCGCCTTGGGATGCCGGCGCGCCACGTCGGCCGCCTTGCGCAGGGCCAGCTTCATGACCAGCCGGCGGGGGTTTTTCTCTCGGGTTGCCTCGCTGACATGGCTGGGAACGATGCGGAAGGGGACCTTTAGCCTTCGCAGCAAGATGTGGCGTCTAGGCGAAGCGGAGGCGAGGATGAGGGGTCGACGCACTTCTTGTGCTTTTCCCCTGGTCAATTGAGTAAGGTGTCCCCGGATTCGGATTAGAAGGGGAATTGCTCGCCCTCGACCTTGCGGGTGAAGATGATGTTGGCACCCATCCATTCCAGGTAGGCGGCGTTGCCTTCCATGATGGGCAGGCTGATGATCTCCGGGGTCTTGGCTGGATGCTTCTCCTTGATGAACTGGGAGAGCTCGTAGAGCGCGCCGGCCCGGGTCTTGATGATCATGAGGGCTTCGGCATCCTTGTGGAGGCTGCCTTCCCAGCGGTAGACCGAGGTGACCCCCGGCACGACGTTGACGCAGGCCGCGAGCTTGCGCTCCACCAGGCCGGCGGCCAGCTCCGTGCCCAGCTTGGCGTCGGGCACGGTCACGAAGAGGACTCGGAATTGGGACGCGTCTGCCATGGCTTCACCCCGCGATTCTCTTGAGATGGCGCCCGTCCGCCGGGCGCACGACGCCCCGCTCCGTGACGATGGCCGTCACGAGTTGGTGGGGCGTCACGTCGAAGGCGAAATGGTGGGCGCGGGCCCCCCGCGGCGCGATGGGGCGGCCGAAGATGCGCAGGACCTCGGCGCCGCTGCGCTCCTCGATGGGGATGCGCGAGCCGTCGCGCGTCGCGACGTCGACCGTGGTCGTGGGGGCCACGACGTAGAAGGGGATGCCGTGGTGGCGGGCGAGGATGGCCAGCCCGTAGGTCCCGATCTTGTTGCAGACGTCGGCATTGGCCGCGATGCGGTCCGAGCCCACGATGACGGCGTCGATGCCGCCGGTTTTCATGAGGTGCGCCGCCATGTTGTCCGTGATGAGGGTGGCCGGGACGCGGGACTGCATGAGTTCCCAGAGGGTGAGTCGGCTGCCCTGCAGATAAGGTCGGGTCTCGCAGGGATAGACGTGGGTCACCTTCCCGAGATGGTGCGCATAGCGGATGACCCCGACTGCGGTGCCCAGCCCTGCGGTGGCCAGAGCGCCGGCGTTGCAGTGGGTGATGATGCGCGAGTCCTTCTTGAGCAGGGAGGCTCCCAGGACGGCCATGCGCTGGTTGCCTGCGATGTCCTCGCGGTGGAACCGCCGGGCCGCGTTCTCGACGGCGGGGGGCAGCCGGCCTTCGGGGACTCCTTCGGCCGCGGCCAGCATGGCGTCGATGCCGTGCTTGAGGTTGACTGCGGTCGGGCGGGCCCGGAGAAGCGTCCGTCCGGCGCGCTCCAACTCTCGCCGCCCGTGCCGGGAGGCCAACGCCATCCCGTAGGCTGCGGCTACGCCGATGAGGGGCGCCCCGCGCAGGACCATGTCCTTGGTCGCCCGGGCCACGTCCTCGGCCGTGCGGCAGGACACGTACTTGATGCGCCGGGGCAGGAGGCGCTGGTCGAGGACCAGCAGGCGGTCCCCCTCCCAGAGGATGTGCGCGATGGGGTCTTTGACGGGGAACCTGCGCGTGCTCATGCCGCCTCGATTTCAGTTATAGCAAAAACGAAGACGCCCGCGGCAGGGGCGGGATGTCCCCCTGTCGCGGGCGTCTGTCGGGTCTCTTTCTCGTAGGCGCGAGCGCGCTTACGGAATCGACTCCATCACCCGTTTGAGCTGCTCTTCGGTCCGGCCCACGATCTCGACGGTCTTCTCGCGGCCGTTGGCGCCGCGCAGGATGTTGACCCGCCGGGACGGGACCTCGAAGAACTCAGCCAGGTAATTCTTCAGCGTCGCATTCGCCTTCTCGTCTATTGCCGGGGCCGTGACCTTCACCCGAAGAACGCTGCCGATGCGGCTGACCACCTCGTTGTCTTCTGCGTTTGGGATGACACGGACTTTGACGATCATTCAGTACCCTCCCTTCCTCA
>JACRDS010000171.1 GCA_016212825.1 Elusimicrobiota bacterium | reverse complement strand
CCTCGCCCGAAGATGGCGACGCCCGGGCCGACCTGGTGGCGCTCTATGCGCGCAAGCTGGCCCCGCGGCTCGCGGGCTCGGCGCAGGACCAGGCCCTGGCGGCGGAGTCGGCCAGGCAGTTCGACCGCTTCGCCGGCGTCAGCGCGGGCGCGACGCTGAACCAGGCGCTGCGCTGGCTCGCAGATCCGGAGAAGAGATGACGCGACGGAGGAACATGAAGACCATGAAGAAACTGGCCGTCCTGAACCCTGCCACGGAGGAGACCATCACTGAGCTCGCGGACGCCGGCCCCCAAGACGTGGACCGGGCCGTGGCCAGGGCCAAGAAGGCCTTCGACTCGAGGTGCTGGTCCGGCAAGACCCCGGCGGAGCGCGCCGCGATCATCCACAAGTGGGCCGGGCTCATCGAATCGAACCTCGCGAGCCTGGCGGAATTGGAGTCCCGCAACACGGGCAAGCCCTTGAAGCTGGCCCGCGACGGGGACATCCCCTTCGCCGTGGACAACCTGCGCTTCTTCGCCGCGGCCGCCCGCCTGCCCGAGAGCGCGGGCACGGCCGAATACTCCGCGGGCTACACCTCCTTCATCCAGCGCGAGCCCGTGGGCGTGACGGCCCTGGTCACGCCCTGGAACTATCCGCTCATGATGGCGGCCTGGAAGCTGGGGCCGGCCCTGGCGGCGGGCAACACCTGCGTGATCAAGCCTTCGGAGCTCACTCCGCTGACGACCCTGGAGCTGGCCAAGCTCGCCGCAGAGGCGGGAATCCCCGAAGGCGTGCTCAACGTGGTGACCGGGGCCGAGGAGACGGGGCGGGCCTTGACCTCGCACCCGGACGTGCGCATGATCTCCTTCACCGGGGATACGGAGACCGGCCGCAAGATCATGGGCCAGGCCGCGCCCACGGTCAAGCGCCTGACCTTCGAGCTGGGCGGTAAGGCTCCGTTCGTGGTGTTCGCAGACGCCGATCTGGCCGCGGCCGTGCAGGGCGCGGTGGTGGCCTCCTTCGTCAACTGCGGCCAGGACTGCACCGCGGCCACGCGCATCTATGTGGAGAAGAACGCTTTCCAGAAGTTCTCCGACGATTTCGTAAAGGAAGCGACCAAGCTGCGCGTGGGCACGGACATGGGGCCGCTGATCTCTGCGGAGCAAAGGGACCGGGTGGAAGGGTTCCTCAAGCGGGCCAAAGGCGTCAAGATCATCCTGGGCGGCAAGCGGCCGCCGGCATTCAAGAAGGGCTTCTTCTTCGAGCCGACCATCGTCTCGGGCGCGACGCAGTCATCCGAGCTGGTGCAGAGCGAGGTCTTCGGACCGGTGGTCTGCCTGCTGCCCTTCAAGGACGAGGCGCAGGCCCTGGCCCTGGCCAACGACGTGCGCTACGGCCTGGCCGGCTCGGTGTGGACCAAGGACGTGCAGAGGGCCCTGCGCATGGCCCGGGGCCTGCGCTTCGGCACGGTCTGGGTCAACGACCATCTGCCCTTGGCCTCGGAGATGCCGCACGGGGGCTTCAAGGAGTCGGGCTTCGGCAAGGACCTCTCCAAATACGCGCTGGAGGAGTACACGGTGGCCAAGCACGTGATGCTGGAGACCACGGGCGCGGCGCGCAAGCCCTGGCACTACACCGCCTTCGGCGACCCCGGCTGATGGTGTCAGGCTTTCACGAACTTCACAGATTCACAGATCATGGAGGCGGCTTGATAGGCAGGCTTGTCGCATCGGGCTGGCTGCGCCGGGTCGTGGAGTTCGAGTTGGACGGCCAGCCAGTCCGGGTCGAGTACAATGGCCGCGGCATGGGCTATGAGAGCGTTCTGGTGGACGGCCGGGTAGCCAAGAAGACGCGCAGCTATCCCTGGTTCGTGCCGCGGTTCTACTTCCAGGTCCGTGGGCGGCCAGCCAAGGCAGAAGTCCGCGTCTGGCCCTGGTGCACTCTGCGCCGGCTGAGGATATCGGTGGATGAAGAGACGGCCTATCAGGAGCCGACCAACTGGTGGGATCTAGCAACGGAGCTCGGCGTCACCATGGCCTTGGTCTGCGCGGCGCTCATCCTGGCCGTTTCCCATCGCCCTCCGACTGCCGGCACGCGGGCCCATCTGCCGCCGGTCGAAGCGTCCAGTCAATAATGCAGGGACGCCTCACTTAATTCAGATTATACCATGGGCCACGGATTCCGTCATGAGCCGGATAGCCCAGGGGGGTCGGGGCCCGTCAGCTTATGCGCTTTTGGCCCCCGTCCAGCCGCGGTTCATCGCAGGATGGCGCGGAACATCGTCTCGAACGCCCCGCTGGACACGATTCCAGAGGCCAGCAAGACGAGCCCGCCTATCAAGGCCATTCCCTTGAGCCGCGTGAACCGCCGCGCGCGATGGCAGAAGATCCCCTCCAACGCTCCATCCTTGACTCTTGCGCAGTTCATAACGCCCCCCAGTCACGATGAAAGCCGGCCGACGCGGATAATTTAGCAGGCGGGGCTCAAGGGAATGTCAAGCCGCAGGGGAATGCGGGGACGGAATGCGGGGACACCTTACTCAATTCCCTGCGGGAATGAGTAAGGTGTCCCCGAATATGGCTAGCGCGCTTCCGGCCCCTTGAGCAGGCGCGCCTTCTCCACGAGCCGGATGAACTCGCCGCGGTAGCCGTCCGCGTCCTTGCCTTCGGCCGACTGCGCCAGCTCGGAGACCTTGGCGAAGGTGAGATCGCCGGCGAAGGCCGAGCCGCGCAGGAGCATGCCGAAGCCGGCGGCCGCGGCCGCGAACTTGAAGTCCGAGGAGGCCTGCGCCCAAGGCTGGGCATCGCCGGCCAGGGGCCGGGTCAGCAGCTTGCTCTTGGTGCCGTCGGGGTCCTTGTAGCGCACCTTGACCGTGAGCAGCTCCGGGCTCTGCGCGGCCTCAGCCGGCGCGGCCCTCTGGTACTTGAGCTCGTCCACGTCGGGCAGGTCGGTCTTGATGCCGACCGGGATGAGCTCGTAGAGGGCGGTGACCGTGTGGCCGGAGCCGAGCTCGCCGGCGTCCTTCTTGTCGTTGTTGAAGTCCTCGGCCTTCAGCGCCCGCTTCTCGTAGCCGATGAGGCGGTAGGCCTGGACCCTGGCGGGGTTGAACTCGACCTGGAGTTTCATGTCCTTAGCCACGGCGTAGAGGGTGCCGGCCAACTGGGAGACCAGGACCTTCTGCGCCTCGGCGATGTCGTCGAGGTAGGCGTAGTTGCCGTTGCCCTTGTCGGCGAGCTGCTGCATCTTGGCGTCCTGGTAGTTGCCGGCGCCCACGCCGAGCACGGTGAGGAAGATGCCTTTCTCGCGCTCGGTCTCGATGAGGCGCACGAGCTCGCCGTCGCTGGTCACGCCCACGTTGAAGTCGCCGTCGGTCGCCAGGATGACGCGGTTGTTGCCCTTCTTGAGGAAGTTCTTCAGCGCCACCTGGTAGGCAAGCTGTATGCCCTGCGCGCCGGCCGTGGACCCGCCGGCCTCGAGGCGGTCGATGGCCGAGATGATGTCGGGCTTGCGCTCGCCCGAGGTGGAGTCGAGGATGAGGCCGGCCGAGCCCGCGTAGGTGACGATGGCCACGCGGTCCTGGGGCCGCAGCTCGTTGACCAAGAGGCGCAGGGACTTCTGCACCAGCCCGAGCTTGTTCTCGTCCTGCATGGAGCCGGAGCTGTCGATGAGGAAGACCAGGTTGCTGGGCGGCAGCTCCGCCTTCGGGATGCTCTTGCCCTTGATGGCCACGCGCACGAGCTTGTGCTCGGGCTTCCAGGGGCAGGCGGCCTGGTCCGCGGTGATGGAGAAAGGATGATCCCCATCGGGCTCAGGGTAGCTGTAGTGGAAGTAGTTGATGAACTCCTCGATGCGCACCGCGTCCGCCGGAGGCACGCGGCTGGCGTTGAGCATGCGGCGCACGTTGGCGTAGGAGGCCACGTCCACGTCGATGGAGAAGGTGGACAGGGGCGCATCTTTGGCCTTGAGGAACTCGTTCTCCGCCAGGTAGCGGTAGCCTTCCCGATCCGCAGGCGGAGGAGAGGAGAGCTTGGAAGGCTGCACATCATAGCTTGTCGTGCGCCCATCGGAGATGAACGCATCACCGCCCGCGCCGGCCATGCCGCTGCCTCTGACCGCGGCTACGGAGGCGTTCTGTGCGCCAGCCAAGAATTGCAGAGACCCGCCGAGGCTCTTCGCCTGCGCTCGGACTCCGACCCCCATATAGCCCGGCGCCCGATTGCGCTCTGCCGGCGTGAGGGAATCCAGCGCCCCGACGACCATCCCCGATGGCGCCTGGCCGAGCGATTCGGCAGCGCCGCTTACCATGGGCTGCATCTGCAAGGACATCTTCGGCATCGTCATCTTCACGGAGATGGTCACCAGCGGCACCAGGATCACGGTGGCCAGAGCCGAGGCCAGCACCCAAGGCCGCACGCCCCAGGATTCCAGCCGGCCGGGCTTGCGCAGCGCCAGCAGTTTCTCCTTCAGGCTGCGCCGGACTTTGCTCTCGCCGCTCTTGTCCGAGCAGACGATCTTCTCCGCGAACTCCAGGTCCTTGGCCGTCTCCGGGTCCAGCGACCCCTCGCCCCTGGTTCCGGCGAGCAGGTTGTCCAGCTCCTTGGCGAATCTCTCGGCTTCCAGGTTCTCGTTCATATCAGGCCTCCACGCCCGAGAGGTTCTTCCTCATCAGGCGTACGGAGCGGAAAAGTATCACCGCCACGTTGGTTTCGGTGAGGCTCATCAGCTTGGCAATGGCACGGTTGGTCAAGCCGCCGAAGCACTTCAGGGAGACGATCTCCCGGTGCTCCTGGCTCAGGTCGCCCAGGGCTGACACGACCCGGCCGCTCTCCTGCGCCTGCTCAAGCTGGTGCTCCGGACCCGGCTCGCGCGGCTCCAGGCCCAGCAGGAAGTCCAGGCCGAACCAGCCCCGGCGCTTTTCCGAGCGGTAATGGTCCGCCACCGCGCGGAAGGCGATGGAGAACAGCCACGTCCTCCGGTCGCCCTTGGCCGGGTCGAAGCTCGGCCAGGACCTCAGCGCCCTGGA
This sequence comes from Elusimicrobiota bacterium, assembly GCA_016212825.1. Taxonomy (GTDB): domain Bacteria; phylum Elusimicrobiota; class Elusimicrobia; order UBA1565; family UBA9628; genus UBA9628. Next base: position 25,847 of record JACRDS010000171.1, on the reverse strand, counting down.
GAAAGTCTCGGAGACCACCTCATCGGCCCGGGTCGCAGACCCAGTACGGTGCCTGGCGTAGTTATAGACCTTGGGGAACCACTCCTCGTAGAACTCCGCGAATCCCTGCGCCATGTTCTCGGTCATAGTGCCTCGCCCAGCCTCAGCATCATGAGCCCCTTCATCTAGTATTCGCAGAAGGCCGCTGGAGTATTACACCCCCCAAAAAAGCCCTTATGAACACGGCTATATTAGCACAAGCCGCAGGGCCAAAGGCCCAGTACGCCAGGGGCCCAATGCCGGGCCGCCCCTTCCCCCTTCGTCCCGCTATTCTCGTGCGAGTGTGGAATATAATCAACATCATGAGCTTGCTGCTGGCCCTGCTCCTGGCCGCGCCCGGCTCAGCCGCGGTCATCAGCCGCGTGCCGACCGCTCCCGTCCCGGTGCTGCGCGGACCCCTGACCGCTCCGGCTCTGTCCCCGAACCTCGGACCGACGCTCCTGGCCGCGCCGCTGAGCTCCCTGACGCTGGCCCCCGCCTTGGCCGCACCCCAGCTGCCCGCCGCGCCCGTGGTCCAAGCAGCACAGATTCCCAGCGTGGTCATAGACCTCACCCAGGACGCGCCGCAGGCCGCGCCCACCACCCTGGAAAGCCTAGTGGGCTTTGCCAAGTCCCTCTCCGGGCTCACCTTCAGCGACCCAAAGGCCGCCCTCGACTCCTTCTGGACCGGATCCCAGGCGCGCAAGCCCGAAGTCGAGGCCGCCGGCCCCTCCTACCTGGCCAACTCCCGAGACGCCGACTTCCTGCGTCTGGGCGCAATCACGGCCGCGGCCCAGACCTCCCCCACCGGCCGCAAGGTCCTCAAGGCCGTCATGGCCCTGACGCAGAAGGAGGGCAAGCCCATCCAGGTCCGCTTCCAGGACCTGAAGGGGAACCTCGGCGAGTATGACTACATCGCCAAGGTCCTCTACCTCGACCGCAAATACGCGGACGGCGACCCGCGCCTGGGCGCGGCCACCATGATCCACGAACTCGTGCACGTGCTCCAGCACGGCCAGGGCGTGCCCTCCGAGGCCCTGGAGATGGAGCTCGAAGCCCACGTGCTCACCCTCATAGTCCTCGACGAGCTGGGCATCAAGCCCGAGGAGGAGAGCTCTTTCTCCGCGGCCGCGGTCCGCGAGCTGCGCAAGAGCCCCAAGGCCTTCGAGGAGTGGATGGCCGGGCAGCTGCCCGGCAAGGTCCGGCTCGACAAAGGGTTCGACGAGGCCGTCGAGTCCCTGGAATACGAGCGGGAGGAGCTGCAGGAATCCATCGAGAACCTCGAACAGTCCTATGCCCGCCGTCCCTCGGCCCGGACCAAGGGCCGCCTGGCCAAGGCCGACGAACGCCTGGCAGCGGTCCAGGCCGACCTCAAACGCCTGAAGTCCCCATCCGGCCGCGCCGCCTACCGCAAGCTCGCGGCCCGGGCCAAGGCCCTGATGCAGCGCCACCACAGGTCCCTGGCGCGCCGGGACTAGGAGCCCCTATGCCCACTGAGTTCTCAGAGACGTTGGCGCGGCTGAGGAAAGCCGCCGATTTCCCGAGCGCCTACGCCTTCTACCACGACAACGGCGGCAAGGACATCTTCCGGCTCAGCTACCGCAAGTACCAGCTCATCGAGAAAGGCCGCAATCTGCCCCGTCCCGAGCGCCTGCCCCTGCTCATATCCCTGCTGAGGCATTCGCCGGGGAACAGCGAAGCCAACTCGTTGGTGCTCTCCTGGCTCAGGACCTATGTCGGTTCGGAGGTCTTCGACTCTTTGGTGGCGCCTTTGCTCTCCCCCCATCTCCACTCGGTCAAGCCCACGCCCACCCGTGAGGTCATGAGCCGGGCCCTGCGCGGCAAGCGCACCAGCACCACGCCCAAGCAGTACGCGCTCATCGCCAAGAGCTTCGCCCACTACTGGGCCCACACCATCCTGACCGACGCGGCGGAGGGCTGCACCGCCGAGGAACTGGCGCGCTGCGCCAAGGTCCCTCTGGCCCAGGCCAGGAAGGCCTTCAAAGACCTCTGCAAAGGCGGGCTCATCCAGGAGATCCGCAAGGGCGTGTTCCGCCTGGCGGACTTCGGCAAGGTGCACGTCTCCCCGCCGCTCTCCGTGGCGCCGGCCCTGCGCAAGAAGACCGCGGGCTACGTCAAGCGCATGGCCGAGCGCGGGCAGATCTGCGCGGGCCGCCGCCTCATCATCCACGCCGACGAGGCGGAGTTCGGCCAGTTCTACTCCTTCTTCCTGGACTCCATACGCTCGGCCCAGGCCTACATAGACCCGGAGAAGTCCTCCCGCTCGGCCTACTTCATGGTCGAGGGCAGGATCGTCAAGCTCTTCCCCTTCTAGTCCGCCAGGGAATAGCCCCGGCGGCCCAGGTAGTCCACGGCGAAGAAGAACGTCCCCGCGTCTCCCTCGACGCGGTAGGACATGACGACCAGGCCCAGGCCGCGCATGCGGCCGACGACCTCGTCCATCTCCTGGCGCGCCTCGTAGAGGAACTCGAAGGTCTCGCTGCGGTAGGAGCGGGTCTTCTGGTAAGCCTCGCCCAGGAAGGCGACCTGGAACTTGTAGCCCTCGCCCGCGGTGGAGACTCCGTAGCCCACCACGACCAGGCCGGCCTTGGCCAGGTCCTTGAGCGCCTCGTCCATGGTGCTGCGCGCCTCCCAGGCGGTACTCCAAGGTCGGCTGTCGTACACGCCCACGGCCCGCTGGTCCGGGATGAGGAAGGCGAGCTTGTAGGAATCCTTCTGCGCGCGGTAGCTCAGCACCGTGACCCCGGCCTTGGCCAGGTTGGCTACGCTCTCGTCCATGGAGCGGCGCGCCTCTCCCGCGTCCTTGAGGCCGGTAAGCGCGTACTCGCGGACTTCGTTCTGGTAGTTCTTGAGGAAGTCGATGTGGAAGCCCGGCGTGCCGTCAGCCCCCTTCTCCGGGAAGTAGGCCAGCACCGGGATGCCCGCCTTCTGGAGGTTGGCCACGGTCTCGTTGAGTGAGCGCCAGGCCAGGCCCTCGTCCCCGTAGCCGGAGTCGCGGTATTCGCGGGCGTTGGTCTCCCAGGCCTTGAGCAGACCCAAGGCGAAGTAGTAGCGATCCGGGGACCCGGCCACCTTGTAGACGTTGTAGCTGAGATAGGTTATGTTCGCCTTCTTGAGGCTGTCCATGCACTCATAGAGCGACTGTGCGGCGGTGTAGCGGTCGGCGTAGTCGTGGCTCACGTAGCGGAACTGCCCGAGGCTGGGCTGGAGGGCGTACTCCACGATGACCACATAGCTGCCGTCTGCGCCCATGACCCGCTTGTTGAGGACCAGGGCGCCCTGGTTGACGAGTGTGTCCACCATGCGCTTGAGCGCGGCGTCGGCCTCGCCCTTGGTCGAGAAGACCGCGGTGTAGGAGTGTCCGGAGCGGACCGCGAGCTCAGGACGGCCGACCGGCGCGGCGGCCGGGGTCTGGGGCGCGGGCAGGGCCGCGGCCTGCTGGATGCCCAGACCACGCAGCTCTCCGGCCGCGGAACGGGCCTCTTCCAAAGAGACGGCATGGGCCGGAACGCAGGACAGCGCCAGGGCCAGCACAGGGCCGATGAGCTTCATTTTTCCTTTCCTCCGAGGCGGGACCACCCGCCGCATCAGATATTAGCTCGGAGCGGGCCGCTCCGGGATGGGCCATCAGGCGCGCGCCACGCCATATTCCGGCCTACGCGTCTTTCCCCTTCGGCTCATGACCCGGCCGGAGGCAAAAACGGGGAATCGGGGACCTGCCGGGTCAGCACCGCGGGCAATAGGCTATGATACGTCCATGTGCGCGGCCTGGATGAACCTGCTGCTGCTCGCCTCCGGCGTGGCCGCCGAGGAGCTGAAAGCCGCGGACCAGCGCCCCTACGCGGAGGCCACCCCGCAAGTGTTCGCGCGCCGCGCCCGGGCCTGCCGCGCGGACCTCGCGGACTACCGCAAGCGGGCCAACGAAGAGCTGCTGGACCGGCTCCTGCTCTGCATGGAGCACCCGGACGCCCGCGTGCGCGCCGAGGTACTCGACGAGCTTCCCGACCGCCGCCTCTGGGACCTGCCGGAGTACGAGGGCCTGATCACGCCGCGGTTCCTGGAGCTGGCCAAGCGCTTCGAGAAGGACCCGGACTGGAAGGTGCGCCTGCACGCCGGGCAGGTGTCCATGTGGCTCCACAACGGCGACCGCTGGCGAGAGTGGGAGTCTCCCGCGGCCCGCAAACGCCGCGGCCTGCCGGCCGAGGAGGCGAGGAACCGCGGCGGAAAGCCTTGGCTAGAGACCCCTCTGCCATGGCTCTTCGTCGGCGCGTACATCGCCTTCATCGTCTGGGTCAACTGGGTCGAGACTTGGCGCCGCAAGCGCTGAGCGCTAGCCCGCGGCCCGCATCAGCAGGATGTCCACCCGGCGGTTGCGCATCCGGCCGTCGGCCGTGGCGTTGTCCGCCACGGGCTGGCTGGCGCCCAGGCCCTCCCAGCTCATGCGGCCCGGCTGCAGGCCGCGCTCGGCCAGAAAGCGGTAGACGGCGTAGGCGCGCCGCCGGGACACGCGCGCGTTGGTCTCATCACTGCCCGAGGCATCGGCATGCCCCTGCACCACCACGCGGTGGCCGGAATGGCTCTTGAGGAACGCGCAGACCTTCTCCAAGGTGGGCCCGGCCTCGGGCTTGAGCTCCCAGCGGCCGGGAGCGAAGGCCATGACCTCTTCAACCCTGATGATGAGGCCGGACTCCACGCGCACCAGCCTGACGTAGGGCCCCAGAAAGTCCCGGACCCTCTCGGGCTGGAACAAGGACACCAGCACCGGCTCGGTCTGGTGCGCCGCGCCGCGCTCGTCGCTCCAGACGAAGCGGACGTTGTAGAAGCCGTTGTCGAGCAACCGGCCGTCGCGCGCCACCCCCTCCCAGTCGAAGCGGGCCCGGGAGGGAGCGCCCCGGCCCTGGATGAAGTCCACCTTGCGGCGGGTGAGGTAGTCGAAGAACTGCAGCTGCCAAGCGCGGATGTCCGGCGGCGGCCCGTTGAGCTGGTCCTGGGGCGAGCCCGCCGCGCTGCGGACCAAGCGCAATGAGACGGGCGGGCTGAAGGGGTCGCGCTCCGTGTTCTCCCAAGCGGCCAGGGAAAGCTCCGGCGCGGGCTCCAAGGACTCGAGCCCGGTCTCCACGGGCGCCGCCGCCTGGGATGCCGGCAGCAGCAGTCCCGCCGCCGCCCCTAAGATAAGCCATCTCCTCATCTCCCATAGGATGCCCCGCGGTCGTAAATTCCGTATCAAGCCCGTCTAGGTCCAAGGGGGCGCTGCGGTCTGGGCCGCATTGCGGCGCAGAGCTGGGACCATCGCCCCTGACTCCCAAAGGCCATTCCCCATATACTTAAGGACATGAGAAATAGCGCATTTGCTCTTGCTGTGCTCCTGTCCCTCATCTCGGGCGCGCAAGCCGCCCAGTGGCAGGACGCCACCTCGATCAAGGACATCCTCAAGCAAGCCGCTGAACAGGGCTCGGAGATGCCCAACCTGCAGGGCCGAGCCGAGGGTCCGACCATCTACGCCTACGAACGCGCCCCCATGGGCTTCACCTCCAAGACCTTCCAGGGGAACCTAAAGCTGTCCCCGGGCAAGGCCGTGGCGCTCAAGGCGGTCTCGGGCGCTCCGATGACCTTGGCCGACGGGCCGGTCAAGCTGGTCTACGGCAAGCCGGGAGCTTCCGATTTCTTCACCCGCGCGCGCAGCGTTTCCTTGACGCAGGGCAGCGCCACCGCGGCCTTCCCGGCCCGGAGCCCGGAGTTCGACTCCTTCGGCGCCTTCAGCACCAGCCCGGCCGGCGAGGACTACATGCTCAAGGGCACGCAGACCGTGAAGCAGACCGGCCAATATGAACGGCAGGGCACGGATTCCTGCACCTATTCGGGCTTCTGCTACGCCTCGGGCCTCAACTCCAAGGGGGAGTTCTCCTACAGCTACGGCTTCCACGTCTCCTGCAGCGGCTCGCGCGACGTGCTGCACCAGATCACCCAGTACGAGACGACCAAGACCGTGGCCCTGATCTCCCTGCAGGAGCAGGCCATAGTCGGCGTGATCACCGGCGCTCCCGAGGCTTCCCAAAAGGTCCGGACCATCAAGGACCTGAGCTCCTGCCGCTAACCCTCAGGGGAGCGGCTTTACCTATATTTTAATCTGCGTTAACCGCGCAACGGGTCGAGCGCCGGGGGCAGCTCGAAGCAAAGATCGCGGGCCTGCGTCGGGTGCCGCAGGCGCAGGCGATAGGCCACCAAAGCGATCCCGGGCTTAGGCCACGGCATGCGGGCGCCGTAGCGCGAGTCCCCCACCACCGGATGCCCTGCTTTGGCCAGCTGCACGCGGATCTGGTGCTTGCGGCCGGTCTCCAGGTCGATCTCGAGCAAGGTCGCTTTCTCGTCCCGACGCAGGACCTGCCAGGAGAGCCGCGCTTCCTTGCGGTCCGGTCCCGGCGCGTCATGGGCGGCGACGTAGCCGTCGTCCTCCGAGAGCCAGTGCTTCAGCAGCCGGTTGCCGGCCAGGACCTGCCCTTCGACAAGGGCGCGGTAGGTCTTCTCCACCGCGCGCGCGCGGATCTGCTCGGAGAGCCGGGCCGCGGCCTTGGAGGTGCGCGCGAAGACCATGACGCCTGAGACCCGCCGGTCGAGACGCTGCACCAGGCCCAGGAACACGTTGCCCGGCTTCTTGTACTTCTCCTTGAGCCAGAACTTGACCGCGCCCATGAGCGTGGGCTCGCCGCTGGAATCGCCCTGGACCAGGACGTCGGCGGGCTTGTAGACCGCGATGAGGTGGTTGTCCTCGTAGATGACGTGGAGGGGCCCCATAGGCATCAGACCAGGCAGCTCGCCAGCCGGACCGGGAGCCCCCCGTTCATGGTCGAGATCCCTTGGGCGAACGACAAGCCGGTGCCGGACATGAGGCGCGGACCTCCCGAGAGCACGGAGACATGCCAGCCGGGGCACTGGGCGCGCAGGACCCTGCCGAACTGCGCATAGAGGTCGCGGATGTCGTTGCTCTGCCGCAGGCGCACCCCGTAAGGCGGGTTGGTGACGACCCAGCCCGGCCCGGGAGGCGGCTCCACGGCCGAGACCGCCCGGCAGGAGAACTCGATGCAGCCTGCCACGCCGGCGCGCCGGGCATTGTCCTGAGCGGCGCGGATGGCGCCCGAGTCCCGGTCCGAGGCCATAATCTTGGGTCCAGCCGCCGCCTCCTCCTTCTCCGCCTGGGCACAGACGGCTTCCCAGGCCCCGCGGTCGAAGACGGGCCAGTCCATGAAGGCGAAGCGGCGGCCGCGTCCCGGCGCGATGTTCTTTGCCAGCAAGGCGGCTTCGATAGGGATGGTTCCCGAGCCGCAGAAGGGGTCGAGCAAAGGCGAGCGCCTGTCCCAGCCGGAGGCCAGCACGATGCCGGCGGCCACAGACTCGCGCAAAGGAGCCTTGCCTGTGGCGAGCCGATAGCCGCGCTTGTGCAGAGGCGCGCCGGAGGAGTCGAGGCTGATCGTACAGAGGTCGGACTCCAGGCGCACATCTATGAGTTGGCCGTCCTTCCCCGCTTGGGGCGGCGCGCCGAGGCTGTCGGCGATGGCTCCGGCCATGCGCTCGGCCACGGCCGATTCATGATAGAGGCGCGACCTCTGGGAGTGGACCCGGAAGACGACGGGCTGGCCGGGCTTGAGATAGCTCTTCCAGGCCAGGCGGGAGGCCTTGCGCCTGAGCTCGGGGAAGGCATGGGCCGGGAACCGGCCCATGCGGACCAGGACGCGGTCGGCGCTGCGCAGAAGCAGGTTGGCGCGATAGAGGTCGCGCAGAGAGCCCGGGCCGCCGCCGAGGCCCAGGTCCCGCAGCTCCTTGGCGAGCACGGGCTCCAGGCCGGGAGCGCCGACGGCGGAGTAGTCCAGCATGGGCTCAGTCGCCGTCGAGGGGCTCGACGCGGTGCTCGAGCATGCGGTCGTCCTCGAAGCGGAAGGTGCCGCGGAAGGGCTTGCCGGAGAGCAGCCAGGGCAGCCATTTCTCGTCGTCGGCCCACATCTCCGCGTAGGGAATGTCCGTAGTGGGGCACCAGAAGGGCTCGGCTTCGTCGGTCTCGATCATCCCGCCTGCGGCGCTCTGAGCGGTGAACACGGTGCAGTAGAGGTCCAGGCCGTCGGTGAACCGGAAGAAGAGCTCGCCGGCCCGCGCCAAGCCGTTGGGAGTGAGGCCGACCTCCTCCTTGGTCTCGCGGCGCGCGGCGTCCATGGCGCTCTCGCCGGGCTCGATGCGGCCTCCGGGAGCGTTGATCTTGCCGGCTCCCAGGCCGCGCTTCTTGCGGATGAGCAGGACGCGGCCGTCTTGGACCACGAAGCAGAGCACCGCGCGCTGCTCGCGTTTGCGGCCGTGCTGGAGGATGAGGTCGGTTTCCACCTGTACTATAATAGCCTTTCCATGGAACGATGTCCGAACTGCGGTCAGATGGGATCCATAGACGCCATCGCCTTGGCCAGCGGGGCCTGGGACGGCCTGCGCTGCCAGAGGTGCGCGGCCTGCGAGTATTTCTGGGCCGGCAAGGCTGAGCTGGAGGCTTTGGGAGAGCCGCAGCTCTGGGAGGCCGCCGGGGCCCCGAGCGGACGCCTCTGCCGCGTCTGCGGCGGGGTCATGAAGGCCTTGCCCGAGCTGGAAGGAGTCTATTCATGCGAGGCCTGCCGGTTCGTGCTCATGGACGAGCGAACCTACGACGAGCTATGATCGCGGCCGCTTTCCTGCAGCTGGCGCTGGCGGCGTCGGCCGCGGGGTTCGATTACTCCTCCTACCGGGCCACCAAGGCCGATGTGCGGACCTTGGAGCAGGGCATCTCCGAGGCCTTGCTCATGGAGGCCGAGCTGTTCCCGCAAGGCATCAGCGGCGTGGACATCGTGCTCTACGACTCGCGGCATGTGTGGCTTTGGTCGCGCAGCCGGCGGAGCTTGCCGAAGATCGGGGGATTCAAGGGCTATACGGCGTACAAGGTGGAGCATTCGGGCGCGGTGGACGCGCGCAACATGCACGGCTGCCGGGGCGGCGTCTCCGCCTTGGTGGAGTTGGCGCTGGGCCGGGAGAACGTGGCCGAGCGCGTCTTCGAATGCTCGCCGCAGTCTCCCTGGGCCGTGTATCATGCCAAGCGGTCGATCTATTCAGATCGGGACGGCTACCTGACCACCATAACGCACGAGTTCGGCCATCAATACCTTAATCAACAGGACTGGGATGTGCCTGTGGTGCTGAGGATGTGGCCCGAGGTCAAACGCCTGGGCCATCCCCAGCCTTACAGCGTGATGGGAGAGGCTTTCGCGACCTGGTGCGAGCTGCGCGCCGCGCGCAGGATGCATCCGGCCTTCTTCGCCAAGCTCAAGGCTGACTCCTCAGGCCCGAAGCGGGATCCTCACGTGCTGGGCCAGAAGGTGGCGCTGAAGTTCCTGGACCCGGCCCGCTGACCGCGGCCGCAGGCCCCCAACCCGAACATAAGCCTGGACATGGCGCGGACATGTCCTGGACAGGGATGTCCGGGTCCGGGGGCTCCAGCTTGCCTCCCCAGGCCGCCGAGCCTGCCGCGGCTGCCTGCCCTCAACGCCGGCCGCGGCCTCCCCCGCCTCTGCGGTTGCCGCCCCGATTGCCCACGCCCTGGCCGCTGTTGCCGCCGCCACGGTGATGGCCCATGTTTCCGCGAGGGCCGCCGGAGCGCCGATCCCGGACGTTCTCCCGACGGTCGCGGACATTCTCGCGCCGGTCGCGCACGTCTTCCCGGCGATCGCGCACATCCTCGCGCCGGTCCAGCCGGTCCTCGATGCGGTCGCCGATGCCGCCTTTGTGGCGCCGGTCGCGGATGTCTTCCTTGCGGTCCCTGACATCCTCCCGCCGGTCCCGCACGTCTTCCCTATGATCCCGCACATCCTCGCGGTGGTCGCGGCGGTCCTCGATACGGTCGCGCACACGCTGGTGCTTGCCGCCCGGCACAGCGGGAGCCGCTCCGCCGCCCGGCTCGCCTGGGTCAGCCGGCGTAGTCCCTGACCCGGTATCCTTATCCTTATCCTTGTTCTTATCCTTGTTGCCGCCTCCGGGCACGGCCGGAGTCGCTCCGCCGCCCGGCTCACCTGGGTCAGCGGGGATTGTGCCGGACCCGGTCTGCTGCTCGTCCGTCTGCGCCAAGGCAGCGGTCGCGGTCCAAAGGACCATGCCGGCTGCAAGAAGCACTGCCGCGCCCCATCGGTTCTTCATTCAGGCCACCTCCATCCAGGGACCCCTGCGTAAATATAGACTCCGGGGCCGCATTTTGGTTTACTAAAAAAAGCCATTGCAATGGAAGCTCTTTCCGCGCCCGAAAGCGACTAAACCTCCGGATGAGCCATGCGTCCTGATATTCGGCAGGCATCGTGAGCGACCACGACCTCGACGCCGAGTTGGTGGAGCGGGCGCGCCAGGGCGATGCGGAAGCCTTCGGCACCTTGGTCGCTCAGTACCAGCGCCTGCTGACGAGCGTGGCGTTCGGGATCGCGGGAGATCCCGGCAAGACGGAGGACCTGGTGCAGGACGCGTTCCTGGCCGCTTGGAGAGCGCTCCCCCAATATAGGGGAGAGGCCAGCTTCAAGAACTGGCTCTGCCGCATCCTGGTCAACAAGTCCTACTCCGCGCTGCGCTGGGCGGGGCTGAGAAAGTGGCTCAGCCTCGACCACCCGCAGGCCGCGGCGGTGCCGGACGGCTCGCCGGAGGCTGACCCCGAAGGCATGCGGCTGCGCAGCGAGCGCTCCCAGGCTGTGCGCGAGGCCGTAGCCGGCCTGCCGCCGCAGCAGAGGACCGCGGTCGCCCTGCGCGCCAGCGGCCTTGACGTGGCCGAGGTGGCCAGGGCCATGGGCGTGGCGGAAGGCACGGTCAAGGCGCACCTGCACCAGGCCCGCGCGCGTCTGGCCGAGGTTCTGGAAATAAGATGACCCAGGACAACGAAGACCTTTTCTGGTCCGAGGTGGGCGCCGCCCTGGCTCCGGCGCGGCCCGAGGCGGCCTGGACCGCCCAGCGCCGGCGGATCCTATCGGGTCTGCGCCGGCGCGGCCCCAGCCCGGTCCTGGCCTGGGTCGGCGGGACATGCCTGGCCGGCGCTGCCGCGGCCTGGCTGCTGCTGCCGCGCCAGCAGGGCTCGCCCGCGCCTGAGCCGCCCGCGCAGCCGGCCTCGGCGCCGGTGGCGGCGCCGACTCAGGTGGAGCCGCAGCCGTGGGATGCGCGCATCACCTTGGCGGAGGGAGAGGCCTCGGTCATCGAGAAGGACAGCGGCCAGGCCATGGCTGCCGTCGAGGGCATGCCCCTGGAAGAGGGCGACGTGGTGCGCACGGGCCGCGACGGCAAGGCCGAGCTGGCGCTCTCACCCGAGAGCGTCATCGTCCTGGGCCCGAACTCCTCGCTCACCTTGAGCGACCTGGACCCCAAGCGCACGGCGCTGGGCCTGGGCCTGGGCTCGCTGCTGGCCAAGCTGCGCTGGGCCGGTTCGCCGGGCCGGCGCCTGGACGTGATCACTCCGGCGGCGGTGGCAGCGGTCCGCGGCACGGAGTTCGGCCTGAGCGTCATGGAGTCCGGCGAGACCACGGTGGGCGTCTTCGACGAGGGCAAGGTGGCGGTCCGCGCCAAGGACGCGCCGAGCGTGGAGGAGACCATGCTCTCGCCGCGCCAGGAGGTGCACGTGAGCAGGGGCGCGGGACTTCAGACGCAGAGGAGCCAGGGCCGCAGCTTCCTGCGCGTGACCGGGCTGGCGCGCCTGAAGTCCTTCGAGCAGCAGGCAGCCGGCCTGCGCCAGAGGCCGGCCGCGCTGGCCCGGACCTGGAAGAGCATGGACCGGCCGGCTCGCGCGCAGCTGCGCGGCCGCATCCGCCAGGAGCATCTCGACCGCTTGAAGAGCCGGCCGCAGCCGGGCCTGCAGCGCCAAGAGGGCCAGCGGCTTGGGCCGGGTGTCCGCGAGCAAGGCGACAGAGGCAGGCAGCCGGCCAAGCAGGAGGTGGGCCCGCGGCAGAAGGCGCAGCAGCAATGGCGGCAGCAGCGCCTGGGCCCCAAGCCCGGGCAGAGACAGCAGGACGGGTTCCGCCAGGGCGGCGGCCAGTTCCGCCAGCAGCGGGGCCCGGGGCCGGGCCAGAAGCTGCGGCAGGGCGGCCAGCGTCAAGCGCCGGACGGGCAGAACCGCTTCATGCGGCGCAAGCCGGGCAGAAGACGCTAGCCGGACAGGGACATGCCCCCACCGCAGCAAACCCCCTCCAAACTGCTAGAATCGGCTTAGTTTCCGACGACGTCTGCTTCGGGGGATATATGGCTAAGACCAAGCTCGGCCACAAGCTCCACCACCACAACGGCAACGGCCGCAAGACCGTCACCAACCAGCTCAAGCTCGGCGAGCGCCTGCGCACCCCCTCCACCAAGGAGCACAAGGTCGTCGGCCACTCCGTCCCCCGTATCGACGGCCTCGAAAAAGTCATGGGCGCGGCCCAATTCGTCGACGACATCGAGTTCGGCCCCAAGCTCCTCTACGCCGCCGTCGTCGAATCCCCCTACGCCCACGCCAAGATTATAAGGATAGACCCCTCGGCCGCCCTCAAGGTCCCGGGCGTGGTCAAGGTCGTCACCGGAAAGGACTTCCCCTACGTCTTCGGCCTCTACATGAAGGACCGCCACATCTTCGCCCAGGACCGCGCCCGCTTCGTCGGCGAGCAGGTCGCCGCGGTCATCGCCTGGGACCCCAAGGCCGCGCTCAAGGCCGCCAAACTGGTCAAGGTCGACTACGAAGAGCTCACCCCCATGCTCGAGCCCATGGCCGCCTTGGACAAGAAGGCCACCCTCATCCACCCGGATCTGGGCCGCTACCAGCACGTGCCCTGGTTCTTCCCCAAGGCCCACACCAACATCGCCCACTGGCGCAAGATTAGGAGAGGCGACGCGGACGCCGGCTTCAAGCAAGCCGACCTCGTCTTCGAGGACACCTACACCGTGCCCCGCTACGCCCACTGCTCCATCGAGGTCCACGGCGCAGTCGGCCTCTACGACGCCTCCGGCCGCCTCACCGTCTGGACCGCCTCCCAATCGCCCTACACCCAGCGCCACGGCTTCGCCGAGGCTCTGGCCCCCTTGGGCATCACGCACAAGGACGTGCGCGTCATCACCCCCTACGTGGGCGGCGGCTTCGGCGGCAAGGCCGGCGTGTCCATGGAGATACTCGGCGCGGCCTTGGCCACCACGGTCAAAGGCCATCCGGTCAAGGTGCTCTGGAACCGCGCCCAGGAGTTCTACAACACCTACCAGCGCCAGGGCGTGGTCTCCAAGCTCAAGATGGGCGTCAAGAAGGACGGCAGGATCACCGCCCTGGAGCACGCCATATACTGGGACGCCGGCGCCTACGTCGAATACGGCGCCAACGTGGTCAACGCCACCGGACTATCGGCCACCGGGCCCTACAGAATCGAGAACGTCAAGATAGACTCGGTCTGCGTCTACACCAACCTCCCCCCCGGCGGCCCGTACCGCGGCTTCGGCTACTCCGAGTTCGGCTTCGGCCTGGAGTCGCACCTGACCCAGGTCGCGCGCAAGCTCAAGATGGACCCCGTGGCCCTGCGCAAGAAGAACGCGATAAAAGAAGGGGACGTGCTCGCTTACGGCGCGCACATGAACCCCACGGGCATACAAGAGGCCATCGGCCGCACCGCGGTGGAGATCAAGTGGGGCAAAAAGGAAGTCTCCAAAGACCCGAACAAAGCGATAGGCAAGGCACTCGTCCTGTACTGGAAGGCTCCGGCCATGCCGCCCAATGCTTCCTCGTCGGCCTTCCTGAAGTTCAACGAGGATGGGTCCATCAACCTGCTGGTCTCCGGGATGGAGATAGGCCAGGGGCTGCTGACCGTCATGGCCCAGATCGCCTCCGAGGTCCTCACCGTGCCGATGACCAAGATCCGCGTGGAGACCCCGGACACGGACCGCAACCCCTACGAGTGGCAGACCGTGGGCTCACACGTCACCTGGGGCTGCGGCAACGCGGTCAAAAAAGCCGCCCTGGACGCGCGCGAGCAGATCTTCGCCACCGTTGAGCGGACCTTGCACCTGGCCAAGGAAGACCTCTACCTCGAAGACGAAGCGGTCAAGTGCAAGACCAGGAAGGGCTGGAAGCTGTCCTTCAAGGACTTCGTCATCACCGGCATCCAGGCCGAGGACCACACCTTCAAAGGCGGCCCGGTCATGGGCCACGGCATGTTCATGCCCGAGTTCGCTTCCGCCATCTCCAATCCCGAGACCGGACAGGGCGGCCATCCCAACGTGCACTACACCACGGGCGCCGGCGGCATCATCCTCGAGGTGGACAAGCAGACAGGCAAAATGAAAGTCCTCAAAGCCGTGCTCGCGGCCGACGTGGGCAAGGCCATAAACCCAGAGCTCATCAAGGGCCAGGTCACCGGCGGCATGCTCCAAGGCCTGGCCACGGTGCTCTACGAGGACATGCGCTTCGACGCCAAGGGCCGGCTGCTCAACGCCAACTTCTCCGACTACAAGATCCCCACGGCCCTGGACATCCCCGAGGAGGTCGTGCCCATCATCATCGAGGCGGCCCAGCCCGACGGCCCCTACGGAGCGCGCGGCGTGGGCGAGCACACCATGATCCCGGCCGCCTCCATGGTGGCCAACGCGGTGGAGGACGCCCTGGGTATCCGCATCCGCAGCATGCCCATCACGGCCGAGAAGGTCGCCCTGGCGCTCAAGGGGGCCAAATGAACCGGGCACACTCGGAAGCGTTCACGCTGCTGGAGCTCATGCTCGTCGTGGTGATCCTCGGGACGCTCATCGGCATCGCGGCGGCGAGATACGCGAACACCCTTCGCCGAGCCAACGAAGGCGCCTTGGTGGGAGACCTCGGCGCCATCCGCTCGGCCCTGCACATCTACTACGGCGACTCAGAAGGCGTCTATCCCCGCGACCTCCTGGTCCTGACCGCCAGCGCTTCCTACCTGGGTTCCGTTCCGGCAGCCTCCATACCTCCTTACCATCCGGCCTCCAACGCCGTCCTGGATGGGGCCTCCGCGGACGATTCCGGAGGCTGGCTCTACGACAATGCCCCGGGCAGCGCCTCCTTCGGATCCGTCTACGTCAACTGCACGCACACAGATACCAAGAGCCGGTTCTGGACCACTTACTGAAGCGGCACATAATAGTCGTGGGCGGCGGTGCCTCCGGCTTGGCCGCGGCCGTCACCGCGGCCCGGAGCACCGCGCAGGTCACGCTCCTGGAGCGCGGCCATTCCCTGGGCAGGAAGGTCCTGGCCAGCGGGGCCGGCCGCTGCAACCTCTCCAACGACCGCATCCTGCCCGAGAACTACCACGGAGCCAGGCCGGCCGCGTTCCGGGAGGCCGTCTCCCGGTTCAAGGCAGAGCGCTTCTTCTCCGAGCTGGGCCTGTTGACCGTGACCGAGGCCGACGGCCGGATCTTCCCCCGCTGCGGCAAGTCCCAGGCGGTCCTGGACGTGCTCAAGGCCGAGCTCGAGCGGCTCAAGGTCGAGGTCCGCCTGGGCGCGGAGGCGGCCGCCATCGAGCGCGCGGGCCCCGGCTTCAAGCTCCGGACCAACAAGGTCCCCTGGAAAAAGGAAGAAGCGCCCAGCGCGGACGAGGTCCTCCCCTGCGACCGGGTCATACTGGCCTGCGGCGGAGCCGGCTATCCCCAGCTCGGAGGCGGAGAGAGCGGCTACGCCCTGGCCAAGGCCCTGGGGCACTCCGTGACACCCCTCTCTCCAGCGCTGGTCCCCCTGCTGGTCAAGGACGCGGCCATTAAGAGGCTCCACGGCCTGCGCCTGGAGGCCGGACTGCGCGTGCTCGGCGGGCAGCGCGAGCTCTGCCGCAGCCGAGGCGAGGTCCTCTTCACGGACTACGGGCTCTCCGGCCCCGCGACATTGGACGTCAGCCGCGAAGCGGTGCAGGCCCTGGCCAAGGGGCCGGTGCAGGGCAGCCTAGACCTGTTCCCCGAGTTCTCCCCGCAGGGCCTGCGCGCCTTGGTCGCCGGCCGCTGGCCGGGCCGCTCGAAGCGCCCCCTCAAGGACTTCTTCCTCGGCATGTTCCCGGCCCAACTCTCCGCCGCGCTCATCGACTCCCTGGGCTGGGACGCCAGCCGCCCCCTCGACTCGCTGGGCCGCGACGCCTCCGGACGGCTGGCCGAGCGCCTGCAGGACTGGCGCTTCGAGGTCTCAGGCGCGCGCGGCTGGAGCGAGGCCATGGCCACGGCCGGCGGCGTCCCCGCCGACGAGGTGGACCCGCGGAGCTTCGCCTCCCGCAAGGCCGAGGGGCTCTACCTGACCGGAGAGATGCTCGATGTGGACGGCGACAGCGGAGGCTTCAACCTGCACTTCGCCTGGGCCTCGGGACTGGCCGCGGGCCACGCCGCGGCCTCCTAGGGGCTGGCGCGAATCCGCGCGATGCGGTATCATTGAAATAGCATGGCCAAGACCCCCGAATCCCTCAACGTCCACCCGAAGGACCTCGACTGGCTGGCAGGAGCCCTCAAGCTCAGCGAGACCCTTTCCGACTCCCCCGACCTGGAAATCCTCCTTTCCAGCCTGCCCTCCATAGCCCTGGAAGCTTGGCCCGCGTTCCAGGACGTGCTCAAGGAAGGGGAGCGCGGCGAGGACTTCTTCGTGGTCTACAAGGGCGAACTATCGGTCTGGCGCAAGGCCGGCAAGGCCGCGGCCCGGGAGATCGGCCGCCTAGGGCCCGCGGACTTCTTCGGCGAGATCGGCTTCCTCATGAAGTCGACCCGCTCGGCCACCGTGCGCACCGAGTCGGCCTGCCGGGTCTTCCGCTTCCCGGCCCGGGACTTCACGGACCTGCTCAAGCGCCACAAGGCCCTGGACGCCTGGATCAAGCAGGTGGCCAGCCACCGTATCCACGAGATGTTCCAGGCCAACGGCCACTAAGGCCGGATCTCGGCGCCTTCCTTCCCCAGACGCTTTAAGGCCCGCTGGCGCCGGATGGGCCGAAAGCGGCCGGCCTGCTGTTCCTCGAGAACCTTGAGGTCCCTGACGGCCGCAGATGAGCCTGACGGCGCGTGGGGCGAGTCGAGCTTGTCCCGGGCGCCGGAGGCACGCGCCTCAGCCGCAGCCGCGTCACCCCGGTCGAGAGCCTTGCGCGCCAGTGTCAGGTCCACGACTGCTGTGCCGTGGGTCGCCTCCGCAGCGCCCCGGGAGTAGCGGTATTGCCAGCCCCGGGCCTTGAGCGCCATCCGGCCGGCTTCCCAGCTGAAATAGAGCATGGCCAGGATGAAGCCGACCATGACGAGCAGGAAGGGGATGCCCAGGATCCCGGCGAGGATCCTCTCGCCCAGACTCTCTCCGCCGAAGTCGCGGAGCTCCCGCATGCAAGCCTGGCGCCAGCCCATCAGGGCAGGGTCAGAACCGAGCCCAGAGCTTCTTGGAGAGCTCGCGCGACTTGGCCGCGATCTCCTCTTCGTCCAGGTCGATCTTGAGCTTCTTGTTCTCCATGAGCACCTTGCCGCCGCAAATGGTGGTGTCCACGAAGGACTGCGAGAGGCCGAAGCCCAAGTGACCCAGGAAGGTGTTCTCGTCGAAGGGCGTGGGCGGCCAGTAGTCCATGAGGATGACATCGGCCGCAAAACCCTCCTGCAGGACGCCCACCTTGGGGTCCCAGTAGCGGTTGGCGATCTTGGCGTTGTTGAACATCAAGGTCCCCAGCGCCTCCATGAAGCCCACGCTCGGGTTGTTGTGAGAAAGGTGCTGGGCCCACAGGGCGACGCGCACCTCCTCGAGCATGTTGACGGTCATGGCGTCCGTGCCCAGGCCGACGAGGATCCCCTTCTGGCACATCTTGATGATGTCCGCCACCCCGACCGCGTTGTTCATGTTGGACTGCGGGTTGTGCGCCACGGCCGTGCCCGTGTCGCGCAGCATGTTCATCTCGTCCTCGTCGACGTGGACGCAGTGCGCGGCGATGGTCTTAGGGCCCAAGATGCCGAACTTGTTGAGGCGCTGGACCACGCGCATGTTGAAGTTGTTGATGTTGTAGTCCTGGTCGGACTTGGCCTCGGCCGTGTGCACGTGAAAGCCCGCGCCCAACTCGTGGCCGGCCGCCGCGGCCTTCTCCAGGGTCGCGTCCTTGATAGTGAAGGATGCGTGCAGCCCGAAGAGCGCCTTGAGCTGCGGGTCCTTCTCCTTGTTGCACCTCTTGATGAAGGCCACGTTCTCGTCGATGCCGTCCCCGGCGATCTTGGCGCCGTCGCGGTCGGAGAGCTCGTAGCACAAGGACGCCCGCAGGCCGACTTCCTTCACGGCCTGGGCGATCTTATTCAAGGAGCCTTTGGCCGCGAAGGGGCTGGCGTGGTGGTCGATAAGGGTCGTGGTGCCGCGCTTGACCGCGTCGATCAGCGGCAGAACCGCGCTGTAGTAGGAATCCTCGACGGTCAGCTTCTTGTCCAGGCGCCACCAGAGGTTCTCGAGCACCTCCTGGAAGTCCTTGGAGGGAGCGGCCTTGCCCAGGCCGCGCACCATGGTGCTGTAGAAGTGCATGTGCGAGTTGATGAAGCCCGGCAGCACCACCTTGCCCTCGGCGTCGATGACCTTGGCGTACTTGCCCCGGAAGGTGCCCTGGGGAGCGATCTTCTTGATGAGCCCGTCCTGGATGAGCAGGGCGTGGTCATAGAGGACCTTGTTCTCGTCGCCCAGGGTGACGATGATGCCGTTCTTGACGAGCAGGCTGCGTGACATCTTAGGCCTCCTTGAGGGCGGCGAGCTCTTTCTGGGTCCGCTCGCGCATGAACAGGGCTCCGGAGAAGCACTTCTGGCTGCAGATGGAGCAGCCCACGCAGCGCTCCGGGTCGGTCTGCGGGACCTTGTCGCTGTCCAGGCTGATCGCCAGGTACGGGCAGCGCGTGCAGTTGCCGCAGTGCATGCACAGCTCCTCCTTGACCGCGGAGATCTTCTTGACCGCGGAGAGCTCCATGAAGCCCCGGATGGGGTCGGGCAGGGCCCTGCCGATGAGCCCGTCCATGGACCGGATGCCCCGCGCCTCCATGAGGTGCGAGACGCCGGAGTGCAGCTCGTCGATGATGCCGTAGCCGTGCTTCATGGCCACGGTGCAGAATTGCACGGTCTTGGCGCCCAGGGCCAGGAAGTCCGCCGCGGACTTGTAGTCCATGGGCCCGCCGTTGCCGGACACGGCCACGCCCATGCGCGAGACGTTGGCCAGGGTCAGGTTGGAGATCGGGATGACCCCCTCGCCGCTCATGCCCACGACCACGCCCTCCTCCCAGGACGCCTTTTGCCCTTTGCGGAAGGCCAGGGTCGGAAAGGTGTTGGCCAGGGTCACGCCGGCCTTGGAGTTGCGGTGCCGGGCCAGGACCTTCTTGATGGCGGCCATGATCGGGTAGATCGCGGTCACCGCGGCCGTGAGCTTGAAGAGCTTCGGGACGTCCGGGTCGCCGCTGGAGAGCACCCAGCCGATGATCTTGGCCGTGAGCTCCGCGTCCTGGCTGACGATGTCGCCCTTGGTGCCGTCGCCGCCCTGCGGGCAGGAGAGGCTGTACTCGATGCCCATGACGCCGCAGTCCTCGAGCTTCTTGGTGTTGGACTGCCAGCCCTTCTTGTCTGACTCGTCGTCGCCCGTCACCGGGCCGCCCGTGGAGGCCATGGTCAGCCGGTCCGGGTATTCCGTGACGAGCCGCTCGACCTCGCGGCGCACGCGCTCGAGGTGGTGCCCGGAAACGTTGTCGCAGTTGGCGTAGGTCGACTGCGTGAAGGCGAACATGTACTCGGACGGGATGTGGATGTCCGCGCCGTCGAAGGCGGTCTTCATGACCCCGCCCGGCCAGCCCGCCTCGTAGGCCTTCTTCATCTGCTCGTAGCCGTCCGAGGGCGGCGCGGCCGAGAGCAGGAAGGGCGAGAGGATGCGGCGGCCGAAAAAGTCGGCCTCCAGGGAGACCGGGGTCATGACCCGCCCGGGCAGGACCGCGTGGCTCTTGACCTTCTTCTCGATGTGCGGTTTGGGACCTTTGGACAGCGCGGCGTCGAGCTCCAGGGCGGCGTTCTTGCCCGCGGCCACGGCTTCCACGACGGTCGTGGGGCCGTTCTCCATGTCGCCGGCGAAGAACACGTTCTTGCGCGGCTCGGGCTTGATCGACGGCCGGGAGCCGATGGCCAGGATCACGGAGTCGATGTCGTGGCGGTGGGCCGCGGTGCCCTCGACCGCCTTGACCTCGCGCGGGTGGAACTTCTTCCCCTTGGGCAGCGACACCTTGACGGTCTCCAGGCCGGAGACCTTGCCCGCCTTGGTCATGATGGCCGTGACGCTGGTGCGGCCGGTGATCGCCGCGCCGGTGCCCAGCAGTCCCGCCATCTCCTTGGCGGTCAGGGGCATCTCGCCGAGCTTCTCCAGGCAGAAGAGCTCCACGGCGGCGGCGCCGTGCGCGGCCGCCGTCTCCGCGCAGTCCGCGGCCACGGCCCCGCCGCCGATGACGGCCACGCGCCGGCCCTTCATCGGATGCTTCGCCGGGTCCTTGAGGTAGGCGAACCAGCCCACCGCGGCCTCATCGCCCGGGATGCCCAGGCGGATGGGATTGTCCAGGCCCGAAGCCACGACCACGGCGTGGTACTTGGATGCCAATGTCGCGGGTGCCGGGACCTTCTTGCCGAGCTTGAAGCTGATGTGCCCCAGGGAGCGCAGGAAGTCGATGTCCGTGTCCAGGACGCGCTTGTCCAGGCGGAAGTCCGGGATGAGGTTGCACATCCCGCCCGCCCGACGGTCCGCGTCGAAGACGTCCACCGCGTAGCCCTTCTGGGCCAGCAGGCCGGCGGCGCCCAGGCCGGCCGGGCCCGCGCCCACCACCGCGACCTTCTTCCCGTTGGGCTCGGCAAGCCTGAAGCGGGGCATGACACCCAGGTCCTTGGCCTTCTGTATGAGGGTGGCTTGGATGGCGGGGATATTGAGCGGGGCGTCGAAGTCCTTGTGGGAGCAGCGGGCCATGCAGTGCTTGTCCGGGCAGACCGCGCCGCACACGCCGCCCAGGGGGTTGTGGCCCATGATGAGGGCCGCGGCGCGCTTGTAGTCGGGCTTGTCGCCGACCAAGGCAGCCATGATGAAGTCGGCCGGGGAGCAGTCCGCTGGGCAGCCCTGCTGGCAGGGCTTCTCCGCGCAGTACTCGCACTTGGCCAGCTCGTTCTTGAGCTGGGCGTCGGTCATGAAAAGAGGCTTGGCGTCGTTCATGGGTTTTTCCTTTGACTGCGGGCGGGTGGTCTTTTCCGTCGTGGAAAGCACTATAGCCATTATATCAATCTCCTAGCCAGAGTTAATGAAATCGGCCCGTTCAGTTCTCGGGTGAGCCAACCCCTTCTGTCATTCCCTTTACAAAAGGAAGAACGGAAGCGGCCAGCTCACCCCAGAGCTTGGCCGGCCGCTGCGTCGTATTCTGACGGGAGAGCACGGCGAGCCGGCCAGGGGTGGCGCCGGTCAAGGCTCCCACGGGTCGGAGCGGAGCGACGACCCGCGGGATGACCGGCGCCAAGACCCCGAGCTTGCGGTGCTTGCAGGTCATTTGGACCAATCCAGGATGACCTTGCCCGACTTCCCCGAGATCATGGCCGCGAAGCCCTTCTCGTATTCCTGATAAGGGAAGCGGTGGGTGATGACCGGCTTGATGTCCAGGCCGCTCTGCAGCATGGCGCACATCTTGTACCAGGTCTCGAACATCTCGCGGCCGTAGATCCCCTTGAGGGTGAAGGCCTTGAAGATGACCTGGTTCCAGGGGATGGTGGTGCTCTGCGGCAGGATCCCCAGCAGCGCGACCTTGGCCCCCATCTTGAGGGCGCCGAGCATGTCGTTGAAGGCGGCCGGGCTGCCGGACATCTCTAGGCCCACGTCGAAGCCCTCGGTCATGTGCAGCTTCCTCACGACGTCGGCCAGCTTGGCCGTGCGCACGTCCACGGCGTTGGCCACGCCGACCTTGCGCGCCAGCTCCAGGCGGTACTCGTTGAGGTCCGTGATGACCACATGCCGGGCTCCGACGTGCTGGGCGATGGCCGCGGCCATGATGCCGATGGGGCCGGCGCCCGTGATGAGCACGTCCTCGCCCACCAGGTCGAAGGAGAGCGCCGTGTGCACCGCGTTGCCGAGCGGGTCGAGGATGGAGGCCTCGTCGTCGGTCACCCCGTGCGGGATGGGGAAGACGTTCTCCGCGGGCAGGGCCAGGTACTCGGCGAAGCAGCCCGGCCGGTTGACCCCGATGCCCTTGGTGTTGATGCAGAGGTGGCGGTGGCCGGCGCGGCAGTTGCGGCAGTGTCCGCAGACCAGGTGCCCTTCCCCGGAGACCTTCTCCCCGGCCTCCAGGCCTTGGACGTCGGCGCCCAGCTTGACGATCTCGCCCACGAACTCGTGCCCGACGTGCATGGGCACCGGGATGGTCTTCTGGGCCCACTCGTCCCACTCGTAGATGTGCACGTCCGTGCCGCAGATGGCGGTCTGGCGGACCTTGATGAGGACCTCGTGGGCCCCGATGGACGGCTCGGGGACATCCTCGAGCCAGAGGCCCTTCTCCTTCTTCTTCTTGACCAGAGCTTTCATGGGGGTATCCTAGCAAATCGGAATTATTCCTTTTTCCTCTGAAAATTGGTAACTTCGTACCATGAAGACAGCCACCATCGTCACCAATCGCGGCGCCATCAAGGTCGACCTCTTCGACAAGGACTGCCCCGGCACCGTCCTGAACTTCGAGAAGCTCGCCAACTCCAAGTACTACGACGGCCAGAAGTGGCACCGGGTCATCAAGAACTTCATGATCCAGGGCGGCGACCCCATCAGCCGCACCGGCGGCGCCGGCGTGGGCACCGGCGGCCCGGGCTACAAGATCGAGTGCGAGATCCGGCCTAAGCTCAAGCACGGCAAGGGCTCCCTGTCCATGGCCCACGCCGGCACCTGCGAGCACGACCCCTCGGGCGAGCGGCTCTCCGGCGCCTGCTCCAACGGGTCCCAGTTCTTCATCACCCACTGCCCGACCCCGCACCTCGACGGCATCCACACCGTCTTCGGACAGGTCAGCGCCGGGCAGGACGTGGTCGACGCCATCCAGCAGAACGACCAGATCGTCTCGATCCGCGTCGAAGGCTAGGACGGGCTAAGGCCTGGGCGGCGGCGCGGGCGGGATGGCCGGGAGGTTCACGACGGACCCCTGGACCATGCGGCCGACCGGCCGCAGCGGCACCGCGGCCTTCCGCTGCAGGATCGGCCCGGAGACGGAAGCGGGCGCATGGACGGGGCCGCCGCCTCCGGAGTGGGCCGGCGCGTCCGCCGGCGCCGGGACCGGCTCGCCCGCCTTCCGGGAGCTGACCCCGAGCAGGACCTTGTTGGCCATGCCGGGCAGGACCTGGGTCATCTGGGCGAGGGACGTCATCTCTTGGACCATGTACCAGGCCTCCACCTTATGCTCCGCCTCGCGGATGTGCTGGTGCGCGAGCACGGCCTTGTCCAGCAGGGCGCTGACCCCCTTGTGGGCCCGGTCGGCCAGGCGCATGACCGCCTGGGCGTGCATCACCGAGGACTCGTCGTAGGCCGCGCCGTGCTCGAGGCTCCCCAGGACCGAGGAGAGCCCCCCCGCCTCCTGGCCGAAGGCGCGCACGTCGCGGCGGAAGGTCTGCAGGTCGTAGCCGAACATGGTGTCGGCGACCTTCACCTTGCTCTTGCCGTCCTCCTTCAGGGAATGGGCGATGCGCTGGGCGCGGAACAAGAGGTCCTCGAGCTTGCCCGAGAGGACGCTGACGTGGTCGCCCACCATGGAGAGCTTCCCTTCCAGCTGCCGAAGAGCCTTGCCCTGCTCCATGTCTAGGCCTGTTTGACCAAGATGGTCTCGATGGTATTGGCGATGTCCTCGCACCTGTCCACGGCGGCCTCGACGAGCTCGTAGATCTCCTTCCACTTGATGACCTCGATGGGGTCGGGCTGCCCCTCGAAGAGCTTGCTCAGGGCGATGTCGCGGGCGTGGTCGCCGGTGTTCTCGAGCCGGTTGATCTCGATGCAGTAGTCCAGGACGCGCCGGGTCTTGGATTGGTCCTGGAGCTCCGCGACGGCCTTGCGGATGGCGTCGGCCGCCTGGTCGAGGATGTCCACCAGCTGGACCAGGTCCGGGGTGGAGTTCTGGATGTGGTAGAGGCGCATGCGGTTGCACAGCGACTGCACCAGGTCCACGATGTCGTCCATCTCGCTGGCCAGCTGATGAATGTCCTCGCGGTCGAAGGGGGTGATGAAGGTCCGGTTGAGCTTG
This sequence comes from Elusimicrobiota bacterium, assembly GCA_016212825.1. Taxonomy (GTDB): domain Bacteria; phylum Elusimicrobiota; class Elusimicrobia; order UBA1565; family UBA9628; genus UBA9628. The sequence continues at coordinate 1,574 of JACRDS010000171.1, read as the reverse complement.
TCGTAGATCTCGTGGGTGGTGATGTCCGCCTCGTGCTCGATCTCGCGGATCTTCTCGAAGGCCGGCGACTTGGAGTCCCAGTTGTTGACCAGCTCCTTGAAGGCCTTGACGGCCCGGGTGTTGTAGTCGGCCTGGGCTTCGAAGAGCTTGAAGAACTGCTCTTCCTTGGGAAGGAAATTGAAGGCCATGATGTTCTCCTTGGGGAGTGCTAGTCTACCAATTTTGGAGGACGGTCACTTCTTCGTCAGCCTGCGGCGCACCAAAGAGGCGCGCAGCACGGACTGGTCCTCGACGCCCAGAGGCTTGCCCGCGAGCATCGCCAGATGCGCGGGCTGGGTCAGGATCATGAGCTCGTTGACGGTCCCGAAATCACCGGGGACCTCCCAGCCCAAGGAGAGCCCCAGGCGCAGGGCCGAGAGGTGGTGGCAGGCCTCCTCGAAGGATAGCAAGCGCGCGCCGGTCAGGGCCCCGATGGCGCGGTACACGGTGTCTTCCAGGCGGGTCCGGCCGGCGCCCGCGCACAGCTTGCCCCGGGCCTCCTTCTCGCGCCGGACCAGGGTCTCCACGGCCTTCTCCACCGCGGCGGACAGCTCCGCTTCGGTACGGCCCAGCCCCGTGGCGTTGGAGATCTGGAAGAAGTCCCCCATGACCTTGGTGCCCTCGCCGTGGAGTCCGCGCGCGATGAGGCCGGCCCGGGGCAGGCTCTCGAGCAGCTTGTTGATGTAGCCGCCCAGGCCCAGCCCGGCCAGGTGCACCAGGACCGAGGCGCGCATCCCGGTGCCCAGGTTGGTCGGGCAGGAGGTCAGGTAGCCCCAGTCCCGCCGGAACGCGAAATCCAGGTCCCGGGAGAGCTCCCCCTCCAGGGCCTCAGCGCGGCGCGCGGCCTCGCGCAGATCCAGCCCCGGCGTGAGGGCGAAGAGGCGCAGGTGGTCCTCCTCGTTGACCATGATGTTGAGGCACTCGCGGGCGTCGACCACGACGCCGCCCAGGCCCGGCTCAGAGGCCAGGGCCGGGCTGACCAGGTGCCTTTCGGCCAGAAACAGGCGGTCCACCTCGCTGAGCCCTTCGAGCTCGAGGTAGGCCCCGTCCTTGAGGTAGCTGCGCCGCGCCGCCGCGAAGACGCGCTCGCGCACCGCGCGCAGCGCGGCGGGGCGGGCCCGGCCCGGGAACTGGGCCGAGGCCAGGTTGCGCGCCAGGCGCACCCGGCTGGCCAGGACCACGTCGTGGCTGGGGCCTTCGGCCTGAGCCCAGCCCATCCGGCAGCGCAGCATGGCCTGGAGGTCCACGCGGCTAATCCTCCCGGCCCGGCTCCCGCGGCGCTTTGCCGCGGTGGGTGTAGGCCCCGGCGTGCAGGCGGGGGAGCAGGGGGCGCAGGAGCTCCGCGAACTGCTCGTAGCAGCGCGCGCAGCCGAAGCGCCCGCTCTCCCGGAACTCCGCCCAGGTCGTGCCGCACAGCGGGCAGCGCGCGACGGCCGGGACCCGAACACGGGGCGCGCCGGGCTTGCCCCGCAGCTGCAGGAGGGCCGCCATGGGGCTGATGGGGTTGAGTGGAACGTGGGCCTGCGCGGCGCAGT
>JACRDS010000021.1 GCA_016212825.1 Elusimicrobiota bacterium | reverse complement strand
TCCGCGGAGCAACGCAGCCGTGATGCATCTGTGTGAAGCGCTGAACGAGGCTGAAATCACGTATCCGGGGACCCAGCTACGCCTGCGCTACGAGCCCCCGAATGTTGCATCGATTTTGGCCACAGGTCAGGAGTCCTGAAGTTGAGGCCTGACACCAAAAAATGACACCAAAAAATCGACACCGAAAAATCAAAATGCGATAATACGCCCGATGAAGGCCGTCGGATCGCGCCTCCTGGCCCTGCCCGGCTTCGTCGAAGCCCTGCTGGCCCTGGCCGTGCTCTGGCTCTACCACGGCCTGCTCTCCTCCCCGATCGCCGGCTGGGCCGAGTTCCTCTACCCCCTCGGCGCCTCCTGGGGCTATCGGGGCTGGTGCGGCCTGGGAGCCGCCTTCACCCCCGACTACTGGGTCGCGTTCCGCTACGGGAAGGGCGACTGGGTCCCGGCCACCTTCGCCTACTTCTTCCTCGTGCGCAAAGTCCTCGGCGCGACGCCCGCGGCCGTCAACGCGGGGGCGCTGCTGCTGCTGGTCCTGGCCTCCTGGGCCGCGGCCGCGGTCGGGCGCAGGCTCACCGCGCAGCCCCTGGCCGGGCTCGTCGCGGGTCTGGTCTTCGGCCTGCATCCCCTGCTCTGGGACGCCAGCCTGACCATGCTGACCGCTCATCTCCTCATGAGCCTGTTCATCATGCTGGCTTTCTGGGCCTGGCTGCGCGGCCGGGAGCCTGCCGGCGGCCAGCGCCCCTGGACGGCCCTGTCCTGCGCCTGCTACTTCCTGGCCATGCTCTCCAAGCCTCCCGGCGTGGTCTTCCCCGCCCTCCTCCTCGTCTATGAGCTCGCCTGGGAGGATCCGCGGGGCGCCTGGCGCCAGCGCCTCCAGCGCGGCCTCCTGGCTCTGACGCCGTTGCTGGCGACCGCCGCGGCGTTTTTGGTCCTCTTCCGCTGGGTCAACCCCTCCGACATGGCGGGCGTCATCGACGCCGGGTTCAGCAAGGGCTGGACGATCCTGGACCCCCTGCAGCGCATGAGGACGGTGGCCGAAGGCCTCCTCGGGACGCGCCAGGGACCGGCGGTCTGGGGCGTCTTCGCCGCTCTGCTGGCGTGCGCGGCCCTCTCCGGCCGCTTCCTCTTCCTCCTGGCCTGGTCCCTGGTCGCGCTCTCGCCCTATCTCAACCTCATCCCGCTGGAAGGCCTCTCGCGCACCATGGCCACCAAGGACTTCCAGCCCCGCTACGCCCTGCTGGCCTGCGCGGCCTTCGGCTGGACCGCGGCCGCGGGCCTCGCGCGGGGCCTGGCGCGCGGCGGCTGGACGCGCGCCGCCGCCGCGGGACTGCTGCTCGCGCTCGCCCTGGCGGATTGCGCCCGCCTGGCCCGCCCCCTGGAGTGCAACCTGCCGGACGTGCCGCTGACCCGCTTCCTGTCTTTGCCCTTCGTCCGGGCCGCCGACCCGGAGGCCTACGCGGAGCTCCTCCGGCAGGAGTCCGCCCGGCACGGTCCGGCCGCGGCCGCGCTCTTCGCCGAGGTCTCGGGCAGCGGACTGCTCTACGAAGACCCGGACGCCGCCGGGCTGGTGCGCCACATCGTCTACGACCTCGAGTTCCATCCCATCTTCGACCCGGCCCTGCCCCCGGCCTTCCTGGACCGCCTCCGGCTGCTCCCGGCCGTGCAGAGAGACTGGAAGAGAGCCCGGCAGCTCATCCAGCGCGGCCGGCCCGACGAGGCCCTGCCCCTGCTGGAGCGCGCCCTCGCCGCGCATCCGAACCATGCCCGATCCCTGCTGGCGGCCTCGGGCATCACGACGCGCCAGGGCCGCCGGGACCTGGCGCGCCTCTTGTATGCCGCGGCCCGGATCGAGACCGGGCTGGGGCACGCCGCGCTATTGTCTCTGGCCTGCGGCCGCATGGGAGGGATCTGCCCCGGACTGGGGCTCGCGGCCCCGGCCTACAGGGAAGCGGTGCGCGGGGCGCTGGACCGGGAACTCGACGGTCCGGAGAACTCCCTGCGCGGGCTCGGTCCCGCGGACCGGGAACTCGTCTTCATCTCCGGCCGCGCCCTCTCGGGCAACGGCCGCTTCTCCGAGGCGGAGCGGGCCTTCACCGCCGCTCTGGAGCTTCCGGGGGAGGACAGGCTCCCCCGGGCCCAGCGCGCCGCCATGCTCTTGGAGCGGGCCGCGGTGCGCCTGCACATCAATGACCCGACCGGAGCCGCCCGGGACCTGGAGGACATCCGGCCTCTCGTCGCCCCCGCTTGGGAGGGACAGAGCCGATGGAAGGAGCTCCGGGAGCGCCTCTTGCGGCCATGAGCGTCCCGACCGGGGCCCCGGAGCGCCGGGCCGCAGTCGACCCCGTCCTGCTGGTCTGCCTGGCCGCCGCGGCCGCGCTCCTCCTCTGGAACCTCGGCGGGCGGGACCTCTGGCAGGACGAGGGCGAGACCGCCATGCTCGCCAAGAACATCCTGCGCTTCAAGCTGCCGGTCGTCTTCGACGGCGTCAACCTGGTCTCCACCGAGGCGGGAATGGACTCGGGCCCGGACCGGCTCTGGCGCTGGTCTCCCTGGCTGCAGTTCTACGCCGCGGCCGGCGGCATGGCCGTCTTCGGCTCCGGCACTGCGGCCGCCCGGCTGCCCTTCGCGCTCTTGGGACTGCTCTGCCTGCCGCTCACCTATCTGCTGGCCCTGCGCGCCTTCGCCTCGCGCCGCATCGCGCGCCTGTCCGCGGTCCTGCTGGCCCTGTCCGTGCCCTTCCTCCTGCACTGCCGCCAGGCGCGCTGGTACGCCTTGGCCTATGCGGCCGCAGCCGGCATATTCCTCTCCCTATTCGGACTGGAGCGCCGGCCGCGCGCCGCTGCCGCGGCCTTGGCCGCGAGCGCGGTCCTGCTCTTCTATTCCAACTACTTCGTGGCCATAGGGCTTCTGGCCTCGGTGTGCCTGGCAGCCTTCCTGCTCAGGCCCGCGGCCCGGACCTGGAAGGCTCTGGCCGCGGCCATGGCCGCGGCCGGGCTCGGCGCGGCCCCCGGGTTGGGCTTCTTCCATGTCCTGGACAAGGCGCCCCCCCTGTCCCTGCACAGGACGGCGGATTTCCTGGCGGCCTACGCGGGCGCGTTCTCCTCGCATCTGCTGCCCCTGCCCATGGCCGCGCTCAGTCTCTGGCTGCTCTTCAAGAAAGACTCCCTTCACTCAGCCGATCCGGAGCCCCGAAAGCGCGCCCTCTTCCTCCTGGCCGTATGCGCCTGCTTCATCGGCTATCTCGCCCTGGGCCCTTGGATGCTGTTCCGCTACCTCACGGTCTTGCTGCCCGCCTGCGCGGCGCTGCTGGCCTGGGCCTTGGACCGCGCTTGGGCCTGGAACCGTGCCGCGGGCGCAACCCTCTTCCTGCTCCTGGCAGGCACGGATGTCCTGCACCGCGTCCCGCTGGGCCCCTTCAGCAGCCCCCTGGCCGGGTTCCTGCACGAGATCACCCACGACCTGGCGGACTGCTCCCGCCCCCTCGTGGAGAAGCTCAAGGCCGAAGCCCGCCCCACGGACGTGGTGCTCACCACCTACGGCGACTCGCCCCTGCAGTTCTACACCGGGCTCAAGGTGGTAGGCGGCTTCCAGGGCCTGGAGCTGCCGGCCGCTCCCGACTGGGTCGTGCTGCGCGCCACGGTCCTGGACCCCAGACCGGGACGGGACTACGACACCGTCCGCTTCATCCTGGACCGGATAGACCTGAAGGGGAGCTACGAGCCGGTGGACCTGCCCTGCAGCGACCTCATGCTCGCCGGCTGCACCGAGCCGCAGTTCCACCTCTTCAGAGCCCCCGCCGAGGCCCGGAAGATGAAGGTCTACCGGCTGCGCCGGGGGCGGCGCGCCGCTCCCCCTACTCGAGGATTATCGGCTCCTCGTTGACCGGCTGCCGGTTCTCCAGCTCCTCGTCCGTGGGCAGGGGCGGGGGAGCCGGCCCGGCCGGGACGCTGGTGGTCGAGGCGTCGACCCCCTGCACCATCGGGCCGATGACGGCCGCCGGGGCCTGGGAGGCGGCCTGGCCGGCGAGAGGCTTGGAGTGGTCCACCTGGCAGTATGACTGGGGCTCCGTGCCCTCCAGGAAGGCCTCCAGGATGCGGTTCTTCTTCGGGCAGGTGGGCAAAGACAGCAGCCCGGTCTCGGAATCGACCTGCACGAAGACGATCTTGGCCGGGACGGGGAAATCGCGCTTGGGCTGGTCCTTGAGGATCTGCTCCATGATCTCCGTCCACCACGGCACCACGGTCGAGCCGCCGGTCCAGTCCTTGCGGCCCAGCGAGGAGAAGTCGTCGTAGCCCATCCAGGCGCCGGCGACCAAGTCCGGGGTGTAGCCGATGAACCAGAGGTCGCGGTTCTCGTTGCTGGTGCCGGTCTTCCCCGCCAGCGGCCGGCCCAGCCGGGAGGCGTGGGAGCCGGTCCCGTTGCGCACCACTCCCTTGAGCAGGTTCGTGAGGAGATAGGCCAGCTGGGGCGAGATGCCCTCCCGCTCGGACGGGACATGGCTCTCCAGCTGCTTGCCGGCGGCGTCCTCCACCCGCTCCACGGTGTAGGGGACCACGGTGATGCCGCCGTTGGCGAAGGTGGCGAAGGCGTCGGTCATCTCCAGGGGGCTCACGGCCGAGGCGCCCAAGCCCAAGGCCGGGACCGCCTCCAGGTCGGAATGGATGCCGGCCCGGTGCGCGATATCCACCACCAAGGGCGGCCCCACATGGGTGATGAGGTTGATGGAGGCGATGTTGCGCGAGAGGGCCAGGGCCTTGCGCAAAGTGATGGTGCCCAGGAATTTGCCGTCGAAGTTGTTGGGGACCCAGATCTTGAAGTCCGTGGACTGGGCGAAGGGCTGGGTGGCCAGGTCGATGGAGTACTGGTCCGTGGCCCCCTCCAGCAGCCGCCAGTCGCGGCCGTCGTAGTAGTAGGCCAGGGGCGTGTCCTCGACCAGGGACGCCGCGGTCATGCCCGATTCCAGGGCCGCGCCCCAGACGAAGGGCTTGAAGGTGGAGCCGGGCTGGCGGCGGGCTTGGGTGGCGCGGTTGAAGATGGAGTCGCGCCCGCCGACCATGGCGCGGATGGCCCCGGTCTTGACGTCCATGAGCACGAAGGCGCCCTGGATCTTGGTGGGCGGGGAGGTGGAGACCTCCGGGGCCGCGTCGAGCATGGGGGGCGCTTCCTTGAGCTTGCGCTCCCACTCCTTGCGCGCCGACTCGTCGAACGCCGTGAGGCCCTTCTCCATGAGGGCCTCGACGGTCTTCTGCTGCTCCAGGTCGAGCGTAGTGTGGATCTTGAGGCCGCCGCGCCAGAGCGTGGCCGTGCCGTAGCGCTGCTCCAAGCGCTTGCGCACGTGCTCCACGAAATAGGGGGCCTGCGTCTCCTGGCCGATGGGCCGGGAGAGCGGGATGGGCTCGCGCGAGGCCGCCTCCAGCTCGGCCTTGGCGATCATGCCCGCGTCGAGCATCCGGCCCAGCACCGCCCCGCGCCGGCGCCGGGCCTGGTCAGGGTGCACGAAGGGGGAGTTCCCCCGCGGCGCCTGGATGATGCCGGCCAGCAGCGCGCAGTCGGCCAAAGACAGCTCCCCGACCTCCTTGCCGAAGTAGATGCGCGCCGCGGCCTGCACCCCGTAGGCCCCCTCCCCGAAATAGACCTGGTTGAGGTAGAACTGCAGGATCTCGGGCTTGGAGAAGTTGCGCTCGATCTGGATGGCCAGCAGGATCTCGCGCAGCTTGCGGATGAGCTTGCGCTGGCGGGTCAGGAAGATCTGGCGGGAGAGCTGCATGGTGATGGTCGAGCCCCCCTGCCGGACCCGCCCCGCGATGAGGTTGGCCAAAGCCGAGCGCAGGATTCCGCGCGGGGAGATGCCCCAGTGCTGGAAGAAGCGGTCGTCCTCGATGGCGATGACCGCGTTCTGCAAGTCCACGGGGATCTTGGCGAGGCTCAGCAGGGCCCGTTTCTCGATGGAGAACTCCGCCACCACCTGGCCCTTGCAGTCGAAGACCCGGCTGGTCAAGGACGGGGTGTAGTCCTCCAGGACGGTGATGTCGGGCAGGCCGGCCAGCAGGCGGCGCAGGATGTAGGCGTCTCCCGCGATGATGGCGAGGATGAGCAGGGCGCCAAGATAGAAGCGGGAGCGTACCATCCGGAAGGATTCTACAAAAAGAAGAGGTCGAGACGGGTCGCCTAGCTCTCGGTCGAGCCGGCGACTCCCGTTCTTCCGTTTATCAGGTTATGGGACCGCCTTCTCCTGGTACCACGGCTTGCCGCGGCTGGACGGATGCGTGCAGTCCACGAACACGACCACCTGCCGCTCGTTGAACACGTAGCCCCACTTGCCCGTGTCCTTGATCCGCGTGCCGTCGATCTGGCTGTCCCTGAGGATGTCGCTGGCGTAGTACTTGACGGCGTTGCTCTCGTGGTGGCCGCCGGTCCCGATGTCCACGCTGGGGATCTCGGCCATGTACTTCGGGACGAGCTGCTCGAGCTTCTCCGGGATGCGCTTCTCGTGCTTGATGTAGCCGGCCAGGGCCGTCTCCATCTCGGCCAGGGCCGAGAAGGTGCGGTTCTCCCGGACCTTCCGGTCGGAGTCCTGGAAGTTGCGCTCCAGCTCGATTGCGGAGTCGTCCTTGAAGCCGAAGCCCTTGCAGCCGGCCAGCGCCAGCAGGACCGCCAATCCCAGACCCCACTTCATCATGATTCAACCTCCGTCAGGGACCGAAGCCGAAGCCCTTGAAGATGTCGTCGTCCGCCTTGCCCGCCGGCTGGCCCACGGGGGCGCCGGCGGCCGGGGCCGCGCCGCCCTCCGTGCCGGGCAGGGGGGCAGCCCTCTGCCGGGTGGTGGTCGCCACCCGGACCACGGTCTTGCGGATGCCCTCGTTGAAGATGATGCGGCCCTTCTTGCGCTCGTAGATGAGCCGGAACTGGCTCTGCTTGGTCTGCGCCTCGTAGGCCTTGCCCAGGTTGTCGCGCTCCTGCTCCCAGCCGGGGTTGTACAGGAGGTTGCCGCGCACATCCACCTTGCCGCCGATGATGGGCAGGCTGAAGCGGACGCGGTAGAAGCCGTTGGTGTCGCTGACCCCGGGGTCGAAGGAGGTTCCGGCCACGACCGAGGCACGCGACTCCATGTCCTCCAGCTGGGTCTCGCCCGAGGCCACGGCGCGCACGGCCACGCCCTGGACGGGGTTGTCGTCGTAGTCGGTGATGACGCCCTGGATGTAGCCGTCGAGGAACTCGGTGCGCCGGGGCAGGGAGACGAAGAGGAGCTCGCGGTTGCCCGTGAGCTTCTCCGTGATGGAGAGGTCCACGAGGCGTCCCTCGGCGTAGTCCTCCTGCACCACCTTCTTGTTCGCGCTGGCGCAGCCGGAGACCAGGACGAGCCCGGCGCAGAGAGAGAGGGCGGGGCAGATCAGAAGGAATCTCTTCATGGGTTCTCTCCAGGGGCTGGAGCGGCCGCCGCGGGCTCGGCGGCCTTCTTCTGAGCCAGGGGGGCGTTCTTCACGAAGAAGACCACGCGGCGGTTCTTGGCTCTATGGTCGGGACTATCGTTGGGGACGAGAGGCCTATGCTCGCCATAGCCGATGGCCCCCATGCGCTCGGCGGGCAGGCCGTACTTGTCGATGAGGAGCCGGGCCACGGACGTGGCCCGCGCGGTGGAGAGCTCCCAATTGGAGTCGAAATATTCGTTGTGGATGCGCTGGTTATCCGTGTGTCCTTCCACGATGATGTCCTGCTTGTCGGCAAGCTTCTTCAGAATAGTGACCAGCTTGGACACCTTCTCTTCCATCTCCGGCGTGGTGTCGGCGGAGCCGCTCTGGAAGAAGGGCACCTGCCCCTGCTCCTCGAGCGAGATATGGAGCCCCTCACGATCCATCTTGACCTCGACGTTCGAGATCTCCTTCCTCTCCATCATCTTCTTTATTTCTTCCTGCGCACCAGTCATGTTCTTATTGAGCGCCGCGGAGAGGGCGTAGAGGATGACGAAGAAGCAGACCAGCTCGGTCATGAGGTCCGCGTAGTTGACCAGCCAGGGCGGGGCCGGGTGGCCGATCTGGCAGACCTTGGGGTCCGTCTCGTCGATGAAGCCCTTCGGAGCCTTGATCGGCATGGCCGGGCCTCAGGCGGCGGGCGCCCCCTCGGACGGAGCCGGGGCCTTGACGCTCTCGCGCTTGACCGGGTCGAGATACGCCATCAGGTTGTCGCGCACCACGCGGGGCGTGGCCCCGCTCTGCAGCAGCAGCACGCCGCGGATGACGATCTCCTTGATGAGCAGCTCCTCCTCGGAGCGCCGGCGCAGCTTGCCGCCCATGGGCAGGAAGATGAGGTAGCCGGAGCCCAGGCCGAAGAAGGCCGCGGCCAGGGCCATGGCCATGAGCTTGGGCACGTTGGCCACGTCCTCGATGGAGAAGAGCATCAGGATCATGCCCAGCACCGTGCCGATGATGCCGAAGGCGGGCGCGTAGGTGCCCATGGCGTTGAAGATCTCCTGCCCCACCTTGTGGCGCTCGCGGATGAAGCCGATCTCGGTCTCCAGCATGTTGCGGATGAACTCGGCCTCGGCGCCGTCGATGACCAGGAGCAGCCCCCGGCGCATGAAGTCGTCCCTGATGTTGTCCACGTCGGTCTGCAGGGCCAGGAAGCCCTCCTTCTTGGCCTTCTCGGAGAGGGTCACGAAGGTGACCACGATCTCGCTGGTGTCCTCGCCCGTGGAGAAGAGCACCTTGCGCAGGATGCGGCCCAGGCCCACGACTTGGCTCAGCGGGTAGTTGACCAGGGTGGCGCAGAAGGTCCCGCCCATGACCACGAAGAAGGCCTCCGGGTTGATGAAGGGCTTGAACCCGGCCACGCCGTGGGAGAAGTAGACCGTGCCCACCACCATCCCCATGAAGAGGATGATGCCCATCACTGTCGCTATGTCCATGTCTTATTCCTTGCGGTAGCCCGCGATGGGATTGACGGCCTTTCCGGAGGAGTTCACGGCGCGCCGGTATTCCAGCACTTTTGCCGTGACCTCGTCAGCGCTCTCCCGCACCAGGAAGCGGTTGCCCGTGGCCAGCGAGACGGTGGTCTGGGGGCCGGGCTCCAGGCTCTCGATGAGCTCGGCGTTGATGACGACCTCGCCGCCGTTGAGCTTATGGAGTCTGATCATCCGCCTCCTTCTTCCCGAAGACCCGGCCCAGCAGGGACCGGCCCTTCTCCGCCTCGAGCTCCCGGCGCAGCTCTTCGGCCTGCGCGCGGGAAGCCTCCTGCAATTTAGACATTTCTTGAGCCTGGCGCGCCACCTCCGCGGCGGCCTTGTCCCGCTCCGCCGCGTACATGCGCCCCAGGTTGGCTTCCCGCGCGACCTCGCCGCGCAGGCGCTCCAGCGACTCCTCCACGGCCTTGACCTGGGCGGACTGGGCCGCGGCGAGCCGCTCCAGATCGGCCTTCTCGCCCTGCAGGACCTGGCTCTGGGCGCTCTCCTTGTCCAGCCGGGACTTGACCTCTCCCAGCTCCTGGCGCAGGGCCCCCAGCTCCTCACGGGCCGTCTGCAGGGCCTTGTCCTGCTCCAGGATTCGCGCGGCGTCCTCCCGGCGCAGTTCCTCGGCGCGCTCCCGGCGCGAGCCCAGGTCGGCCGCCTGCCCCTGGGCGCCGACCAGCTCGGTCTCCTTGGCCAGAAGCTTCTGGCCCCATTCCGTCTCCCGGCGGACGAGCTCGCCGCGCAGGCGCTCCCCCTCGGCTTCCAGGGCCAGGCGGGCCTTCTGCCGCTCGGCCTCCGACTTCTCGAGGCGCTCCAGCGCCCCGCGCTCGATCTCGGTGCGCAGCACCGCCTCGCGCCGGCGCAGCTCGATCTCCTGGTCCTTCTCCATCTGCTCGGCCAGGCGCGAGGCCCGCAAGCCGATCTCCTCCTGCGCGGCCGCCTTGATGCGGGCCTTCTCCGCCTCCAGCATCTGCGCGGACTGCGCCGCGGCCTCGGCGCGGATCTCCTTCTCGCGCTCCACCCATTTCCTCTGCAGGACCACGAACTCCGCCTTGAAGCGCTCCTGGGTCTTCTCCCAGTCCACGCCCTGCCGCTTGAGCTCGTCGGCCTGGGCCCGGGTGGCGGCGAGCTGCCGCTCCAGGGCGCCGCAGACCGCACGCAGGCGGCTCATGTCCGCGGCCGTCCGCTCCGCGGCGTCCTTATACCTGGCGGCCTCCGCCCCGGCCTCGATCTTGAACCGGCGCAGGTCCGCCTCGTGCTCGGCGCGCACGCGCTCGCTCACGGTCGCGAGGTCGCGCTGCAGGCGCTCATGGTCGGCCAGCAGGCGCTCCTCGCGCTCGCGCGCGCTGGCGCGCAAGGTGGCCAGATCACGCTCCAGGCGCTCCTGCACCATGGCGAGCTGCTGGCGGGACAGCGACAGGTCCGCACGCATCTGGATGGCTTCCTTCTCCTTCTCCGTCGCGCCCGCCACCTTGGCCGCGGCCTCGGCGCGCTCCTGCATGAGCTCGGCGACGCGCGCCTCCAGTTGCTTCTTCTCGGCCGCGGTCTTGGCGAGCTCGGCGTCGGCGCCCTTGAGCTTCTCGGCCAGGGCGCGCAGGGCCCGGATCTCCTCGTCCTTGGTCAGGACCGTCTTCTGCCAGCCGGCCTTCTCCTCCAGCCAGCGGCGCTCCATCTCCTGCAGGCGCATCCCGAAGTGGCCCTCAACCTCCTTCTCCTGGGCCTCGCGCGCCCCCATCTGGTTCCTGAGGGTGACCACCCAGGTCTCGCGCTCCTGGGCTAGACGCGCCTCGAGCTCCTGGACCTTCATCTGCCCGGCGCGGCGCTCCTCCTCGGCCGCTGCCTCCCGGCGGTCGCGGCGCAGCTTTTCCTGCAGCTCCTTGATGGAGACCTCGACGCGGGCCGCCGTGGCCGCCTCCTGCTGGCTCTTGAGGTTGGCCAGGAGCAGCTGCTCGTGCTCGACCGCCAGGCGCTTCTCGAGCTCGGCGACCTTCTTCTCGTACTCGATCTGCTCGGTCGAAGGACCGGCCGGACGCTCCGGCTCGATGGCGGGCGGGGCCGGCGGCGCGGCCGGGGCCGCGGCGCGCAGGCCGGGAGGCAGCATCCCTCCAGGGAGTCCCGGCAGGGAAGGCCTGCCGAAAAGGCCGGGCAGCTTGGGAGGCTGAGGCCCGCCTCCGCCGGGGAGCGATGGCGGTCCTCCGGGCAGGGGCGGCAATCCGCCGGACGGAGGCGGGATCTTGCCGGGCCCCTTCATCAGGCCGGGCGGCAGGGGCGGAGGCGGAGGCGTGCCTCCGAGCGAAGGCGGCAGCGGCGGAGGCTTGGGGGGCCTCTTGGGATCGGGTTCCTTGTTGTCCTCAGCCATGGTGTCCTCTCATGCGGCTCAACGGCCGCCGACCTGCGCCTTGAGGCTGTCGACCCACTGGCGGACCTGCGGGTCCGGATTGTAGGTCAGGAGCCTCTCGAACTGCTGCAGGGCCTCGGCGGTGCGCCCCAGCTGGTAGAAAGCGTTGCCCAGATACTGGTGGACCTGCCAGAGGCCCGGGTCCAGGTTCAGGGCGTACTCGAAATACTGGATGCTGGGCTCGATCTGGCCCGCATCATAATAGGAAACGCCGGCCGAGAAATAGCTCTGCGCCTGGGCCGGGTCCGCCGCCGGGGCGGCGGCCGCGGGCTCAGCCGCGGCGTGGATCGGCTCGAACTTCTTGCGCGCGGCCGTGAAGCGCTCCTGGCGCCTCTGCATGGCGCTGAGCTCCTCCTGCATGCCCTCCACGATGTCCACGCCCTCATCCACCTTCTGACGCACCGAAACCTTGCCCTCCTTCTCCAGGACTCGGACCACGTCCATGATCTTGGCGCGCTCCTCGTCGATCTGTGCCGGGGTCAGGTCCTTGGTGTAGTCCATGTGCTCCTTGAGCACGCCGGCCGCGCCCGCGGACATGTTGGTCAGGAACTTGTTGACGATCTCCGGCGCCGCGTTCTGCAGGGCCTTGGCCATGGCCTCGGTCTTGAGCTCGCGCACGATGGTCTGCATCTCCCGGTCCGGGAAGTCCACGATGTCCTCGAAGAGGAGCAGGTGCTTGCGCACCTTGTCGAAGATCAGGGGCTTCTCGTTCTTGAGGTAGCTCAGGATGTTGTTGCGCGTGGTGGCGTCGGCCTCGGCGAGCATGGCGGTGAGGCGCTCCATGCCCCCCACCACGAAGTCCACGTTGGCTTTGATGTCCGCGTCGATGGCCTCGACCTGCTCCTTGGTCACTTGGCGGATGGTCAGCGCCTCCAGGGCCAGCTTGGCCTGCATCTCGACGGGCAGCGAGATGAGGACCATGCGCGCGTAGTCGGGCCTCAGGTAGCTGAGCACCGTGGCGATGACCCAGGGCTCTTCCTTGCGCAGGATGAAGAGGTAGACCAGCCTCTTGATGTTCTCCTCGTTGATGTACGAAAAGGGTTCGAATTTCTTCATGGCCTCGTCCTCCTCATCCAGAGACGGCGGCGGGGGCGGCGGCTCCGGAGGCTTCTCCTGGAGGGTGATGTCGAGCTTGCCTTCTTCGTCGAGGGGGTTCTCTTCCTCGGGCTCGGGCTGTTCGATCTTGGATTCGATGTCCACCTCGGCCGCGGGCTTCTCGCGCAGGGCCTGCACATACTGCCTGAAGAAGCGGGCCAGCGGCCCGAACAGGAAGAACAGCAGGAGCAGGGTCAGCAGGGCGAAGAGCAGCGGGATGTAGACCTCCGGATGCTTGAGGTCGTCGGTCCAGCGCCACCCCTTGTCCGCCTCGTGGTGGAAGCGCGTGGGCCGGAAGAAGACCTGGTCCGGGGCCAGGCTGTACTGGGACATGGCGTCGACCACCCGGCTGCGCACAAGCTCCACCTGCGCGGTGGCGCCCAGGATGAGCTCGTCGTGGATGACGGTGACGCCCAGTTTTTTGAAGACCGGCTTGACCGCGTAGCGGACCTTCTGGACCCCCTTGACCTGCTGGGCTTGCTGGGCCTGGGCGGCCTCGGGCTTGTCCGGGGTCTCCTTGCCGGCGGTGATGGTCTTGGGCTTGGGGATGCCGGGCAGGACGTAGGTGGTCTGCATCCCGCCTCTCGCCATGGCGCCCTGCTTCTCGCGGTACTTCTCCACTAGGCCCATGCCCGAGCGGGTCTCGTCCTCGTTCTCGATGTTGAGCTCCATCTCCACGTCCACGAAGGCCCGGGCGTTGCCCTTGCCCAGCATGGGGTCGAGCACGTCGCGCTCGATCTTCTCCTGGGACTCGCGCTTGATGCGCTCCTGCTCCTGCAGGAGGCCCAGGTCGGGGGCGTTGACCGCCGCGGCCGCGGCCGCGGCCAGCAGGCCGCAGAGGAGCGCGCCGCGGCAAAAAGACGCTTTCAGGGACATGGCCGTATGAGTTTAGACTCCTCGTGTTACATTTTCAATACATATAGCGCCAGCCCGGAGCGGCGGCTACTGCTGCCGCAGGCTCTGCATGAAGTCCTTGATGGCGCGGTTGGTGGGGTCGATCTCCAGGGCCCTCTTCCAGACCGCCAGGGCCTTGTCCTTCTGCTCCATCAGGAAGAACGCGCTGCCCATGATCTGCAGGGCCGTGACGTTGTTGGGCTCCAGGTCCAGCACGTCCTGCGCCCGGCGCACGGCGGCGTCGTATTTGCCGTCGTAGACGGACTGGCGGGCGTCGTAGATCTTCTGGTCCACCCAGGTGAAGGTCTCGGGGCCCTCCATGCGGCGGGTCAGCTCGGCCACGCCGGCCTCCTTCTCCACCATGTTCAGCAGCCCGAGGAGCTTCTCGTCCTTGGGGTTCTTGTTGAAGGCGTAGCGCAGGGCGTTGACGGAGCCGCGCAGGTCGCGGCCGTCGACGTAGGCGATGGCGCCGCGGCGCACGAAAGTCTGGTGCTCCTCGCCGCCCATGGCCTGCGGCACGAAGCCGGTGACGGCCAGCAGGCGCGAGAGCATGGCCTGGACCTGCTTGTTGTCCGGCTGGGCGTCGAGGGCCTGGTTGAACTTCTGGGCCGCCAGGGCGAAGTTGCCCTCCTGGAAGGCCTCCATGCCCGTCTTCATGAAGGCGCGCACCTGGGCGGTGGAGCGGTCGCCCTTGGATTGGCCGAAGCGGAAGGAGGCGGAGATGCGGGTGCTGGAGCCCAGGTCGTGGATGCCCTGGGCGATGTCCAGGTTGAAGCTGCGGAAGTTGAGGCCGAAGCCGAAATCGGTCTCCTGGATGGAGGGCAGGCCCATGAGTCCGAAGCGGAAGGCGAACCAGCGCGCGATCCAGTACTCGCCGCCGAAGCGCATGTCGAGCGAGCCGGTCAGCGGCTTGTTGGCGTCGAGAGCCAGGATGAGCCGCTCCTTGAACAGGCGCACCGCGTTGCCGATCTTGACGGTGACGGGCAGCTTGTCGTCGGTGTTGCCGGTCTTCTGATAGAACACGTTCTGCACGCCCAGGCCCAGGCGGTAGGAGGGGCCCATGCTCTTCATGGTGCCGATGTCGAGGGTCCGGAAATTGTCCGAGGAGCCGGCCAGCTTGCGGGTGATCTGCTTGGCGGTCATGCCGAAGGCGACCGTCTCGGTCACGCTCTTGGCCCAGGAGAAAGCCAGCGCCTGCTGCTGGTCCTGGAAGCTCCCGCTGGCGGTGATCTTGTTGGGTTCCTGGGTGGCGGGGTCGTATTCGACGTCGACCTGCTCGAAGCCCGGGGAGGACAGCTGGGTCATGCTCAGGGCGAAGGTGCTCCCCTTCTTGGTGGGGTAGGCGAAGGAGAAGTAGGTCAGCTTGGTCTGCGCGAAGAGCGTCGCCTGCATCGTGGTGACCTCTTTACGCTGCAGGTAGGCGAGGCCGCTGGGGTTCCAGTAGGCGGCCGAGGCGTCGTCCGAGATGCCGTAGTAGGCGCCACCCATGGCCAGGGCCCGGCCGCCCACCCCATAGGACAAGAAGGCGGCCGGCTGGCCGCCTCCCTCGGAAGCCGCGCGCGCCGGAGCCGCGAGCCCGGAGATAAAGCAACCCATCGCGGCCGCCATCGCCGCGACAGGCGCATATGCGCGCCGTGGGCCGAGCCCACAAGCATGACTTTGGGCCATCTTGTTCGGTAGCCTGACGCCCCCGGAGCCGGGGTCCATGGCTTTGCGCCCCCGCCTTGCGGCGGGTTTGCCGTTTGTCGCCCATCCGCGCCGACGGCCATGCCGCGCCCGCAGGCTGCAACCCCTGAGCCCGCAACGGCATGCACGCACGGACGGGATACTGCCCTCTAAGTATAGCCCCGGAACTTGATTTGTCAAGACCCAGATTCCATTAATTCAAATCCTCCGGGGAAAGCCCGGGACCCGGCCGCCGCTGCCAGCCGCCGAGGCCTTGAAATATAACAATAACACTGTTACACTTCTATTGCCCCTCGCATCCGGCCTGCCATGGACGCAAGAGAAGAGGCCTCAAAGCGCAACCGCATCACCCTCATCCTCCTTCTGGCGGGCAGCGCCGTGCTTTTGGTCCCCCTCCTGGTCCTGCTCTATCTGCGCGCCGCGGAGGGGACCGCCGGCACGGCGGACGCGGCCGCCCGCGCCTTCGCCCGACGCGAGAACCGCGCCGACCGGATCAACGCCGCTCCGACCCCCGCTCCGGCCCTTCCGGCCCCGGGCAAAGCCTCCAGCGGGGGCGACTCCCTTGGCTTCGTGAAGAGCAGCGCGGACTTCCTGCCGCCGCCCCAGTCATCCACCGAGACGGCGAAAGCGCCGGAGCCGGCTCCCGCCCAGAAACCGGCGGTCGCCAAGGCCGAAGCCGCGCCAGCCCCTGCCAAGGCCAAGGCCGGGCCCAAGCCCTTCGCCCAGCCCCGCCTCCAGAGTTCGAAGTTCTCATCCAACTTCAGCAGCCGCGGCGGGCAGGCGGGCGGCAGGGGCGGACAGATGGGGGGCATGGGCGGGATGGGCGGCAGGAGCGGGCAGTTGGGCGGCAGAGGCGGCATGGGCGGAGCCGGCGGCATG
Source organism: Elusimicrobiota bacterium (assembly GCA_016212825.1). GTDB lineage: Bacteria > Elusimicrobiota > Elusimicrobia > UBA1565 > UBA9628 > UBA9628. The sequence goes on along the minus strand of JACRDS010000021.1, from coordinate 11,273 downwards.
CCCCAGATGCCGGGGGGCGCGGGCATGCCCAATATGGGCGCCATGATGCAGGGCATGATGCCGGGCGCCGGGGGCGCGGGCGGGGCGGGGATGCCCCAGATGCCGGCGGGCGCCGGGATGCCTGACATCGGGAGCATGATGCAGGGCCTGATGCCCGGACCCTCGGCGGTCGGCGGCGGGACTGCGCCGGCCGGAACGGCCCAGCAGGGCGCGACGACGAAGTAGCTGCTCCCCCTCTTAGTTAAAACGCATGACCACCCCCGACGGAACCGCCGTCCCCCCTTCTAGGGGGGACGGCGGTTGCGCCCGACCTTCGGTCGGGCGCCCGTCGCGAGGCGCCCTCTGGGCGCCTCGCTATTCAAGCATTCAGACCGACGCTTTCTGCTTGAGCGCCTTGGCGACCGTGGCCCCGATCTCGCTGAGATTCTCGACCACCGTGACGCCGGCCTCGCGCAGGGCCTTGACCTTGGAGGCATGGGTGCCGGAGCCGCCCTCGATGATGGCGCCGGCGTGGCCCATGCGGCGTCCCGGAGGCGCGCTGCGCCCGGCGATGAAGGCGAAGACCGGCTTGCTCATACGCTCGCGGTGGAAGCGGGCCGCCTCCTCCTCGGCCGAGCCCCCGATCTCGCCGATCATGACCACGGCCTCGGTGGCCGGGTCACCTTCGAAGAGCTCCAGGATGTCCGTGAAGTTCGAGCCCGCGATGGGGTCGCCGCCGATGCCCACCACGGTGGACTGGCCGAGCCCCTGCTGGGAGGTCTGGTGGACCGCCTCGTAGGTCAGAGTCCCCGAGCGCGACACGATGCCGATGCGGCCGGGCTTGTGGATGTAGCCGGGCATGATGCCGGCCTTGCACTCTCCCGGCGTGATGACGCCCGGGCAGTTGGGACCGACCATGCGTACGCGCGTGCCGCTCCTGGCCGAGGCGTCGAGGGCGCGCTTGACTCGCGCCATGTCCAACACCGGGATGCCCTCCGTGATGCAGATGACAAGGGCCACGCCCGCGTCCGCCGCCTCCAGGATCGCGTCGGCGGCGAAGGCCGCTGGGACGAAGACCAGCGAGACGTTGGCCCCGGCCTGGCGCACCGCCTCGGACACGGTGTTGAAGACCGGCCGGTCCAGATGCACGGTCCCGCCCTTGCCCGGGGTCTGCCCGGCCACGATGTTCGAGCCGTACTCGATGCACTGCTTGGAATGGAAGGTCCCGGTCCCCCCGGTGAAGCCCTGCACCACCAGGCGCGACTCCTTGCTCAGCAGGATGCTCATCGCGACACCTCCACGGCCTTCTTGGCCGCGTCCCAGAGGTCCTCGGCCGACACGATCTTGACCTTGGCCTGGGACAGGAGCTCGCGCCCCTTCTCGACGTTGGTCCCCTGCAGGCGCACGACCAGGGGCACCCGCAGCTGCACCTTCTTGAGGGCGGCCAGGATCCCGGAGGCGATCATGTCGCATTTGACGATGCCGCCGAAGATGTTGACCAGCACGGCCTTGACCTTGGGGTCCTTAAGTATGATCTGGAAGGCCTTGGTGACGCGCTCCTCGTCGGCGGCCCCGCCCACGTCCAGGAAGTTGGCCGGCTTGCCCCCGGCCAGGGCGATGGTGTCCATGGTCCCCATGGCCAAGCCCGCGCCGTTGACCATGCAGCCGATGGTGCCGTCGAGCGCGATGTAGGACAGGTCGGCCTTCTGGGCTTCGCGCTCCAGGACCGAGAGCTCCGGGTCCCGGCGCTTGGCCAGGTCCGGATGCCGGAACAGGGCGTTGTCGTCGGTCACCACCTTGCCGTCCAGGGCCAGCAGGCCCTTGGGGGTGAGCACCAGCGGATTGACCTCGACGAGGCTGCAGTCATGCTCGAGGAAGAGCCAGACCAGCGACTTGACCAGGTGGCAGAACTGGGCGACGCGCTCCGGGGGCAGTCGCAGCTGGAAGGCCAGGCGCCGCGCAGCGAAGTCGGGGAGGCCCGTGCTCGGGTCCACCGGCTGGCGCAGGATGGCCTCGGGCTTCTCCGCGGCGAGCCGCTCGATCTCCATGCCGCCCTCGGCCGAGGCGATGATGGTGGGGCCGCAGGCCTTGCGGTCCATCACCACGGAGAGGTATATCTCGCGCTCGATCTTGGCGCCGCATTCGACGAGGACCTCGCGGACCTTGAGGCCCTGCCCGTGGGTCTGATGGGTCACCAAGGTCATGCCCAGGATGGACTTGGCGGCCTCTTTGGCCTCGGCCGGGGTGCGGGCCAGCTTGATGCCGCCGGCCTTGCCCCGGCCTCCGGCCAGGACCTGGGCCTTGATGACCCAGGGGCCCTTGCCGGCGCGCCTGAGCGCCGCCGGCAGCTGGGCCATGGTGCGGATCACGCCGCCGGAAGGCGGCACCGGGATGCGGTGCGCCTGGAACAGCGTCTTGGATTCGTATTCGAGCAGCTTCATGAGACCCCCTCTTGCGGACTGTTGAGGACCGCCTGCAGGTCCGTGGGCGCGGCTTGCCGCGCCTTGCTGATCTGATCCTCCATGAGCTCGTGCAGGGCGGGGCGGCGCACGGCGCGGAACACCCCGACCGGCAGCGGCAGGCCCCCCTCGCCCATCCGGGAGAGGAGGGCGGCCATGTGCGGCGACTTCTCGTCGTGCACCGCCAGATCCTGGGGCGGCTGGCCCGGCGGGAACGCCACCGCCTCGGGGTCGGACCCCCGGAGGCGGACGCCTTTGTTCTGCGCGGCCCCGAAGACGAGCGGCTGGCCGTGCCGCAGGCGCACGACCCGCTCCTCGCGCGTGGCCCGGTCCTCGGGCTCCTTCCAGGCCCCGTTGTTGAACACCACGCAGTTCTGCAGGATCTCCACGAAGGCCAGGCCCTGATGCCGGGCCGCGCGCCCCAGCACCTCGTTGAGGCCGGCCACGTCCACCGCCAGGGCTCGCGCCACGAAGGTGGCCTCCGCCGCCAGGGCCAGGGCCACGGGATTGACGGGGAAGTCGATGGAGCCCCAGGGTGTGGACTTGGTCTTCTTGCCGAACTCCGAGGTGGGCGAGAGCTGGCCCTTGGTCAAGCCGTAGATGCGGTTGTTGAACAGAAGCACCTTGAGGTCCACGTTGCGGCGCAGGGTGTGGATGAAGTGGTTGCCGCCGATGGACAGGGCGTCCCCGTCGCCCGTGGCCACCCAGACCTGCAGGCTCGGGTCGGCGCACTTGACGCCGGCGGCCACGGGCAGGGCGCGACCGTGGATGCCATGGAACCCGTAGGTGTTCATGTAGTACGGGAAGCGGGAGGAGCAGCCGATGCCCGAGACGAAGACGTACTTCTCGCGGGGGATGCCCAAGGCGGCCAGCGTCTTCTGGACCGCCGCCAGCACGGCGTAGTCGCCGCAGCCGGGGCACCAGCGCACGGTCTGGTCCGAGGCGAACTGCTTGGGGTCCATGGTCATCTTCCCCCGCCCTTGAGCAGCTTGCGCACCGCGCTCTCCACCTCCGCCACCTGGAAGGACTGCCCCTTGACCTTGTGCAGGCCCTGGGCGTCCACCAGGAAACGGCCGCGCAGCACGTACACCAGCTGGCCGAGGTTGAGCTCCGGGACGAGCACCCGCTCGTAGCGGGAGAGGGCCTCGCCCAGGCCCGGCGGCAGGGGGTTGAGGTGGCGCAGGTGCAGGCAAGCCGCTGACTCGCCCGCCGCCTGCAGGCGGCTCACCGCGGCGGTTATGGCCCCGTAGGTGCTGCCCCAGCCCACAACCAGGACCTTACCCTGCTTCGGGCCCAGGACCTCGACCGGCGGCAGCTCGGAGGCGATCCTCTCGATCTTGGCCTGGCGCAGGCGGCACATGCGCTCGTGGTTCTCCGGGTCGTAGCTGACCGCGCCGGTCACGTCGGCCTTCTCCAGGCCGCCGACGCGATGCTCGTAGCCCGCCAAGCCGGGGCGCGCCCAGGGCCGGGCCAAGGTCTCGGGGTCCCGCTGGTAGGGCTGGAACTGGTCCGGCGGGGGCAGGGGCCGGGGCGGGAACTTGGGCAGCGCCGCGGCGTCGGGGACCCGCCACGGCTCGGCGCCGATGCCGAGGAACCCGTCGGAGAGGACCAGGACCGGGGTCATGTACTTGACCGCGATGCGGCAGGCCTCGACCGCGACCTGGAAGCAGTCCGCCGGGGTCGCGGCGGCCAGCACCGGCATGGGGCACTCCCCGTGGCGGCCGTAGAGGGCCTGGAACAGGTCGGACTGCTCGGTCTTGGTGGGCAGGCCCGTGGACGGGCCGCCGCGCTGGACGTTGACGATGACCAGGGGGAGCTCCACCATGGCGGCCAGGCCCAGGGCCTCGGATTTGAGCGAGACGCCGGGGCCGCTGGTGCCCGTGGTCCCCAAAGACCCGGCGAAGGACGCGCCGATGGCGGAGCAGACCGCGGCGATCTCGTCCTCGGCCTGGAAGGTCTTGACCCCCAGGTTCTTGTACTTGGACAGCTCGTGCAGGATCTCGGAGGCCGGGGTGATGGGATAGGAGCCGTACCAGAGCTGGAGCCCGGAGAGCTGGGAGGCCGTCAGCAGTCCCAGGGCCATGGCCTCGTTGCCGGTGACGTTGCGGCACAGGCCGGCCTGGGCCGGAGCCGCCTTGACCCGGTAGCACTGGCCGAAGAGCTCGGCGGTCTCCGCGAAGGCGTTGCCGGCCAGCAGGGCCTTGCGGTTGGCCTCGGCCATGAGCGGGACCTTCTTGAACTTCCCGGAGATCCAGCCGAGCGTGGCCTCCAGCGGCCGGTCGTAGAGCCAGTACATCATGCCCAGGGCGTAGAAGTTCTTGCAGCGTTCCACCTGGGGCTTGGTCAGGGCCAGCCCCTGCAGGGCCTCCCCCGTGCGCTGGGAGAACTCCACCGGGATGACCCGGTAGCCGGCCAGCGAGCCGTCCTCCAGCGGGCTGGCGGCATAGCCGGCCTTGGCCAGGTTGGCCGGGGTGAAGGCGTCGGAGTTGACGACCAGGAGCCCGCCCTGGCGCAGGTCCTTGAGGTTGACCTTCAGGGCCGCGGGGTTCATGGCCACCAGGACGTCCGGGGCGTCGCCGGGCGTGTAGGCCCGGCCCGAAGAGAAGTGAATCTGGTAGCCGCTGACGCCGTAGAGGCTGCCCTGGGGCGCCCGGATGTCGGCGGGGTAGTCCGGGAAGGTGCTCAGGTCGTTGCCTGCCAGCGCCGTGGCCGTGGAGAACTGCGCGCCGGCGACCTGGATGCCGTCGCCGGAGTCCCCGGCGAAGCGGATGGTGACCGAATCCAGATCCTCGACCGGTCGGGATTTCGCGCGGGGCGGAGTCACCTTGCTCATCGCGGGCTCAGGCCAGGCTGGAGGGACGGCGGCCTGATGATTAGACTATACCGCTTCTAGACGGGTGAATCAAACGACGGCGCGGGGCGCCTCAGGAGGAGGCGTCCCGGAGGCCGAACTGCATGGTGGTGGACCCGCACTCGATGAGGTCCCCCTCCTTAAGGGGGACGCTGCCGGAGACCGGCGTGCCGTTAATGGTGGGATAGCCGTCGGCCACGGCCACCAGCACGTAACCCTCGGCCTTGCGGTGGATGGAGGCGGCGACCTCGGGCGCGGAGCCGAAGATCCCGCCGCCCTTGATGGGGATCTGCACGCGGTCCGACTTGCCGATGTAGGTGGACATGCCGGAGAGCTCGTACTCCGCCTTGTCCACCGCGCCGCGCAGGATCTTCAGGAAGCCGACCTTGGAAGCCCCGGGCTTGGCCGCGGCCGAGGCCGCCAGCACCTGGGCCTGCTGCTCCGGACTCATCACCAGGGTCCCGTCCTTCTCGGCGGGCTCCTCGGGCTCGGGCGTCACGGCGGGTTCCGGAGGCTTGTCTTCGAGGAAGACCAGGGCATGCTTGGCCACGCCCACCACGTCGTTATGGTGCAGGCCGGCCTTCTTGACGCGCTTCTCGTTGACCAGGGTCCCGTTGGTGGAGTCGAGGTCCTCCACGAAATAGGTGCCGCCCTGCACGGAGATGCGGCAGTGGTGCCCGGAGACGGCCGGGTTGTCGATGATGATATCGTTGTCCGGCTTGCGGCCCACCGTCAGGGCCGGCCTGTCGAAAGGGATCTCCTTGATGACCGCGGCGTTGAACTTCAGCAGCAGTTTAGGCATGTCTCCCCTCTCCCCCGGGCATCATCGCCCCCACAACCGCGCGAGCTTCCCCCACAATCCCTGGCTCGGGACCTGGCCCAGGCGGCCGCAGACCACGGTGATGTTGTCGAGCCCGCCGGCCTTGCGCGACATCTCCACCAGGGTGTCCACGGCCTCGGCCGGGGACGGCCCGGCGGCCAGCACCCCGGCGATCTTCTCGTCGCTGACCATCTTGTCCAGCCCGTCGGTGGCCAGCAGGAGCACGTCCCCAGCCATGACCGGGTGCTCCGCCAAGTCGACCTTGACCTCCGGCTCCGCGCCCACGGCGCGCGTCAGGATGTTCTGCAAAGTGGAGTGGGCCGCGGCCTCGGGCGTGATGAGGCCCCGGCGCACCTGGTCGCCCACCAGGGAATGGTCCTGGGTGAGTTGGGTCAGGGCCCCGCGGCGGAAGAGATAGAGCCGGCTGTCCCCCACGTGCGCCACGCTCAGGGACCTGTCGTCCGCCAGGACGGCGACCACCGTGGTCCCCATGCCGGCCTCCTTGGGGAAGGCGCGGCCCTTCTCGTAGATGACCGTGTTGGCGCTCCGGATGAAATGCTCCAGCTGGCGGCAACGCACCGGGATGGACCGGTCGCCGCCCTCCGGGACGAGGACCTTGTCGCCGCCGAGCATGCGCCGGGCGTACTCGCGGATGGTGGAGACGGCCAGGTCGCTGGCCACCTCGCCGGAGTTGTGCCCGCCCATGCCGTCGGCCACGATGAACAGCCCCAGGTCCGGGTCGAGCCCGAGGTTGTCCTCGTTGTTGGAACGCACGCAGCCCGGATCGGTCTTGCCGGCGAATTCCCACGCGAGGCGGGGGCTCATGGCTTCTTCTCCTGGTCCGGAGCCAGGCGGATGGTGGCGTCCGGGTTGGTCGGCGGCGGTGCGGCGGCGGCGTCCGGGAACTCCCCGGAGCGCACGGGCGGCAGGCGAACCGTCTTGTCCGAGGCCGGCACGGACGGAGCCGGGTCCGCGGGCGGTCCGAAGGGCGATTTCGCGCCCAGCTCGAGGCCGGCCGGCGGGGCAGGCTCAGCCGGGGCAGGGACCGGTTCCGGCGCCGGGTCGGGAAGCAGCGGAGCGCGCTCGAGCGCGGCAGGCAAGGGCCCGCCGTCCCCGGAGGGCGGGAGTTCTCCGCTCCCGGAGGGGAGGGTCGGTTCAGGGACCGCGAGCACCGGTTCGGGCAGGACGGCGGCGGGAGGCGCCGAGGCGAGGGCGGGGGCCTGCGCCGGCGGCGGGGCCTCCAGGCGCACGGTCCCCTCGGCGGCAGGGGGCTTGGCCACGGGCTGGGTGATCTCCGCCGTGGTGCCCGACTTGACGGCCGCGATGCAGGCGCGCAGGTCCGCGGCCAGCAGCGAGCCGCGGGCGTAGCGCTGATCCGCGTCCTTGGCCAGGCCCTTGTTGATGACGGGGGCCACGCAAGGCGGCAGGTCGGGCCGGATGGTCAGCGGGTCTGGGTGCGGGTCGTTGGCGATCTGGAAGAGCAGGGTCCCGATTCCTTCCCCGCCTTTGAAGGGCTTCTCGCCGGTGAGCAGCTCGTAGAGGGCCACGCTCAGGGAGAAGAGGTCGGAGCGGCCGTCCACCCTCTTGCCCGCCACCTGCTCGGGGCTCATGTACGAGGGCGTGCCCATGACCGGGCCCGTGGCGGTCTTGGAGGAGGCGGTGATGCGCGCGATGCCGAAGTCCGCCACGCGCACGGTGCCGTCCTTGAGCAGCATGAAGTTGGCCGGCTTGATGTCGCGGTGCACGATGCCCTGGGCATGGGCGTAGTCCAGGGCGTCGGCCACGATGGCCACGTACTCCATGGCCTGCACCACCGGCAACAGCCCCTCCTTGGTGGAGGCGGCGTCGGAGCCTTCCTCCAGGACCATGGTCTTGATGGCCACCTGCCGGTTGATCTTGGGATCGCGGCCGAGGTACACGATGCCCATGGCGCCGCGGCCGAGCTCCTTCTCGATCTCGTAGCGGCCCAAGGTGGGCTTGGTGGAGCCGCCGGTGATCATCACCGTGCCGTCCTTCTTGGCGCCGCCCACGCCGCCGAAGACCGCGCCGTCGGCGGCGGCCCGGAGCATCTTGGACTTCTCCGCCACGTCCTTGTACTTGGGGTCCTTGGCCTCGATGTGCCCCAGCACCGCGGAGGCCTTGGCGAACTGCCGCTTGCGCTCGAAGTCCAGGGCCAGGTTGTAGAGGGTGTCCTTCATGTTGTCGTCGAGCGGGCAGAGGCGGAACTTCTCGAAGGCCATGTCCAGCATGCCCTGGCCCTGGAAGGAGAGGCCCAGCATCTTGTTGGTCTCGATGGCCGAGGCCTCCACGAGCTCCTTGCCCTTCTCCGTGACGAAGAAGCGCTTGGAGATGACCACGAGGTAGGCCAGGGTCAGGAGGACCGAGGGGTAGGCGACCTTGACCCACTGCCCGTTGACGAAGAAGTAGACGCCGCCCATGAGCATGCCCACCAGGAGCATGAGGCTGAAGACGAAGCCGGAGAGGGCGCGCAGGCGCGGCAGGAGGAACATGATGAACAACCCCACCAGGCCCAGCAGCCCCAGTTCGAACTTCGCGGCCCAGGGCGGCCGCATGAGGAACTTGCGGTGCAGGATGTTCTCGATGATGTTGGCGATGAGCTCGATGGACGGGAAGTTGATGGCCAGGGGCGTGACGAAGGTCGTGCCCACGCCCAGGGCAGTGGGCCCGACCACCACGATCTTGCCCTTGAAGGCCTCCGGCGAGACCTTGTCGTTCATCACGTCCTGGTAGGCGAAGGAGTTGAAGGTCCCCTCCGGCCCGTTGTAGGTGACGAGCATGCGGCTCTCCGCGTCGAGCGGGATGGAGAGCTTGTCGATGCTCACGGACTGTCCGGGCGAGAACACCGCGTCGGAGGGGCGCAGGCCGCTGTAGGCCAGGATCAGCGCCAGGGCGTAGGAGGGGTAATAGGAGTCGCCGTAGCGGAACACGGGCCGCTCGCGGCGCAGGACGCCGTCGAAATCCTGGGACAGCCGCACGTGGCCGATCCCGGCGCTGGCCGCGGTGAAGCGCAGCACCGGGCAGGTGGCCTTCACCCCCTCCTCGGACTCCAGCTGGGGCCCGCCCTGCACGGCCTGGTAGGAGACCGTGAAGCTGGAGACCTCGGCCGGGAGCTCCTCAGGCTTGGCGCCCAGTTTGCCGCCGGGAGCGAACATCATGGGCAGGACCACCCTGCCGGACTCGCGCAGGGAGGACTCCAGCTTGGAATCGGAGTCCAGGTTGACCATGGCGGAGGAGAACTCCGCGTCGAAGACCGCCTTCTTGTCCGTCACGGCGCGGGAGGCCAGGAGGCCGCGGTAGCTGTCCTGCAGGCGCTTGATCTCTCCCAGGCCCGGGTTGTACTCCTCCTCGGAGAGCACGATGTCGAGCCCGATGACCTTGGCTCCGGCGGCGGAGAGCTTGTCGACGAGCGCCGCCAGCCGCCAGCGCGGCCAGGGCCAGCGGCCGATCTGCGCCAAAGAGTCGTCGTCGATGGCCACCAGGGCGATCTCGTCGGCGGCCGCCAGATTGACGCGCAGCTTGGAGCGCATGTCGTAGAGCTTTAGCTCGACGCTCTCGAAGAGGGGCAGGCCGACGAAGTAGGCGCCCAGGACGAGCAGGGTCAGGACGGCGCCGATGACCGCATCCCAGAGGGACGACTGTTTAGTCGCCATTATATAATCGCACGCCCGCGCGTCCGTCGCGGACTGGCAAAGTGTATCTGATGCGGCCTATTCTGTCAACCCTGCCCCGCTATGCCGGCCCAGACGGCGCCAGCCCCAGGGCAGGAGGGCCGCGGCGAGGCCGGACTTGACCAGGTCCCCGATGAGGAAGGGGTAGAGGCCGGCGGGCAGCAGCCGATCCGCGGGCAGGAAGCGCGACAGGCCGATGAGGCCGCAGCCCAGGACGACGGCGGAGCCGGCCAGGAGCAGGGTGAGGTTCGACCAGAAGCGCCGGTCCCAGCCGCGCCCGGCCAGGAGCCCGGCGGTCCAGGCGCCGGGGATGAAGCCGACGAGGTAGCCGCCCGTGGGTCCGGCCAGGCAGGCCCAGCCCGCGGCGCCGCCCGCGAAGAAGGGCAGGCCGATGCCGCCCTGCAGGAGGTAGAGGCCGGCCGCGGCGGCGCCGCGCCGGGGCCCGAGCAGGGCGCCGGCCAGGAGCACGCCCAAGGTGCTGCCGGTCAGGGGCACGGGGGTGAAGGGCAAAGGGATGCTGACGCGCGCGCACAGGGCGATGGCCCAGCTCAGGGCCAGGACCGCGGCGGCGTCGCCGAAGCGGGAGTCACGGCCGAGGGCGGCGTCGTAGAAATAGGCGGGCTGCAGCGACAGCGTCTGGGCGTATGCCATGGGAGGCCTCCGTTGGGCCTGAATCGGCCGGCGATGAGTCTACTAAATCCCCGGCGGAATATGCTAATTTCTGTGCATGAGTCTGCGCTTGGCCGCCCTCATCCTGGCCGCGGGCACGGCCTGGTCCGGCCCCAAGGAGTTCAGCCTCCCGTCCGAGGACGCGAAGGCCTATAAGCGCATGCCTTCCGGGCACTACGCGGTCAAGGTGATCGGGATGCTCACCACGACCTGCGGCCGGGGCATCGAGATCGAGACGATGCGCCTGCCCGAGGTGGAATCCGCCAAGGTTGATTTCGACAAGGAGACGATGTTTCTGACCGTCAGGATCAACCACACCCTGCGCCTGCCGACCCTGCGCAAGGCCCTGCACCTGGCCTCGGACCGGGTGAACCTGGGCGTGGACTACTTCGTGGGCCGCATCACCTTCATCCCCTGAGTGTGGTAAGATTGGGCTACGGGTCGTTAGCTCAGCGGTAGAGCATTCGCCTTACACGCGAAGGGCCGCAGGTTCGAATCCTGCACGACCCAAGTTTTCTCCCCTCCGGGAATTTGGTATAGTTGTTGGTCCGATTTTTGGGGTCGTGGTGTAGCCTGGTTTAACACGCTGCCCTGTCAAGGCAGAGACCGCGGGTTCAAATCCCGTCGACCCCGCCAGTCCTCCCCCAATTCACAAACCGGTGTTCCGGTGGCGAGTTGGCGGAGGACTGGCCCTTTTATGGGCGAATCCGCCGCGTCCCGGTCCCCCGCCCCTGCCTGTTCCCCCGCAGCCGGCCCGCCGTTGGCCCCCGCTCCCGCCGCCGCGGCCGCCTCCTGGCCGTTGGTCC
>JACRDS010000169.1 GCA_016212825.1 Elusimicrobiota bacterium | reverse complement strand
TCCACCGGGGGGATTCCCTTTTCAAACAAGATGACTGCTTGCAAACGTCGTTGCTCCAACTGAACCGGGCTGCCGTGTGGGCGCATTATTCCACACCTCCAGCCCATAGTATAGGCCATTACTTATGCAGGAGTCAATAACTGATTTGACAGGTATCAAGCCTCGTGGCAGGCCGTCCGATCGACTATGCGCAGCACTTCTTCGTCAGGAACGTCGCGCCAGTCATCGTAGAACTGCGCCACCGCGCGGAACTCCGGGGGGGAGGCTAGGACCACGACCTCATCGGCGGCCTCCTCCAGGAGGGACAGCGCCTCGGGCGAGGCGACCGGCGCCGCGACCACGACGCGGCGCGCCCCCAGGCGCCGGCAGCACTTGACCGCGGCCAGCGCGGTGGAGCCCATGGCTATGCCGTCGTCGGCCAGGATCACGGCGCGCCCGCGCAGATCGGGCAGGGGGGCTCCATGGCGCAGGACCCGGACCCGGCGGCGCAACTCCGCGGTCTGGCGGCTCAGGATCTCTCGGATCAGGCGGCGGGGCAGGCGGCCGGCGGCTCCCCGCAGCAGGCACAGGGAGCCGTCCTCGGCCGCCGCGCCGAAGCCCGCCTCCGGGTTGTCGGGGAAGGGCAGCTTGCGCACCACCAGGACGGAGAGCAGCCCGCCCAGCGCGCGCGCCACCTCCCAGCCCACGACGATGCCGCCGCGAGCGATGCCCAAGGTGACGTCCGCGGAGACATGCCGCCGCAGCAACTCCTCGGCGAGCCGGCGGCCGGCGTCCGCGCGGTCGGCGAACATGGCGGGTCCTCCTACACTCCCATTATACCGCGGTCCGGCCGGGCGGGGCGGGGGAACTAGGCGCCCAAGGCCTCGGCCAGATGCTCCGCCAGGGCCGAGTTCATGAGCATGATCACGGTGCCGCTGGCCGGGAGCTCCGGCGAGACGATGCCGATCTCGGCCCGCACGGCGGCCCCATCCTCGCGCAGGAGGAGCTTGCCGAAGGCCGTCTCATCGAGCATGCTCATGTCCCCCCGCCAGACCTCGGGAGAGGAGAGGAATATGATCATGAGCGCGGCGTCGCCCAGGAGGTTGACGGCCGGGTTGACCACCATGTTGGCGATCTCGGCCACCGCGTCGGGCTCCTTGCCCTTCCAGGCGTCGGGCTTCTTGCTGAAGCCCTTGAAGAAGGCGCGCGCCACGGCCGCGGCGCTCTCCTCCGGGAAAGCCACGAGGAAGACCCCGCCGGGCATGGTGAAGAGGGCGGCGCAGTGCTGGGGGCCGCCCGCGGCGGGCCGGCGCAGGTCCTGGGCCGGCCCGTGGCTCAGGGACAGGCCGCTGACCTGCCACGGCGCGCCGGAGATCTGGGTCAGACGGGCCAAGCCGGTGTCCATGCCCGTGCGCAGCAGGCGCTGCAGCTGCTGCTGGACCGAATCGGGGAGGTTCATCCTTGGGAGAAGCGGGTCAGGGCTCGGCCCAGGTCGTCGAGCGTGAAGGGTTTGCTCAGGAAGCCGGCGGCTCCGGCGTCCCGGACCTCGTCATGGACCGCCTGTTGGACGTTCCCGGAGACCACGAGGACGCGGGCCGCGGGGTCGATCCTGCGCAGGGCCTTGAGGACGGCGAGGCCGTCGCCGTCGGCCAAAGACAGGTCGAGCGTGACCAGGTCGGGCTTGTGCTCCTTGTAGGCGGCGACCGCGGCCGTGAGCGTGGCGGCCTCGGCCACCACCTGGTGCCCGAAGCACTCCGAGAACTCCTGGATGAGGCTGCGGGTGACGATGCTGTCGTCGACCACGAGGATACGCAGCGGCATGGCGGCTCAATCATATCATAAAATACCTTTATGACCACGGTGCTCATCACCCTGCTCCTGGCGGGCGGACTCCGGGCGGCGGCCCAGGATGACGCGGCCCTGCGGCGGCTCGCGGGCGAGTCCGCCCAGCTGCGCGGCCTGCACGGCGCCGCGCTCGCGGCCGGGCTCCGCGACGACCCCCGCGCGGTCACCGGGCGGGAGCTCGAGGTCCTCAGGCGCCTGGCGCGCGCCCCCGGCGTCGCCTCGGTGGTCTATCTCGATGGGCGCGGGCGGGTGCGCTGGACCGAGGCCCCGGAGCTCGTCGCGGTGACGTTGGGAGACTATGGGCGGGCCACCGGCGCCGAGCTCCGGGCCGCCTCCGAGGCCATGGCCTCGACGTCCCCGGTGGTGCGCCGGGTCCCGGAGACCCCCGTCTACGAGGCCGCCGTGCCCATCCTGGAGGGCCGGTCGACCGTGGCCGTGCTCGACCTCTGGCTCAGGCGCGACGGACTCAGGAGCCTCCTGGCCGAGCAGGCCCCGCCCGCGCCTCCGGGCGGCGAGGACCACGCGCGGCAGGCCCGACAGTCCTACCTCGCGGGGATGGCCCATTTCGAGAAGGGGGACTATGAGAAGGCATTGCAGGAGTGGGAGCGGGCCCGCGAGCTCGACCCTGAGGACCGGGACGTGGCCGCCGGGCTGGCACGGGTGCGCCAGCTCCTGGGCCGCTCGCCCCGCGCCGGGGACGCCATCCCTCTGCAGGCCGGCTCCGCCTTCGACCGCAGCCCGGAGCGCGCGGAGGACCAGCGCGCCGCCCAGCAGCACTACCTCGCCGGAGTCATCTTCTACCAGAAGGGAGACTACGCCAGGGCCCGCGACGAATGGAGCCGGGCCCTGCGCATCGACCCGGACAACGTCGACGCGGCGGCGGGACTGGCGCGCATGGAGCGCCTGGTCACGCCGGACGCGGCCAAGACCTGCGTCGACCTCTACCAAGCCCGGCGCTACGACGACGCGGCCGCGGCCTGCGCCGCCTGCCTGGACCAGGATCCGGCCAGCGCGGCCTGCGCCGCGACCCGGCGCCTGATGGAAGGCCGGGTTCCTTAGCGGCCTATGCCCGGCCGACTGCGTGTAAGACAGGGCACTGGCCTGCTCTTCAGAGCCCTGGCCGCGGCCTTTCTGCTCAGCGCCGTGTATGTGCTCTGGCTCCCCGACGTGGAGCCTCTCAAGCACAGCAACCCCAGGACCACCGCCTACATCGAACTCAAGCGGAGCGCCGCGCGCCGGGCCGGGAAGAAGTTCACCCCGCGCTTGGTCTGGGTCCCGTGGGACCGCATCTCGGAGCACCTCAAGCATGCCGTGTTCGTGGCGGAGGACGACACCTTCTACCGGCACAAGGGCGTGGACTGGGAGAGCGTCAAGTCCGCCCTGCGCAGGGACTGGGAGATGAGGCGCTTCGCCTACGGCGGCAGCACCATCACCCAGCAGGTGGCGCGCAACCTCTACCTCTCGCCCTCCAAGAACCCCCTGCGCAAGCTCAAGGAGCTGCTCATCGCCCGGCGCCTGGAGAAGTCTTTGGGCAAGAGGCGCATCTTCGAGCTCTACCTCAACATCGCGCAGTGGGGCAAGGACATCTATGGGGCCGAGGCCGCGGCCCAGGCTTACTTCGGCAAGTCCGCGGCCGACCTGACCGCGGACGAGGCCGTGGCCATGGCCGTGGTCCTGCCCAACCCGAAGCGCTGGAGTCCGGCGGCGCGGGGCCGCTACGTGGAGCGCAATATGCGCCGCATCATGGGCCGCATGCGCGCCTCGGGGATGCTCCCGGAGGAGCCGTCCGAGGTCATGCCCGACGAGATACGGCTCGACACGGCTTCTGCGGCGGCGGTCACGGGGGCCCTCCCTTGACCGCCTGGCTGCGCGCGTTCTTCGCCCGGCACCACCCCAAACTCGGGGCCCTGGAGATATTGAAGTACATCGGGCCGGGCTTCCTGGTCACCATCGGCTTCATCGACCCGGGAAACTGGGCCACGAACCTGGCCGCCGGCGGAGGCTACGGCTACGCCCTGCTGTGGGTGGTGACCGCGGGGACGCTGCTGCTCATACTGCTCCAGCATAACGCTGCCCACCTGGGCATCGCCACAGGCCTGTGCCTGTCCGAGGCGACGACCCGATTCCTGCCCCCGGCCGCGGCCCGGGCCCTCCTGGCGACCGCGGTCCTGGCCGGCATGGCCACGGCCCTGGCCGAGCTCCTGGGCGCCGCCATCGGGCTCAACATGCTCTGCGGCCTGCCCCTGCGCGCCGGGGCGGTCCTGACCGCGGCGGGCGTGGCCGTGATGCTGCTGACCAACTCCTACCGCAAGGTGGAGCGCTGGATCATAGGCATGGTGGGGCTCGTGGGCGTCGCCTTCATCTACGAGCTGACCTTGGTCAAGGTGGACTGGGCCGCGGCCGCCCGGGGCTGCGTCGTGCCGCAGGTCCCGGCGGGCGCCGGCGCCCTGATCCTGGGGGTCTTCGGGGCCGTGGTGATGCCGCACAACCTGTTCCTGCATTCCGAGATCATCCAAAGCCGGCAGTACAACCGCGGGGACGATGCGGCCGTGCGGGAGCGCCTGCGCTACGAGTTCCTGGACACCCTGGCGGCCATGGGGCTGGGCTGGGCCATCAACTGCGCCCTCGTGATTCTGGCGGCCGCGGTCTTCTTCGCCAACGGGATACCCGTCACCGAACTCGCGCAGGCCAAGGATACGCTCGCGCCTCTGCTGGGGCGCGCCTCGGGCGCGGTCTTCGCGGTCGCTCTGGTGCTGGCCGGATTCTCCTCGAGCCTGACTGCGGCCATGGCGGGCGGCAGCATCTTCGCGGGTATGTTCGGCGAGCCCTACAACGTGGCGGACCGCCACTCCCGCGTCGGCATCGGGCTGACCTTGGGCGGAGGGCTGGCCGCGGTCCTGTTCCTGCGCGACAGCTTCCAGGGGCTCATCTGGAGCCAGGCGGCTCTGAGCCTGCAGCTGCCCTTCACCATTTTCCCCCTCGTGTATCTGACCTCCTCCGGCCGCGTCATGGGCAAGCACTCCAATCCCGCGGGGGAGAAGTCCCTGCTGTGGGCCGCTGCCGTCGGGATAACCCTGCTCAACATCGTCCTCCTCCGGGACGCCTGGGGCTAAGGGCCTCCGGCCCAAGAGCTCCTAGGTCCGCTGCCCGGCATCCCTTAGGCCCTTCGGCGGTATCGCGGCCGGCGGCGCCGTGATACACTTTTTCCGTGATGCTCCGGCTGCTCCTCCTGTATCTGACCCCGGTCTGGGCGGGGTCCGTGCGCGTGGCGCCGGTGTCCTTGCAGCCCGTCGGCCTGCGGGTCCTGGCCGCGCCCGCGCTCTCAGTCTCTCCCGGGCTCTCCTCCCCACTCTCCGGCCTCGCCTTGGCCGCGCCGGCGCTCTCCGCCTCCATCCCGCTGTCTCCCGTCCCGGTCGTGGGGGCTCCAGCCGCGGCCGCGCCCGCGGCCTCGGCGGAGACGGCGCTGCAGAGGCTCTCCGCGCCGATCCCCTTCACCGCGCCGCCGGCCGGGGACCTGAAGGGGCAGAAGGACTTCGCGGATCGGGCCTTCGAGTTCAAGCTGGGCGCCCAAGCCGCTCCAGTCGCAGGTCCGGCCGAAGCTCCCCAGGCCGCTTTCCATGACGACGGCGGCGGTCCTTCCTATCCTCGCCGGGCCGTGTCCTTCAACGGGCAGTCCCTGCCGTCCGTGGCCCTGCGGCCCAACATCCCGGTCGAGAGGGAGCTCATCAAGGCCATAGACGCGACTCGGGAGACGCTGATCATCGCGGTCTACGAGTTCAAGTCCGCCGGACTGCTGGACGCGGTGCGCCGGGCTCGGGCCCGGGGCGTGGACGTGAAGATCGTCCTGGACTTCCGCAACGTGTTCCCGGCTCCCGCCAAGCCCGGCCAGTACCAGGCCAAGCGCAGCCCGGAGATATGGGCCCTGCTCAAGGAGAAGTTCGACGTGACGGTGCTCAGGGGCCTGGGCGAGTACGGCATCAACCACAACAAATTCGCGGTGTTCGACGGCAGGCTCGCGGAGTTCGGCTCCTACAACTGGTCGCGCTTCTCAGAGAACAACCATTACGAGAACCTGGTGTTCACGGACGAGGCGGAGCGCATCTCCGACCTGGCCGATTATTGGAAGTACCTGCGTGGGCTGAGCCAGCCGGTGAGCCTGGCGTCCAAGGCCCAGGACTATTCCTGGCCGGACGCGGTGCCGGCGCCGCCGGTCCCCAAGGCCGCGGCCAAGGTCTTCAACGGGATTCCCTTGCCCGCGTCCATCCTTTCGCCCTCGGGACTCCTGGAAGACGCGATCGTGGCCGGCATCGGCGCGGCGCGGCAGAGCGTGGATATGGCCGCTTTCGCGGTCCGGTCCACCCGCATCGCCCAGGCCCTGGCCGAGGCGGGCCGCCGGGGACTGCGCGTGCGGGTCATCTTCGACGAGAGCCAGTCCCGGTCGGAAGCCTTCAAGCCTTATGCGGAGTGGCTGGCCCTGCAGCCCGGCGTGGAGCTGCGCATCCTCTCCGGGCCCAACAACCCCAGCGACTTCCCGCCGGCGGAGAAGGCGCACAACAAGTTCTTCATCCTAGACGGCAAGCTCGTGATGACGGGCTCGGCCAACCAGACCAAGTACGCTTCCAAGGGCAATTTCGAGAATTTCCATCTGCTCGACGACGCCACGGACGTCTCGGCCTATGCGCTCTTCTATGAGCACATGTTCGGGGTGGGGCGGCCGCTCGTGCCGGCTTCCGTCCCGGCGCTGCCCACCGACGCGGAGCTCGAGGCCGAGGTCCTCGGTCCGGGCAAGGCCGCAGCCGCTCAGTAGCCGCGGCGCTCGCGCCGCCAACGCGCGGCCAGTTGGGTCAGGGCGAAGGCGATCACGGCGCAGCCCAGGACCCTCGTGGCCCGGCCGATGCCCACGTCGTGGATGAGCACGCCCAACTCCCCGAACAGCCAGGTCCAGTCGTGCTCCCCGCTGCCGACCAGGGGCAGGACCTGGGCCCGGGCGTCGGCCATGTAGGTGCCGATGCTCCAGAAGTTCTGGCCGAACCAGGCCAAGGTCAGGTCCGCGGACTTGAGGTCGCCGCGGCGCCGGAAAGAGACCACGGCCGCGGCCGGCAGGAGCAGCTGCATCAAGGTGCCGCCCAGCTTCATGAGGAACTCCGAGCCCAGGAGGCCGAAGATGGGATGGCCGGCCTCGTGGAAGGCCAGGTTCACGCCGTCGAGGATCCAGCAGGCCCGGGAGAGCGGCTCGCGCAGCCAGACCAGGAGCAGGAAGGCGGCCCCGGCCGCGGCCAGGAGCGGCGGGCTCCACAACGGCGGGGTCGACAGGTCCAGCGCGGCGCGCCGGGCGGGCGCCTCGGCGGGCCTGGGCTCAGGCTTGCGGAACGGCTCGGTGCAGATGCTGCAGAAGAGCGACCCTTCGGGGCTCTCGTTGCCGCACTTCGGGCAGATCATCTCTCCCGCTGCGGGACCTTCTTGACCAGGATGTAGAGCGCGCCCTCGTTCCACTGGTTGCGCGCCGTGGTCGTGGCCTGCTTGCCGTGCCCCGCGTAGATGTCCACGCGGCCCGGCCCCTTGATGGCCCCGCCCGTGTCCATGCACAGGGCGAAGCGGCTGTTGGGGAACTGGCCCAGCAGGCGACCGTCTTTGTCGGCCTGGGGCGAGACCGTGGAGAACCAGGCCAAAGCGCCCAGCGGGATGACGGCTGGGTCGATGGCGATGGAGCGCGCCGGGACCAGGGACTCCATGACCGTGCCGAAGGGCTCGCCGTCCGGCGGCAGGGGTGTGAGCTCGAAGAAGGTGTAGCGCGGGTTCTGTGCGATGACCCAGTCCTCGGCCTCCGGATGGGCCTTGAAGTAGTCGCGGATCTTGTCGTAGGAGAGGCCTTCGCGGGACAGGGCTCCGGCCTTGACCAAGGTCAGGCCCACGGAGTTGTACGGACGGGCGTTGGTGGCCGCGTAGCGGGCCAGGACCTCCTTGCCCGACGGGTACTTGAGGATGCCCGAGCCCTGGATGTGCAGGTCCAGCACGTCCCACTTGTTGGGCAGCCAGGCCAGCTCCAGGCCCTTTCCCTGCAGGGCCTGGCGCACGTCGATGTCTTCCCGGGTGAAGTAGGGGACCACGCGCTTGTCCTTGCTCACGCGGCCCACCAGGCTGTCGCTGCCGTTCTTCGCGCCGAAAGCGGACAGGTCCACCTCCACCATGTCCGCGGGCTTGCGGTAGATGGGGATGGGGTGCTTGGGCGACTTCTTGGCCGAGGCGTTGATGTAGGGCTGGTAGTATGAGGAGAACACGACCTTGCCCTGCCCGTCCGAGCCGACGGATTGGAACACGTCGAAGCGCTCGCGCACAAGAGCGTCGAGCTCCTCCGGGGTCTTGGCCTCTTCGACGACCTTGAGCAGCTCGCGGATGGAGTCCGCGAGGATCGCGGGGCCGTAGTCGCGGCCGCCGATGCGCAGGTACTTTGGGCCCTGGGTCTTGGCGAGGTAATCCAAGGTCTTCTTGGCCGCCTTGAGCAGCCCGGCCTTGGACTTGAAGGTGTCGGAGAAGGCCGGCAGCTCGGCCGGCGCGAGCAGGCGCAGGGGAGGGGAGACCGGCGCGGTGGAGGCCGCCACGGCCGCAGGCGGCTGGGCCGGAGCGGGGGCGAGGGACAGGAGGACGGCGAGAGCCGCGGCGGTGGTCATGGCGGTCAGAAGGTGAAGAGCTCTTCGACCTTCAGCCACATCCCGGCCTTGCCGAAGGTGAGATTGGCCGCGTCGGAGCCCTTCTTGTAGCCCAGGATCTGGAACCGGTATTTCTGGTCGGCCTGAAGCATGAGCATCGTCGAGCCGTCTATGTCCACGGTGGTCGTGGTGCCGTCGTCGTCGTCCGCGTCGTCCAGGGTGTACTGCTGGATCTGGGTGCCGATCCCGGCGTTGACGAAGCGGACCTTCAGGTAGGACAGCTTGCCCGTGGACGCGATGGCGCAGTTCCCGCCCCAGGAGACGCCATAGAGGCCCCTCTTCACGGTCGTGAACTCGAGGCTGAGCCCTCCGACCTGGGCCCAGGCGTTGGTGAAGCGGTAGTCGCCGCCCAGCGTCGCGGTGCCGATCGTCTCCCCGTTGAAGACGACCATCCGCTTCCAGGCGCCGTCCACGAAGACATTGGGGGCCTTGTCCTGGGAATTGAAATAGACCCGGCCCGGAACCCCTTCCGGAGGGGCCTCCAGGGGGCGCAGGGTGACGGAGTCCGCGGTCAGCCGGCGGTAGGTGCCGGCCGGCGCGGGGTAGTAGGTCGTCATGGTCATGGATTCCGAGCCGAGCGGGAC
The DNA here is from genome assembly GCA_016212825.1 of Elusimicrobiota bacterium. Lineage (GTDB taxonomy): Bacteria > Elusimicrobiota > Elusimicrobia > UBA1565 > UBA9628 > UBA9628. Next base: position 40,401 of record JACRDS010000169.1, on the reverse strand, counting down.
CGTGCCGCCGAAGAACAGCGCCGCGGCGATCAGCCAGCGCGCGCGCGTGCCTCTTTTCATGGGGCCTACTATAACCTTTATCCAGGTCCGAATCAAGGCGTCCGCGGCTGGAGGGGAAGTGGTACAATGGGCGCTGCCGGGTGACGTCCAGAATGCGGTTCTTCGTCCTTGTCGGATCGACGGTGCGGGGTCCACTGACCGCTGAGCAGGTCCGGTCTCTGCCGGGACTGGCTCCGGAGACCCCTGTCTGTCCGGAGGGCCACGATCCCGCCCGGAGCAGGGACTGGACGGCGGCGGCATCCTATCCGCAGCTCCTGGCCGGCCTCGCGGACGACGTCCCGCAGGGCGACGGGGGCGCCGCCCGCTTCTGGAAGTCGGCCGTCGCCAAGGAGCGCGTGGCCGCCGCCCTGGCCGCGGCCGCGCCCAGGGAAGCCGGCTCGGGCGGCACGCCGCTCTGGCTGCTGGCGGCCATGCTCCCGATCCTGGTCTTCGGCCTGCTGAGCTTGGGGGGACGGGGCCCTCGGCCGGCACCCCCCGCGCCGCCCCGGGCGGCGCCCCGCAACCTGCTGGAGCAGGCCGCCCCTCTGCTCTTTCCGGCCCGGCTGGCGCGCGATGAAGGGGCGAGGCTGCTCGGCTCCGCCGGGCTCGCGTTCCTGGGTCCCCGGACGGAGATCGTGCTCCCCGCCGACGGCAGGCTGCTGAAGTCCGAGGCGCGCTTCTCCTACGACCCGGCGCGCCGGGAGCTGCGTCCGACCAACGAGGCGGCTCGCGGCCTGCTGGACCTGCGCCCGCCGCGCCGCCGGCTATGATGGGCAGGCGAGGCTCGGCCCTGGTGGAGGTGGTCATCAGCGTCCTGCTCACCGGCGTGGCGGTCTCGGCCATCATGAGCGCCATGATGACGGCCTCCGCCCAGTCCGGCCGGAGCCAGGAGCGCGAGCAGGCGGCCCTGTGCCTGACCCAGCTGCTGCAGGAGCTCAGGAACTACGTGACCGCGGACACCGATCCCAGCCCGGACGCTCCCGGGGGGGCTGGCCCAGACGGCTGGCGGCTGCGCGGCGATGCCTGCGGCTGTTGGGCCTTGGACGAGACCCGCGAGCATGACGTGACGGAGCGCCTGCCCGCGGCGCTGGTTCAGGCCGGGGCGAAGATGAGCTATCGCGTCAGGATCGTGACCGTCAACGGCCTCGAGACGCGCGAGGTCGCCGCCGCCCTCACCTGGGGGCCCGCGCCGTGATCCTGCGCAATCTCCGGCGCGGCTTCAGCCTCGTGGAGCTCATGGTGGCCGTCGCGCTATTCGCCTTCATGGCCGGAGGGCTGGCGGCCTTCTACGGCATGGCCTTCGGCAGCCAGTACCGGAGGTTCGCGGACGTCGGCGTGGCCAACGGCGCCACGCTGGTGCGCAGGTCCTTCGATTACGCGCTGGGCTCGGCTACCTACATCCAGGACCCCTCCACGGGCACGGCGGCCGACCTTCTGACGGTCTGGACGAACCTGGACGCGGACGGGGCCTCGCCGCTGGTGGCCGGAGCTCCGGTGCGGTACACCACCCTCTGCCTGGACGCCTCCTCCCTGACGGTCTACTCGTATCAAGGCGGCTTCCCGAAGGTCGATTTCGCCTGCGGCCAATCTCCGGCCGGGGTCTCCCGCGACATCCTGGCCGGCGGGCCGGGGTTCCGGGAGGCGCGCCTCGTGTTCTATCGTCCGGAGCCCAATCTGGTCCAGATGACCTGCGCACTGGACATCACCGATGCGCGGGGCATCGCTCATGCGGCCCAGGTGCAGGCGCAGGCGACGACCAGCTCACATGGCCAGAACTGAGGGGCGCGGTTGCAGGCGGCGCGGGGTCTTCCTGGTCCAGGCCATGGTCATGATCGTGATCCTGGCCATCGTGGGCACCGGCATGCTGTGGCTGGGATTCGGACGCCATGTCCTGCTCAGCCGCGCCAACACGTCGGAATCGAGCCAGCAGCTGGCGCTCGGAGTCCTGAGCCTGGCGCAGGCCTGCCTGCAGGACACCGGGTACGGCAATGCCGACTGCAGCCTGCCGCCCTTGGCCGGCTGCGTCCCGGCGAGCGTCGGCGGCAGGTCCGTGAGCGTCTCTTCCGCCGGCAGTCCTCCCGATTGCCGGCTCAGCGTGACGGTCGGGGACTGAGACCTCCCTCGGCGCTTGATTCCGTCGACGGGATATGGTATATTATTCATCTCAATTTGACTTCTAAATAGTAAAAGATGACACTTGATGGAAAGTCAGCGGCCCTTCGGGGCGTGAGGTGCCATGTATCTCAAATCCATTGACGTGGTCGGCTACAAATCCTTCGCGGTGAAGACTCACCTCGATTTCGCCCCCGGCATCACCGGCATCGTGGGCCCCAACGGCTGCGGCAAGTCCAACATCATGGAGTCCGTGCGCTGGTGCCTCGGCGAGATGTCCTACAAGTCCCTGCGCGCCGACGCCATGATCGAGGTCATCTTCAGCGGCACCGAGAAGCGGCCGCCCCTGTCCATGACCGAGGTCACCCTTACCTTCGACAACTCCTCCAGCCAGCTGGCCACGCAGTACTCCGAGGTCACGGTCACGCGCCGCATCTACCGCTCCGGCGAATCCGCCTATTTCCTCAACCGCACCCAGTGCCGCCTGCGCGACATCCGCGAGATGTTCCTCGACACCGGCGTGGGCGGCGAGGGCTACGCCATCATCGACCAGGGCGGCGTGGACTTCGTCCTGCGCGCCAAGCCCGAGGAGCGCCGGGCCCTCTTCGAAGAGGCGGCCGGCGTCTCCAAGTACAAGGCCAAGCGCGAGGAGGCCCTGCGCAAGCTCGAGCGCGTCGAGGTGGACATGTCGCGCCTGCAGGACTCGCTCTCGCTCATCGACGAGCAGGTCAAGAACCTCGACGCCGCGGCCCGCAAGGCCAAGCTCTACAAGAAGTACGAGGAGGAGCTCGTGGGGCTGGAGGCCGCCAAGACCCTCTCCGAGCTGTCGGTCCTGGAGACGCAGCTCGCCGAGCTCGGCGCCAAGGCCGGGCCGGCGCAGGAGAGGTTCGAAGGCAGGCGCGCCGCCGTGAGCGCGGAGGAAGCCGAGGCTTCCCGCCTGGAGCTCGAGAAGGCCGCCCGCCAGGCCGAGCTCACCGCCATCGGCAACCGTATCGCGGAGCTCAAGGGAGAGGTCGGCAAGCTCGACGAGCGCTGCCGCGCCTCCGATGATATCGTCGCCGCGGTGGACAACCGCCGCGCCGCCTGCGACAAGGAACTCGCCGCGTCCCAGACGCGGCTCGCCGACATCGATCCGCAGATCGCCGCGGCCGGGGCCGAGGTCGACCGCGTGCGCGTCGCGCTCGACGCGGCCCAGAAGGAGTCCGCCGGCTGGCAGGCCGAGGTGGACGCCTGCGCGGAGGCTCAGGCCCAGGCCGACAAGGCGCTCGAGGAACGCCGGCACGAGTCCCTGGCCGCCGCGGAGGCGGCCCTGGGCGCTTCGCGCGAGGTCTCGCTGCGCGAGTCGGACATCGGCCACCACGTTTCCGATTTCGGCAGGTTCATCCGCACCTTGGAGCAGGACCTCGACAAAGAGCGGGGCTGCCGGAGCGAGGTCGCGGCCCTCCGGGCCGAGGTCGAGGCGGAGGCGGCGCGCGCCGCTGCCGCGCGCGAGAAGGCCGCGGCGGCCCAAGCCGCGCTCGCGGAACTGCGCCGCCGCCAGGGCGAGCTCTCCGCCGAAGTCCTGCGCCTGCACTCCGAAGTCTCCGGGACCAAGGCTCGGGCCGAGGCCCTGGAAGCCCAGGGCGGGCAGAACCCCTATTGGATGGGCGCCCAGGCCGTGCTCAACGCCGGCATCGAGGGAGTGGTCGGCAGCGTGCGCAGCCTCATCAAGGTCGAGGAAGCCTGGCGCCCCTACGTCGAGGACCTGCTCGGCGAGAGGCTCTTCGCCGTGGTCTGCGAGCACTCCGACGCGGCCCGCGCGGGCATCGGGCTCCTGCAGGCCTCCGGCTCGGGCCGGGCCCGCTTCCTCGTGCTGAGCACGCTGGGCGGCGGCGCTGCGGAGCGCGCCTATCCGGAGCAGGCCCAGCCCTTGCTGCGCCACATCCAGTACGACCCGCGGCACGAGTCCGCGGTGCGCTTCCTCTTCGCCGAGAGCTACGCCCTGGACAAGGCCCTTTTCGGAGACCATTGGGTCTGCGGCGGCGCCCAGCCCGGACCCGGCGCGCAGCTGACCCTCGCTGACATCGAGGAGCTGCGCGCGCGCCTGTCCGTCCTGGAGGCTCAGGCCGCCGAGCGATCCAGCCAAGCCGCGCAGTGCGCCCTGGACATCTCCGCGGCCGAGACTCTCGTGCACGTCGCCGTCTCGGAGGCCAGCTTCTCCGCCGCTCGCGAGGAATCCCTGCGCAAGCGCTTCCAGGAGAAGGAGGAGGCGCTCGGCCTGATCCGCCAGAACGTCGATTACGGCGCGAACATGGCCGCCGGGCAGCTACGCGACGTGGCCCACGTCAAGGAGGAGCTCATCGGCCTGCGCGGCCGCAGGACCGAGGCCGAGCAGAAGGAGCAGGCCTGCCGGCAGGCCGAGACCGAGTCCGCCGCGAAGGCGCAGTCCGCCCGCGACGCGCTGGTCTTGAAGCGTTCCGGCCAGCAGGTCCTCAAGGAGCGCGTCGACAGGTTCGAGGGGGAGATGGCCATCCACGCCAGCCGCTTCGAGCAGCTGGCTGAGAACAAGAAGCACCTGGAGCAGACGGTGGCCGAGCGCGGCCGGGAGCTCGGAGATCTGGCCCGCCGGCGCGCCGACGCCGTGGCAGCCAAGGACCAGTCGCGTCAGCAGACCCAGGTCTTGCTGTCCGAACTCGGCGGCCATGAGAACGCGGCCGCCGCAGCCAACGCGCGGCTGCAGGAGACGGACAAGTCTCTGCAGGAGCGGACCCGCGGGCTGCAGGATCTGAGGACCGGGCTCGAGGCCGCGCAGCGGGAGGTCCAAGACCTGGAACTCGAAAAGGGCAAGCTGCAGACCCGCCAGGAGATGCTGCGCACCGGACTCTGGGACCAGCGCCAGCTCACCGTCGACGAAGCCAAGGCCAAGTTCGGCGCGGTCGTCGTGGACCTCGAGAAGATCGACACCCTGCGCAGGCGCATCAACGGCATGGGCCCCATCAACCTGGGCGCCCCTGAGGAGTATGAGGCCTTGGCCCAGCGCCAGTCCTTCCTCAACGCCCAGCTCAGCGACTTGACCCAGGCCAAGGACGACCTCAAGGCCGCCATCCAGAAGATCAACGCCACCACGCGGGAGAACTTCCGGCAGACCTTCACCGACGCGCGCGAGCACTTCCGCCGGCTCTACGGCGTGCTCTTCGAGGGCGGCGAGGCCGACTTGGTGCTGACCAACCCGGACGACATCCTGGAGACCGGCGTGGAGATCGTGGCCCAGCCGCCGGGCAAGCGCCTGCAGAGCATCTCGCTGCTGTCGGGCGGCGAGAAGACCATGACCGCCATCGCGCTGCTCTTCGCCTTCTTCATGGTGCGGCCCTCGCCCTTCTGCATGCTCGACGAGGCCGACGCGGCGCTCGACGACGCCAACATCGAGCGCTTCGTCAACATGCTCAGGGAGTTCGGCAACCGCACGCAGTTCCTGATCATCAGCCACAACAAGCGCACCATGGAGGCCGCGGACACCATCTACGGCGTGACCATGGAGGAGAAGGGCGTCAGCCAGATCGTCTCCATCGAGTTTCAGAAGCGCGCGGGCACCCACGCCCCGGCCAGACCGGCGGAGCCCAAGGCCGAGCCGGTCCCGGCTCCGGTCGAACCGCCGGCGGAGGCCGCAGCGGTGCAGCAGGCCCTGCCCATGGAGGCCCCTGCGGAGCCGGCCCCCGAGCCGCCTCCGGCCGCGGATAGCCAGACGCCGCAGGGCTGATCGCCGTCTTCCGTTGGGGCGGTCACGCCGTTGTGACCAATATTCGTTTTGACCCGCTTCCCACTATTGGTATCATCTTCAGCGTAACATGCGTTACGCCGTCTTCTCGGACGTCCACGGCAACCTCGAGGCCCTCGGCGCGGTGCTCGATTTCTGCCACGCCTCGCGGGTCGACGGGCACATCTGCTGCGGCGACGTGGTCGGTTACGGCCCCAACCCCGAAGAGTGCCTGGGACTCATCCGCCAGCTCAAGAACCTTCACATCGTCTGCGGCAACCACGATCTGGCCGTCATCGGCCGCATCGACGTGGAGTGGTTCAACCCCTACGCGCGGGCCGCGACGCTCTGGACCCGGGCCGCCCTGAGCGACGGCTCGCGGCTTTACCTGGAGAACCTGACCGCGCGCCTGGACCTTCCGGATTTCACCGTCGTGCACGGCACGCCCCGCCGCCCCGCCGACGAGTACATGCTCAGCGTGGCGCAGTTCAAGAACAACATGTCCCGGGTCAAGGCCTGGCCGCTCTTCTGCGGCCACAGCCACATGCCCGTGAGCTTCCACTGCACCGCGGAAGGCAAGGTCGAGACCTACTTCATCGAGGACCATCAATGCGTGACCGGCGATGTGGCGCCCTACGGCATCGTGCCGGTGGCCTACAACCCGGGCTCCGTGGGCCAGCCGCGCGACCACGACAAGCGCGCCTCCTGCGCCCTCTGGGACCGCGAGGCCCGGACCTTCCAGGTCTTCCGCTTCGCCTACGACGTCGCGGCCACCCAGGCCAAGATCCGCTCCGCCGGCCTGCCGGAATACCTGGCCCTGCGCCTGGCTTACGGCCAGTAGGGAGGCCTGCTCTCCCGCCTACGGGGCGCTGGCCCCCACGATCCGGACCGGGATCTCGGTGCCGGGCTCGGCGGGGATCATCAGGACGTCGTCGCCGTCCAGGCGCAGGGCCGCCACGCCTTCGGGGACCTCGAAGTCGATATAGTACGGGACGTCCTCGTTCATGACGCGCGGCTCGGCGGAGGAGCGCGCCGGGACCGTGAAGAACGCGCCGCGCAGGTCCGGGTAGATGTCCTTGATGAAGGCCCCGCGGCTGCCCGTGAACTCCACGTAGGAGGTCGGCCCGGCCTTGAGGATGCGGGTGCGGGTGATGGCCTGGAAAGTCTCCGCATCGCGGATCCAGTGCCGGAAGACCTTGCCCGTGGTCTCCAGGCGCTCCACCCGCGAGGGCACGCCCGAGTACTCGGTGATGGTCTTGGTGTCGGTGTTGGCCAGGATTTTGGTGACCTTGGTCCCGGCGTCCTTCTTCTTGAGGATAGCGGCGGCCGTCTTCTGAGTGGCCTTGCGGGCCGCGTCCAGGAGCCTGGCGATGCGGCCCGGAGAGCCGACCTGGCCGTAATCGACTACACTGAGCGGCACCACCAGTTCCGGACCTGGGCCGCCCGAGGCGTCGAGCTGCTTGGCGCTCTGCGCGTACATCCCGGCGTCGCCGCCGCCCACCCAGCGACGGTAGATGTCGGCGACCCAGCCGCGCGTACGTCCGGGCAGGGGGATCAGGAATATGCGGCCCTTCTCCACGTCGAGGACCGGGAAGCTCTTGGGGACCAGCACGTCCACATAGTGGGTGAATTCCCGGGCCGGGACGCCGACGTGGTCCCCCGGGACTCCGGGCACGGTCAGGAACACGCCCGTGAGGTCCTTGAAGGTCTTCTTGTACACGCCCTGAGCCATCTCCACATAGGGCATGAAGCCGTTCCAGAGTCCGCCTCCCTCTAGGATGCTCTTGAGCCCCTCCGCGGTGGTGTAATGCCGGAAGACGATTCCTTCGTGCGGCACGGCCTTCACCGACTCCGGGACGCCGGCGGCGTCGATCATGTCCGCATGGGAATCGGGATGGCCGGGGTTGATGAGCTTCTCCCGCACCGGCACGGCGCGCAGCTTCTCGATCCTGGCGAGGTTCGCCTCGGCCAGGGCGGCCACGGCCTCCGGGTCGCCGGCCTGCTGGCTGCCGGAGGCCTGGTCGAGGACCAGGCCGGCCAGCCGGGAGAGCTTCTCCGCGGGCATGGAGCGCAGCTCCTCGGGGGAGAAATCCTTGAGCACGGAGTTGACGGACTCCAGGGCCTTGACCGCCAAGATTTGATCGGTAGGAGTCGCGGCGGCGGAGGGGGGCTGCAGGGCGATCCCGCGTTCGGCGAGCGCAACCGCGCGGCTCGGGTTGTGGAGCGCGTGGTTCGGGGAGAGCTGCGGCACGGTCATGTCGGGGGGCGTGCCCAGGGCCGGCGTCGTCAGCGTACCTAGGCCCGGCTTGATGAAAAGGTCCTGCAGCGGCAGGGAACCGAGCATGGAGCCGAGCTGGGCCAGCGGGGAGACCGGGGCCTGGACCGATCGGACCATTGCCGCGCTGGCCGCGTGGACGACCAATATCAAGGCGGAGGCGATGGATCCGGCTCGCTTCATCATGGCTATAGGATGACGGTCCTGGCCCCGATCCTCCAGGGCTGAAGGTCCTACCGGAGCGGGGTCTGTTGTCGAGGACGGCCTGGGTCTGGCGGGACCAGCGAGGTCCTGAGGCGGCGCTTTTGTGTCTGGGTTCCGATTGGGCCTTTAGGCCCATCTCGCGCTGGGCCTTCCTGCCCTTTCCCCCTGGGCCCATCGGTCTACACTATGGGCATGTCCAGGGCGCATCGGGCGTCGATGCGGTCGGCGATCCTGCTGGCGGGCTTGTGGCTGGCTGCCGCGCCCGCCTTCGCGCAAAGCCCCGAGTCCTTCAAGAGCGGAGACTCCTTCGTCCTGCCGTCGGGCTCTCTGCGCCTGGGGCCGCTGACTTCCCACGCTCCGGCGCCGGATGACCCCTCCGTCTCCGGCGGGGCTCTGACCGTCACCTTTATCGACGTGGGCCAGGGCGATTCGGAGTACATCGAGCTGCCCAACGGCAAGACCGTGCTCATAGACGGAGGGCCTAAGAAGGCAGCCATCTCGGCGTTCCTGGGCTCCCGGGGCATCACGCACATCGACCATGTGGTCATGACCCATCCCCACTCGGACCACTACAACGGTCTCGGCTACGTCTTCGACGCGACGCAGGTGGACAACTTCTACGACAACCGGGTGGATAACGCCAGCGCCACGGGAGACGACAAGATCCGCGCCAAGGCCGCAGCCGAGCCCGGCTGCGTGCTGCACTATCCGGTCGCCGGAGAATCCTTGGACTGGGGGCCGGGCGTGGAGGCCAAGGTCTTCAATTCCTGCCCCGAGGCCTCGGCCAAGGTCAAGAGCGAGGACCTCAACAACTGCTCCATCGTCATCAAGCTCTCCTACGCGGGCAGCGCGGTCCTGTTCACCGGAGACCTCAGCATGCCCGTGGAGGCCGAACTGGTAGCCCGCTACGGGGACGGACTGCGCGCCGACGTGCTCAAGGTCGGGCATCACGGCTCCTACTCATCCTCGACCGCCGATTTCCTCGCCAAGGTCCGGCCGAAATACGCCTACATCTCCTTGGCCGCCGGGAACGACTATGGACATCCGCACCAGGTGACCTTGGACCGCCTCGCCGCGGCCGGGGCCGAAGTGCACCGCACGGACAAGGAAGGGACGATGAGCTACACCATCGGCCGCCCGGCCGCTCCTCTGGTGGCGGTCTCCTCGACCCGCTGACCCGCCGTCCTAAGAGACCTTCAGGACCACCTTGCCCAGGGGGCCCTGCGCCAGGCGCGCGAAGGCCTCGGGCAGGCGGGGGAACTCCCACACCGAGTCCACCAGGGGCGTCTTGCCGGTATTTCCCAGCAGGCGCAGGACCTGAGCGAAGTCCGCCCGGGCTTCCGGCGGCCGATAGGCCCCCACGGAGACGCCCCCGATGCGCAGCCGCTTGAAGAAGAGCGTGGCGGTGTTGAAGGAGGGTACGGGCCCGGCGAGCCGGCCCACGCAGGAGACCCGGCCCTGGTCCGCCAGGGACTCGATGACGCGGGGGAAGAGCTCCCCGCCGATGGTGTCTACGGCCAGGTCCACCTTCCGGCCGCCGAGGAACTCCCTGATCCGCCCCGGCCAGCCGCGCTCGCTCGGATCGAGGACAAGGCCGGCCCCTTCTTCGCGCAGGCGGCGGCCTTTCTCCGCGCTGCGCGAGAGCGCGATGACCTGGTGACCCAGGGCCCGAGCCAGGTGCACGCAGGCCGTGCCCACCCCGCCGGAAGCGCCTGTGACCAGGACCGCGGCGTCCTTGAGCTCTCCCCACATGGTCAGGGCCTGGTAGGCCGTCAGGTAGACGAGCGGCGCGCCGCCGCACTGCTCCGCGGTCCAGCCTTCCGGGGCCGGAGCCAGGCAGTCCGCGGGCACCGCCGCAAGCCCGGCGAAGGTCCCGGGCCGGGTCACGCCGGCCTCGCCGCGCAGGATGACCATGCGCTGGCCGTCCACCAAGCCGCAGCCGTCGCGGCCCAGGATGTGCGGCAGCGCCGGCTTGGCCGGGTAGAGCCCCTCGGCCAGGTAGCGGTCGGCGGGGTTGAGGCCCGCGTATTCCACGCGCATGAGGACCTCCCCTTCCCCGGGGACCGGGTCCGGCGCTTCCCCGAGACGCAGGTGCTGTATGGAGCCGATCCGGTCGAGCAGCCAGGCGCGCATGGTCTAACCTCCTAGTCGTTTTAGATATAATAGCTCATCCCCATCCCCAGCCTGACAAAGAGAACGAAAATGCAACAGCCCGAGGAACAAGAAGATTTCGAGCAGCTGCTCGAGGCCAGCAGCCAGGATTCCGGCCGGTTCTCCCCCGGCCAGCTCGTCGAGGCGGCCATCGTCAAGATTGCTCCCGACACCATCTTCATCAACGTGGGCCGCAAAGGCGAGGGCCAAGTTGAGCGCAAAGAGCTGCTCGACGCGGAAGGCAACCTCACCGTCAAGGAAGGCGACATCCTGCGCGCCTACTACCTGCCCTCTCCCGGCCATGACCTGCGCTTCACCACCAAGATCGGCGCCGGTCCGGTCGGGCAGGCGCAGATCCAGGCCGCCTTCAAGAACGGCATCCCGGTCGAAGGCGCCGTGGTCAAGGAGATCAAGGGCGGCTTCGAGGTCCGCATCAGCGGCGGCCTGCGCGCCTTCTGCCCCTTCTCCCAGATGGGCCTGCGGCGCGACGAGAGCCAGTCCGCCTGCGTGGGCAGATCCTACACCTTCAAGGTCACCGAGTGCGGCGAGCGCAACATCGTGCTCTCGCGCCGGGCCATCGTGGACGTCGAGAGGAAGGCCCAGGCCCAGACCCTGAGGGAGTCGCTCAAGGAGGGGATGCGGGTCAAGGGGACCGTGACCTCCATCCAGAAGTTCGGCGCCTTCATCGACATCGGGGGCTTGGAGGGCCTCATCCCGGTCTCCGAGCTGGCCTGGGGCCGCACCGAGAAGGTCGAGGACGTGCTCCGAGCGGGCCAGACGGTCGAGGTGGTCGTCAAGAAGCTCGACTGGGAGAGCGGCAAGATGTCCTTCAGCCTCAAGGACACCTTGCCCGACCCCTGGCAGAGCGCCGCGCAGAGCTGGCCCGCGGGCTCCTATCAGAACGGGACCGTCACCCGCCTCGCCCCGTTCGGGGCCTTCGTGGCCTTGGGCGGAGGCGTGGAGGGGCTCATCCATATCTCCAAGCTCGGCGGGGGCCGCCGGATCAATCACCCGCGCGAGGTGCTCAAGGAGGGCCAGGAGATCGAGGTGAGGATCGAGGCAGTCGACCGGGAGAACCGCAAGCTCTCGCTCTCCCTGGCGTCGCTGAGCCGCGCCGAAGCGGAAGAGGCCGCGGACCTGAAGGCCTACCTCGACAAATCCTCGGAGTCTGCCTCGCTCAGCCTGGGCACGACCCTGGGCGACCTCCTGAAGGCGAAGCTGGAGGAGCGGGACCGCTAGCCGCGTCTCAGGGGCTGGGCGGGCGCCCTGACTCCAGCGTCCGGATGCGCCGCTCATGGTCTTCGGTCATGACTTCCACCTTGATGAGGGCCTAGCCGCGGATGGTGTCTGCGCGGTCGTAGTGGACGGTCCGGGCCGCGAAGTCGTCGAATCGGCCGATTGCCAGCCCCCTCGGGGGCTGGCAATCGGAATGCGCGGGACGCAACAGAAGTGACTAGCCGGCGGGGCGGGACAAAGAGGGGTTATTTCTCCTAAGACTCAGCCGCCGCGCTCCAGCGTGGTGCGCAGGTCCAGGTACCAGCCGCCGTCCACCTTCTTCCAATAGAGCACCGCCTCGGGGCGGCGGTCCTCCTTGGCGTTGAGCACGCGCACCCCGCAGGTGGTCTTGGCCTTGGCGCGCTGGCCCGTGGAGTCGAACTCGACGAAGTCCACGTTGATGTCCTGGATGTCGAGGTTCTCCGGGGGGATCTTGAAGAAGTTCTCCAGCAGCTTGGGCATGTCCGGCCGGGCCTTGATGTCGGCCGGGGTATGGAAGGCCGCCGCTTCGTCGAAGTTCTTGAACTTCAGGCACTCCAGGAAGCGGTGGGATTTTCTCTTGACGACCGCCTTGTCGCCGGGCCAGCCGGGCAGGACGCCCTCGGACATCAGATAGGCGCCGCCGGCTCCGGCGGCCAGGAGGATGAGGACGGCGAGGAGTTTCTTCATAGGGGACCTCAGTCTTCGGCCAGGCTCAGGGCGCCGGCGGCCAGGGCCAGGAACAGCGCCAGGCCCAGGCCCAGGGCGGCCAGGCTCTTGAACTGCGTGAGGAGATGGGCGCTGTCGTGGATGTCCACCAGCGCCTCGTAGCACCATTTGGTGAGGGTGAGCTTCTCGATGAACGAGGAGGCGCCCTTCTCGATGTTGGCCCCCAGCAGGACTTTGGAGAAGATGGCCTGGGGGATGAGGATGACGGGCACCGCGGCCACCGCGCCGTAGGCGCTGCGCGCCACGGCCGAGACCAGCAGCCCGAGGCCGCAGGCCGCGACCCCGGTCCAGGACATGGAGAGGAAGATCAGCAGGAGCGCGCCCCAGGACTCCTTGAGGTGCATGAGGCGGCCCTGGGCCGCCAGGAGCAGCACGGTCTGCACCGCGCACACCGCCGACAGGACGCAGAGCTTGGAGAGCAGGTAGGAGCGGATGTCCAGGTCGAACATGCGCTCGCGCAGGAAGATGGAGCGCTCGCCCACGATGGCGGTGCAGGCGTTCATGCAGCCCATCCAGAGCGCGGCCACGGACATGATGAAGTAGGTCTGCGGGACGGCCTCCTGGCCTTTCCAGGCCAGGCCGATGAACCAGCCGATGATGGGCGCCTGGGCCAGCATCATGAGCAAAGTCCCCCAAGAGCCGGCGTGGACCGCCAGCGAGCGGTCCACGAGGATGTCGAGCTGGCGGCGGAAGCCGGGCCGCGCCATCAGTTCCTCAGGGCCTGCGCGGCCAGGGGGGAGCGGCGGTAGAGGGCGGCCCAGGACTCCGCAGGCTTGGCGCGGACGGCCTTGAACACCTCGGCCTCGTGCGCCACGCCGAAGTGCGCCAGGAGCTCCGGGCGGGTGCCGCAGAAGACCACCCAGCCCGCGGCCAGCATCACGATGCGGTCGAAGGCGGCCAGGTATTCCATGGAGTGGGTGGTGGTCACCACGGTGCGGCCCCCGCGCGCCAGGCAGGACAGGAGCTTGACCAGGTCCTCTTCGGTGCCGGGGTCCAGGCCCGAGGCCGGCTCGTCGAGTATGAGGACCTGCGGCTCGGCCAGCAGCTCGATGCCGATGTTGACGCGCTTGCGCTGGCCGCCCGAGAGCCGGCGGATGCGCCGGTCCTTGGCCGCGGCCAGGCCCAGGGCCGCGGCCGTGGAGCCGATGCGCCGGCGCACGTCGGCGGGGGGCAGGTCCGTGTCGAGGCGCAGGCCGGAGGAGAACTCGAAGGCCTCGGCCACGGTGAGCTGGGGGTGGATGACGTCGTCCTGGGGCACGTAGCCCAGCGCCAGCCGGTAGGGGCCGCGCATCTCCCAGACGTCTTTGCCGTCGAGCGTGACCCGGCCGCCGGCGGGGCGGTGCGTGGTGGTCAGGCACTTGAGCAAGGTGCTCTTGCCGCAGCCCGAGGGGCCGATGACGGCGGTGAGCTCGCCGGAGCGGAAGGCCAGGCTGGCCTCGTGCAGGAGCACGCTCCCGCCGGCCCGGAAAGTGACGCCTTCCATCCTGAGGGTGGGCATCGGGCCATATGATAGCGCATTTGCGCGCCGCCGGAGGCATGACCGAACTCATTGCCTGCCCGCCTCAGGATGGGTAGACTATACCGGCATAGAGGAGGCGCCATGAAGATATTCGACGACAACAGTCTCAGCATCGGACGCACCCCCCTGGTCCGGCTCAACCGCATGACCCGGGGCCTGGGAGCCGTGGTCCTGGCCAAGATTGAGGGCCGCAACCCCTCCTACTCCGTCAAATGCCGCATCGGAGCCTCCATGATCTGGGACGCGGAGAAAAAAGGGCTGCTCAAGCCCGGCGGGGACAACCCGACCGTGCTCGAGCCCACCAGCGGCAACACCGGCATCGCTTTGGCCTTCGTGTGCGCGACGCGGGGCTACCGCCTGACCTTGACCATGCCGGAGACCATGTCCATCGAGCGCCGGCGCATGCTCAAGGCCTTCGGAGCCGAGCTCATCCTGACCGAGGGCGCCAAGGGCATGCCGGGCGCCATCGCCAAGGCCGAGGAGCTGGCGGCCTCCCAGCCCGGCAAGTTCTGGATCCCCCAGCAGTTCAAGAACCCGGCCAACCCGGAGATCCACTTCAAGACCACGGGCCCGGAGATCTGGGAGGACACGGACGGCAAGGTGGACGTCTTCGTCTCGGGAATCGGCACGGGCGGGACCATCACGGGCGTGAGCCGCTACTTCAAGGAGGTCCGCAAGAAGCCGGTGCGGTGCGTGGGCGTGGAGCCGTCGGCCTCGCCCGTACTCACCGCCATCCGGAATAAGGAGACTCCCAAGCCCGGCCCGCACAAGATCCAGGGCATCGGCGCCGGCTTCAAGCCGGACGTCCTGGATATGTCCTTGGTGGACGAAATCCAGACCGTGTCCAATGAGGAGTCCGTCGAGCTGGCCCGGCGGCTCCACAGAGAGGAGGGCATCACTGTGGGCATCTCCTGCGGCGCCGCCCTGGCCGCGGCCCTGCGCCTTGCGGCCAAGCCCGAGAACAAGGGCAAGCTGATCGTGGTCGTGTTCCCGGACGCCGGGGACCGCTACCACTCCTCGGTGCTGTTCCAGAACATCGCCGTCTAGCGCCGGCCTACTTTTCCGCGCCTTCGAGACAGGGCTTGGACAGCTCGGCCTCGTGCTCCTGCAGGCACTGGGCTATCTTGAAGCCGTTCATGGGCACGTCCTTGCAGAGCTTCTTGAGGTCGCCCTGGCAGGCCTTGGCCACATAGCGCGAGGCGTCCAGCGCCTTCTCGCGCAGGCTCCTGCACTTGTCCAAGACCGTTCCCTCGTGCTCCTGCAGGCAGTTCAAGATCGCGTCCGCGAGGAGCGGGACGTAGCGGCAGTTCTGCTCGATGACCGCCTGGCAGGCGGTGCGCAGCTCGCGCAGCTCCGCGCGGCGCTTCTGGCAGGCCTTGGAGAACTCGGGCTCGCGGGAGTCCAGGCACCTCATCTTGATGGCCTGGGGCTGGTTGCCGGTGCAGAACCTCTCCAGGTCGGAGCGGCAGGGGTCGCCGTAGAGGACCGGCCTTGGTTTGGCCGGCGGGGGAGGCGCCTCGGCCGCGGGAGGCTGCGCCGCCGGGGCCGTCATGGTCGAAGGGCTCACCGCGGCCGGCTGTTCCGTCTGCGCGTGAGCCGCTGCGGCCAGCATCACTGCCATGAGCGTCCATGATATCTTGTCCATGCCGCTATCATATCATCTCGGAGGCGGCCCAGGACGGCCTAGGCCGTCTGTCGGCGCTCGTCTGGGACCAAGGTCTCTAGGGGCTCAAGCCCCTGTTGGAGTACTATCTTTCCACTATGATCAGGAATCTTTGCCTCCTTTCCGCCATCATCTGTTCCCTATCTCTCTCGGCGCAGGCCGGCCAGACCATCCGGACCCAGGCCGCCAAGGCCGGCATCCCGGCCCTGCCCGCCGGTTTCGCCTCCCCGGTCCGAGAGCTTTCCCAGCCATTCTCCGGCCTGAGCCTGGGCCGCGCCTCTCTGCTCGAGCCTTCGCTCTCGGCTCCGGCCCCGGCCGCCGCGGGAAAGACCTTCGGCGAGATCACCGGCGCCGTCACCCGCACCCAGCCCGATCCGGGCCCCGTGGCCAAGATGTGGTTCGTCTATGCCTCGGCCGAGGAGCTACAGCGCTCCCAGGACGTCCTGGCCCGGGTGCGCCAGACCAATCCCGGCATCGACGTGGTCTACTACCACGACAAGGCCCTGTTGGCCTTCACAGAGGAGAAGGACGGGCCCAAGCCCGACACCAGCCGCGAGGCGCTGGCCGCGCTCGAGGCGCGCCTGAAGCAGGAAGGCGCCGGCCTGGTGCTGACCTCCAACCAGGAGCTCTACGAGGTCTTCCGCCGCATGCGCGACTTCGGGCTGGCCGCGGGCGTGCCCTTCGGCTTCGCCGCCCGGCGCGCGGTCTCCGTGGACATGCCGCGCGCCTCGCTCGATCCGTCCGTGCTCAGCGATCCGCTGCAGCTGCCCTACCGCCGCTACCTCGACCTGGGCCGGGACGGCGGGCTCGCGCAGGACGCGGCCGGCATGAAGGGCGAGCACGCCGCGCTCCAGGACCTGCTCGAGGCGGCCCACGCCGCCGGCCATGGCGCAGCCAAGAAGGACGAGGACATGGGCTTCTTCGCCCGCCTGGGCACCAAGGCCCTGATGCGCCTGACCGGCCAGGCCGACGACAGGGCCACAGCCGGGCTGCGCCGCAAGGCCCACGCCCTGGCCGCCGCGCTCTCGGAGCGCGGCGTCGACGTGCTCTCCACCGACGACCCCGAGACCTCCCGAGTCGTCGGGCTCATGAAGCGCATGGGCTACCACAAGAGCCTGCCCGTCATCTGGAAGTCCCGCCAGGCGCCCCCGGACGCCTCCGGCATCAACCTGGCCCTCTTCGCCGAACCCTGGCTCACGGACGCGCCGCACGTGGCGCTCTCGGAGCAGCCCAACCTCAAGGCGGCCCTGGGCCAAGCGCCCAAGCTGGTCCGCCTGCCGGACAACTTCATGGAGATGGGCGGGGTCTCGGTCAAGGACTTCGAGCCCAAGGTGGCCGAGGCCGTGGCCAAGGCCGCGCCGCCCTCGCCGGTGCGGGGCCGCTACGACGTGCACTTCCTCATGACCAACGGCAACGGGGTCAAGAGCAAGGGCGACGCCAACGCCTTCGGCCACTTCGGCATGGCCGTGACCGACGACTCCGGCAAGATCCTGGTCTGGACCGTGCAGTACAACGACGGCGGCTCCTTCTCCGGCGGCCTGGGCGAAGGCAGCCAGATGACTTTGGCCGAGTACCTCTACACCCTCTGGTACCTTCCGGGAGCCGACGGGCAGGCCATCCCCCTGGGCGAGACCGCGGTCTCCCCCGTAGTGGACTTCGTCCTGCGCAGCGCGGTGGACGAGGCCGGCCTGGCGGCCATGCGCCGCGTGGCCGCCTACATCGACGCCCGCCACCTCAAGGGCGAGGACCGCTACAGCTTCCTCAACGCGGAGGGCATGACCAACTGCATCAGCCTGGTGACCCAGATCCTGCGCGCCGCGGGCTTCCCCATCGCGGAGAGCGGGGTGCAGGCGCCCGCGGACAAGGCCCTGGAGTTCATCGGCCTGCTCAGCCGCGGCCTGCTCGAGAACAAGGTCCCCCCGGAAGGCCTCGGCCTCCTCGTCTTCGACCGCCCAGTCCACGCCGGCCCCGAGCACTACCGCATCCCCAACACCGCGCTGGGCTCGCCTCTGTTCAACCGCCGCAAGCCCTGGTCGCGCATGAGCCTCTGGGAGAAGGTCGGCCGGGTCCTCTATTCCATCCCGAACTTCATCCGCTCGCTCTCCATCCCGCGCCGGCTCGAGGCCTTCGCAGCCATGGCCACGCACCGCGTGGTCGTGGGACCGGCGAGCCGCGAGCTGGAGATCCAGGAGAACCCGGACTCCTACATCGCGCACCTGCGCCGGGCTTCCCAGAGCATGGCCCGGTTGCGCACGGAGCGCGTGCCCGTGGAG
The DNA here is from genome assembly GCA_016212825.1 of Elusimicrobiota bacterium. GTDB lineage: Bacteria > Elusimicrobiota > Elusimicrobia > UBA1565 > UBA9628 > UBA9628. Next base: position 22,449 of record JACRDS010000169.1, on the reverse strand, counting down.
TGCGAGCTGGCGGTCCTGGCCGCCGAGATCCTCCGCCAGGGCGACTCCGCCTCCGACGAGCTGCGCGCGCGCTACAAGGCCCTGGAGCTCAAGCTGGGCCTGAGCATCGTGGACGAGCAGATCGCCCTGCGCAGCCTCGACTACATCAAGCTGCGCATCGCGGACAGCGCGGGGCGCCACGCGCGGCGTCTCGACGCGGTGCGCGCCGCTCGGGAGCGGGTCCTGGCTTTGCGCGACCGCATGGTGACCGAGGACCGCATCCTGACCCCGGAGGAGATCGCGGAGCTCAACGAGCTCAACGCGCGCGTGGAAGGCGAGCTCTCCCGCATCCGCCTGGCCGTGCTCAAGGGCGTGGGCCCGGGCGTGCCGCACGACATGGGCGTCATCTCGCGGCAGGTCTCCCTGCAGACCCTCGACGAGCTGGTCGCGGCGGGCCGCGATGGGGCCGACGGCGGCAAGAAGAGCGGCGAGAAGAAGTAGGGCCGTTCAGGACGGCGGCCCGAGGGGCCGGAAGGTGGCCAGGAACCTCTTCCACTCCTCCAGGCCGCGCGGCGTCCGCAGGTAGACGCGAGAGGCGCTCTGCAGCTTGAGCGCCCAGAAGCCTTTCACGTCCGGGCGCAGCACGAACTCCTCGTAGAGGTACTCCGCCGACTCGCGGCCCTTCGCCCGGGGCCGGCGCTCGGACCGCCTCTGATAGCGGACGCAATTGCGCTGCGCGACCTCGGTCATCCCGAGCTTCTTGAGCGGGCCGCCCAGCGCCTCGGCGTCCTTGAGGAAGGCCTGCGGGTCGGCGAAGCGCGCCTGCCGTCCCTCGTGGCGCACCGCGCTGATGCGGATGACCCCGTCCGTGAGGACGAAGCCCGCGGCCTCGGAGGTCAGGGGCTTGACGGACCAATCCTTGGGGAACTCGCAGTCGAAGAGCTTTTCCACGGGCTGCTTCCTCCAGCGGCCGTCCGGCGCCGGAGCCGCGGCGCAGAGGGACAGCGCCAGAGCGGCCAGGACCGCCCTACTCCAGTTCCTGGGCATGCTCCTTGTCTCCTGCCGCCAAGGCGTCGAGCCCTTCGCGGTCGATCTGGCCGGGCGTCTTCTTGGGCTTCGGGAGAGGCCGCTTCGCGGCCTCCGCGCGCAGGCGGGCCAGGTCGTCCTGGTCTTCCTGCCTCAGGGTCCGGTACTTGGAGTCGGCCGCGGCGCGCTTGAGCAGCTTCATGAGCCTCTTGCCGTCCTGGGTCTCGAGCATAGCGAGCTGATCGGCCACCTGCTTCATGGCCGACTCCGCTTCTTGGATGTCGTGGGGATAGGTCTTGATGTTGGCCCTGGTCTCGGCCTCGAGCTCGGAGAAGCGGCCGCAATAGTCGTCCTCCTTGTGCGCCTTGCAGAAATGGCCGATGCGCTTGAGCACGAGCGGCTGCTCTTTCTGCCCGCGCTTGAGGTCCTCCAGGGAGGTCTTCAAGGCCTTGAGCCGCGCCGCATAGGCCGCGCGTGGGTCCTGCATCTCGGAGAGGTCCAGGCTCACGGCGTAGACCGGGCTCCAGAGCTTCATGCGCTCCCGGTAATTGTCGGGGTCGGAGAGCATGTCCCGGGCGTCCTCGGTGTCCACGGTGGCCGTGCCGCGGTGGGTCTGAGCTCCGACCAGCTGGCCTTTGAGCCGGGCCCCGAACTCGTCGCCCAGGTCCATGTCGAAGACCTCGTAGTAATGCGGCATGGTGCGCTTGACGCGGGCCGCGCGCCAGAGGTGCGTCATCTCGTGAGCGGCTGTGCCGACCGTGTTGTCGATGGCCGATTCGCGGCTGCGGAACTTGAGCAGGGCCCGGTTGAGGTAGAGGGCGCGGTCTTCGGTGGACGCCTCTCCGTACTCCCCTCCCTTGAGGTCCTCGATGTCTCCCTTGCGCACGATCACGGTGTCCGGATAATCTTTAAAGGTGACCTTGAAGGAGGTCTTCCGGGCCTTCCCCTCGGTGACCAGACCGCTCAAGATGGCGCGGCCTTCGCTGCAGCCCTGCATGCGCTCGAGGATGGAACGGGCGAAGGACGCCTCGTCTTTCGAGAGCTTCGGGTCGATGATGACGCTGCGGCCCAGTTCCACCCTGGGCTCTGCCGCGGGCCCGGCCCGAGCGACGAAGCCGGTCTGCAGGACCGGCAGAGCCGCGGAGCCGGTGTAGAAGCCGTCCAGGCTCCCGGCGTCGAGCCCTTCGGCCTCCAGCTTCTGCAGGCCGGCGGCCGGGCGGCTCTGGAGCGCCATCCGCGTCGCGCCAGAGCCTGTCGGGCCGGCGGCCGGGCCGCCTCCCAAGAGCGCCTGAAGGCGCTCTCGGCCCGGGACGCCCTGGAGGCACTCCTGGATGACGAGTTCCTTTGGGAGGCTCGGGAAACGGCCCGCGCAGTCTATGGAAAACTCAGCTTTGACCTGGCGCAGGTATTGGTCGAGGTCCCGCCCATCCGCGCAGGCTTTGTCCCAGTTCTCGGCCCGCAGTCCCCAGACGGACTCGGTCTGGGCGTCGAGGGGGGGGCACTCGGCCGCGGCGCCGGGGAATGGGAGCAGGGCGCCGAAGAGCGCCAGGCACAGGACGACCGCGCCGCGGGAGCGGGACTCCATGGGGTCTCCCTGGACAGAAGTGTAGCCCCGTAAAGTGGTATTTTCAAGGGGCATCCTCCGCAAAGAAAATGCAACACGCAGCAGTCAAAATACCCGTGCTATGAGGGAAGCGCGTCTGCTCGCGCTCGTTTTGGTATTGTCCGCGCCCGGCATCGCCCTGGCAGGCGCGGGGGATCCCGAGCTTCTCCCCAAATTCAACCGCGCGGCGCCCTCGCCCAGGGTCTCCCCGGAGAAGGCCGCCCCGAAGGCGGCCGCTTCGGCTCCGGCTGAAGCCGAGCCGCGCGAGGAACTCCCGGCGGTGGTCCGTCCGCCGAGGAAGAGGCCGGTCTTCGAGGACCAGGAGGAGCACTCCCGCCCCAAGTTCGTCCTGCGCTCCCGCGCCTGGCTGACCAGCGGCTCTCTCGACACGCGCTTCACATTCATGGTCCCTCCCGCTCAGGTCACGCCGGCCGGCCTGACGGTCCATCTCGGGGAGACCCAGGAGCACCGGTCCGATGGGCTCATGCTCGTCAACGGCGCGGAGGTCGCGCCGCTGCCCTGGCTCTCGTTCCAGGCCGAATACGGACAGAGTCGGCATTCCGGGTCCTACCGCGACCGCTACTGGGTCGACGCCAAGGACGCCAACCCCCTGACCTACATCCCCACGGACACCAAGTGGTACCATCCGGACCACGAGGACGACCTGGTCGCGGGCGCCGACCTGGACGCGCGCCGCGATTGGATCTCCGGCACCCTGTACCTGCGCGCCTGGGACGGGATCATCGGGGGGACGGACTATTTCAAGCTGCGGCACAGTCTCGACATCGGTCTCGGAGGACAGCGCTACCGGCAGTACTCCCGCATGACGAAGCTCGTGGTCCTGGGCAACGCGGGAAAGTACTACCAGCCGGCGCTGGGCGCCGGAGCCATCGCGGGCTACGACTCTTCCTACGAGGGGGTCTTCAGCGGGCCCCACCTGGCTCTGCGCGACGAGGTCTCGGGCTTCTACGGCTTCTCGATGGAGGCGCTGTTCGTCTATTCCCCGATCATGAGCTACCGCGGCACCGGCCATGACAACTTCCAGGGCGCCCTGGGGACGCTCGGCGCCATGCAGCAGGCCGTCCTGCTGCGCCCCGCCGCCCCGAACTTCAAGGATTCCGCCGGGGCCACGGCCGTCCATTTCGCGATCACCGGCGGATGGGACTGGAGGTGGCTGCGCCTGGAGGCCGGCTACCAGCGGCTCTATTTCTACACGCGCACGGGCAGCCGCCGGTACTACAACGCCGACGGCACCACCACGGACGTCTCCCTGGACTTCGCCACCGCGGAGCTCGGGGGGATCTTCGGCGGGGCCAGCGTGAGGTTCTAGGGCGTCTCGGCGAGCCCGGCGTCGAGCGTCCCGCCCGAGCGGCGGTCCTCCAGCTTGAGGAGGATGGAGAAGGCCAATCCCGCCAGACCCAGCGCCGCGAACATCGCCATGCTGGCCCGGTAGTCGTGCGTCAGGTCGCGCAGCTTCCCGTTGAGCCAGGGGAACAGGGCCAGGCCCACGTTCTGGAGCATGGTCATCAGCCCGAAGGCCGTGCCCACGCGGCTCTTCTCCACCACCAACGGCACGGCGGGCCAGAGCGCGGCCGGCACCAGCACGAAGGCCGCTCCCAGCAGGAGCATGGCGAAGACCGGCGGGACCCGCGTGAAGCCCAGGAGCAGGTAGGCGGGTATCATGAGCAAAGACCCCGCCATCATGAGGATGGAACGCCGGCCGCGGCGGTCCACGTAGCTCCCCACGAAGGGCGCCAGGACCATGGAGGCGAAGATGATGATCGATGAGTTGCCAGGCGCGGTGGAGAACATGTGCCGGAAGTCGGAGAACACGGCGGCCAGGAAGCTGCCGCCCTCGTCGGTGGTCAGGGGCAGGCCCCATTTCTCGTGGAAGAAGTCGGTGGACAGGGCCGTGAACGGGAAGACCGCCGAGTAGAAGGTGAAGCAGAGTAGGATGACCCAGAGATAGGACCAGCCGAAGCGCCGGATGTCGGCCGGGGAGATCTGCTCTCCGCCGCCCTCCTCCTTGAGCCCCAGGACCTTCTCGCCATGCCTGTCCATCCAGCAGTAGAGGAGGTTGGCGCCCAGGCTCAGGAGGCAGAAGCCCGCGGCCGCCCAGAGCGCGCCCTGCCAGCCGAACCGGCTGGCCAGGAGCGATTCCGTGTTGAAGCTGAAGAGCGTGCCCAGCCGGGAGACCGTGATGGTCATGCCCATGGACATGGCCAGCTCGCGGTCGCGGAACCAGCGCGCGCAGATGGCGTTCTGGGCCACGGTCAGGGACTCCGACCCCGCTCCGAAGATGAAGCGTCCCACGCAGGCCACCCCGACCGTGGGGGCGGCCGCCACGATGCAGGCGCCCGCCGCGATGAGCAGCGAGAAGATGAGGCTCGCCCGGCGCGTGCCGATGCGGTCCGTGAGCATGCCGCCCAGGACCACGGAGACGATGCCCGCGACGCTGTAGATGGTGTAGAGCCAGCCGATGGCCTCCCGATCCGTGCTCCAGGCCTGGATGAGCGTCGGGGCCAGGGCGCCGACGCTGTCGTAGGCGAAGTAGCTGCCGTAGGTCAGCAGTCCGGCGGCGAGCAGGACCGCGAGGCGGAACGGCAGCCGCGAGGGATGGAGGAGGCCCACGGGATCAGCGCGCCAGCCGTCCCAGGGCGTCGAGGTCCACCGCGTCCATGGCGGAGCGCAGGGCCTTCTGCTCCACGTTCTGCCCAGAGACCTTGACCGCGAAGCGCCCGGCGGCGATGACCTGGAAGGAGCCGCTGCGCGAGCCGGGGTCGTACTGCTCCAGGCCCGGGCAGGACTTGTAGCTGAGGGCGCCCCGCCCGCCGCCCGCGCCCATGGCCATGGAGATCAGGCTGCTGTAGCCGGCCGCGTCGATGAGCTGGACCGTGACCGCCCCCCCGCTCTCGGCGCGATAGGAGGCTTCGGCCATGGCCATCTCCACGGCTCCGAGCTTCTGCGTGCCGTTGCGGGCGCCCGCGCGCGTCAGTCCCGGGATCTGGGCGGGCAGGAGGGCTTCGAGGCTCTGCGGGGCTGCGGCTTTGACTCCGCTCGCCCCGCCCAGAGCGCCCAGGGCGGCGTTGACGGCCTGCAGAGCCTGCTCGGGAGAGGGGGGCGGGCCGGAGCCGGGGCGGGCCGCGGCTCCGGCGGCGGTTTGGGCCTGGAACTGGGCGATCTGGCTCAGCATCTGCCTCTGCAGGTCCTCCGCAGTGGGCGCATTGGGCAGAGGCGGGAGCGTCTTGGCCGCGGCGGAGCTGGCTTCCATGAGCGACGGCGGCCTGCCCCTGGCGGCCGAGCGCAGCCGGGCCGAGCCGAAGGCGGAGACCAGCGTCACCAGGAGGGCCAAGAATCCTAGAGCGAAGGCGGCGGCCGAGGCCTTCTTCCGGTCCACTTCATGGACTTCGATGGAAGCGGGGAAGAAGAGGTAGGCCCCGTAGAGGGAGAGGGGGATGGCCAGCCAGGGGCCGGCTATGGGGATGCCCGGCGCCACGCCCAGCACCGGCAGGAGGGCGCTCATGAAGGCGACGCAGCGCAGGGATGCCTCGAACGGCTGCTGGGAGCCCAGGACCAGCCAGATCAGATGGGCTAGGCCGGCTGCGATGAAGGTCCCGACGAGGGCGGCGACGAGGGCGCCGGCCACCGAGAAGACGGCCGCGAAGACCGTGAGCGCGGCGCGGGAGGGGCCCAGGCCCGCCGAGCCGAAGGCCAGGACCATGGCGATCTGCAGGACCGCGCAGGCCAGCGACATGGCCAGGACGAAGAGCATCGGCTCGCGCCAGCCGCCGCCGCGGGGCATGGCGCGGAAGAAGCCGGCGGGGGAGAGCAGGATGGCGCGCATCCGCGGCAGCATCCCCTGAGGCAGAGACTGCTGGGCGGGCCGCGGCCGGGCCGGTTCTTGAGCCGGAGCGGGCGAGGCTGCCGCGGTCGGGAAGATCTCCGCGAAGCTGGCCGGGGCGCGTCGGACGGGAGGTGCTGTGGCCGGGATGTCCTGGGGCGGAGGGGCGGTCGCGAGGCGGACGGCTTCCTCGACGTCCGCGGGCGTGACCCCGGCCTTGAGGAGTTCCGCCTTGAGCGCGTTCAGGGGATACTTGTCCTGGTTCGTCCGGATGTAATCCACGCAGCGCGGGTCGACCATAGGCTCTCCTGCCTCATTCTACACAATTGATATAATCCGCTGCATGGCGGATCCTGAAAGCCGGGCCGATGAGCCTCGGGAGAGCGCGGCGGAGTCCGACTCCGAGGAACGGGCGCTGCGGGAGTCCACGCTCCACCCCGAGCGCATCCCCTACCGCGGGCCCGTCTTCCATTTCTTCTGGCCTTTCACCCGCTACATCGTCACCAGCCTGTCGGCCATAGCCGCCGTCTTCTTCTTCAAGGTCCTCAATCGGACCATCGTCATCGGCAAGGAGAACGTGGGCGTGGAGAAGAACACGCTGCTCCTGCCCAACCACCAGAGCATGATCGACGGCTTCCTGGTGGGGACCTTCGTGTATTTCCCCAGGACCCTGCTCACTCCCAACCTCTTCCCCTGGCTGCCGGCCGCCTGGGAGAACTTCTTCGAGAACCCGGTCATGCGCTGGTTCTCCGACAACTGGCGCTGCATCCCGGTGCGCAAGGGGCGCAAGGACGTGGGCGCCATGCTGCGCATGGAGGCCTGCCTGCGCCACGGCACCATGATCGTCTTCCCGGAAGGGACCCGCACCCGCGACGGCAAACTCCTGCCCCCGCGCTCCGGCATCGGCTACGTCATGCTCAAGACCCGGCCCAAGGCCATCCCGGTCTGCATGGACGGGATGAACGGCCTGCAGCCGGTGGGGCACTTCTGGCCCCGGGTGTTCCGGACCATCCTGCTCTATTACGGCAAGCCCGTGGACCTCGCGGAGTTCTACTCCCGGCCGGTGGGCCGGGAGGCCGCGCAGGAGGCGATCGGAAAGGTCTTCAGCGAGGTCGGGCGGCTGCAGAGGGTCCTGGCCCGGTATCGGCACCACCGCCGGCGCCTCCTGGCTAAAAAACCCTGGTTCTTCAGGCTTTATAAGCCCTGACTGGCCCCTAGGGTTTTCCCCTATAGATATAAGTAGGCCGTAAAGCCCAGTGCCTTTGGGCCATTTACCTCCCCCCTGTTGGGACCCCCGGCCCATGATGCATCCCCGTCCCTCTGTTACCATGTGCTCTAGACAGATTCAGGAGGACTTTCCATGGACCGCCGCCAGACCGAGACTCTGCGCAAGCACGGGGCCAAGGCCCTGGGCACGCTCCCCGAGCGTCAGGTGAAGACGAGCCTCACCTGCACCTCGGAGGGCCGAAGCTACCTCTGGGTGACCGCCCGCGACAGCCGCCGCCTGGAGCGGAGATAGGGAAGCCGCGGATGAGACAGGCTCCGATCGCCGCCTTGAGAAAGGCCGCCTGCCTGGCGGCCTTCTTCGTCATGGCGGTCCGGCCTGCCGGCGCCAACCCCAGCATGTCGGACGATTTCACGGCCATGACCGGCTGGCTGAGCCACCAGCTCGCCCAGGGCCTAGCCTTCAACGCGGGCGACACCTTCGACCCGCCCCACGAGCTCACCAGCCGCCGGCTCCAGCCCGACATCAGCGTCGGCGTGGGCAGCATGCCGCTCAACAAGAAGATATTCCCGGCCACCCAGACCCCGGCGCTGCGGGACATGAACGCATCGAGCATCTTCCCCTCGACCGTGCTCTTCCCCAACATGTCCATGCACCTGCGCGCGGGACTGCCGGGCCGCATGGACATGTCCCTGCGATTCGACAACATGACCACCCCGCCCGGCTACCGCATCTCCAGCTCCGCCACCGGGAAAGGCCAGAGCAACTCCATCGGCATGGGCCTGCGCAAGCATCTCCTCGGGGGGGGGCGGCGTCCGACGCTCACCTTGGGCGGGCACTTCAACCATATCTACGGGAAGTTCACCATCCGCACCAAGTTCGGGGTGGAGGACGTGGCCGGCTTCTCCGCGGACAGCGACGTGATCGGCAAGCTGGACTGGAACGTCTCGAGCTTCGGCTTCAACGCGGTGGTCAGCCAGCCCTACAAAGGCTGGACCCCTTTCCTCGGGGCCGGCTACAACTACGTCACCGGCTCGGCGAGCGCGCATCTGGAGGCCCTCTCCAGCACGCCGCTCGTGGCCCCCATCCAGGGCGGGGCCAGCGCGCACCCCGAGCAGAACCAGGCGCGCATCATGGGCGGGCTGGAGATGGACCGGCCCTGGATGCACTTCTTCGCCAACGGCGAGATCAAGGCTCTGGGCATCAACGCCGGGCAGTCCTGGATCGCCCACATCGGCGCGGCCCTGCCTTTCGAGATCGGCTTCACCAGGGTGACCAAGCGCACCGCGCGCCAGCCGGAGCAGGTGGCTGCGGCGGAGCAATACGGGGACTACGGCCTGCCGGTCCCGAAAGCACCGCCCAAGAAGAAGGTCCGCGTGATCCGCCCCTATCTGCCGCCGGCGGCCTCGGACCTGAAGCATCCGGAGCTGGTCTTCATCCAATGATATGATGCGCAAGGCCATCGCCGTCCTGCTGAGCCTGGCCCTGACGGGGCTCTCCGCGGGACTGGCGCCCTACGAGGCCATGGCATCGGAGGTCGCCCCGGTGCGCGTCTCCGGCTCCGCCTCCGGCGTACCGGCGCTGCCCCTCTCCGCGGTGGGAGTCCAGCTGCAGCCTTCCGGCCTCGCGGCGAACCCCGTCTCCGGCCTGCAGGGGTCCCTGCGCAGCCTGCCGGCCGCTCCCAAGGTCGGCGTCCCAGCCGCGCTCGCGCAGGCACTTCCCATCCTTCCCGCCCCAGCCGCGGTCTCCGCCGTCCTGCCTCAGGTCATGCCCCCGGCCCTGCCGGCTCCGGCCGAGGCCAAGACTCCTTTCGAGCAGACCATGCAGAGGCTCGAGGCCCCGTCCTTGGTCCAAGACGTCCCGGCCCAGGCCGGCTCCGAAGTCTCGGCTGACGCGGCCTCCCGCGATTTCTCGCGAAGGCTGGGAGAAAAGACCGTCTCCGCCGCGGTCGAGACCGCAGCCCTGGAGGCGCCGGCCCCCGACGCCGGACACCTGGCGTCGACCGCTCCTGAGAAGACGTCCGCGGCCGCCGCACCGGTCTCCCTGCCTGCTCCGGCTTACCGAGGAAAGCAGGCGAAGTCCCCGGTCTTCCCCGCCATCGTCGCAGCCGCCGCGACCTTGGTCTGGGAGGGACTGCGCGCCGTCGCGGCCGTGGCCGGCGGAGCCGCGGTCCAGTCCGCGGGCGCGGCCGGGGTCTTCACCGTCCTGCAGGCGGCCGCGAGCGTCGCGGGCTTCACCGTCCTGGGGGCGGGCGCGGTCTTCGCGGCCAGCGCCCTCTTCGACGCCGGCGCCTTCGTTTACGGCATGTGGAACGGCCGCAGGGTCAAGGATGCGGATTTCTGGGACTTCGTGCGCGGCGAGGTGATGGCCGGGCGTCTGGACGCGGGCGTGGCCGAGATGCTGCGCATCCACCGCCCCGGCCGGGTCTCCTGGAACATGGACTTCGGCTTCACCGCCGGCGGCAGCATCCACATGCGCCCCGAACTCGCCGCCACGCCCTGGCTCTTCCGCCAGGTGCTCGGGCACGAGCTGCGCCACCTGCGGGCGCGCCCGCAGCGCGGTCCGCCCAGCCGCATCCGGGGCCTCTGGCGGCACATCGCCTCCGAGTTCTCGGCGCGCTTCGGGGAACTGCGGGCGGCCAAGACCATCGCACGCACCCGCATCCCGGTCTTGGAGCGGGCCCTGCGCCTGGCCCAGATCTCCCTCAGCCTGGCCCGCCCCTACGACGTGCTCGTGGTCAATGCCGGGGCCCCGGAGCTCGAGAACCCCGCGATCTACCAGGCCCTTTCCGCCGGTCAGGCCCGTGTCTCGGTGGTCAAGGGCGCTTCCGATCCGCAGCAGGTCCTGGCCGAAGCCAGCAACGCGCACCGCTTCCAGGCGGTGGTGCTGGACCGGGCCTCCGTCCTCCTGCCGGAGAGGCCGTCTGCGGATTCCCAGCGGCTGGACCAGGCCCTGGAGCAACTCGACGAGCTCTTCGTCCTGGCCACGCGCCTGCTGCCCCAGTCCGGAGCCTTCGGCGAGGACGCGGTGCAGTCCCAGCGCTATCAGAGCCTGGCGGCCGTGGCGCGCGGCCTCGACCCCCGCGACAAGAAGGCCCGCGAGCGCTTCGAGAAGCTCGTCCGCGAGTTCTGGCAGGACATCGCGGCGACGCGGCTCAAGGGGCTCAAGGTCGCGGACCTCATGACCTCCCTCTACGGCGCCATGCCCAACAAGGGCGTGGCCTTCCTCCCCTTCGGACCGGAGGACGAGGGGCTCCCGGTCTGGGAGAAGCTTCTGCGCTTCTGGGAGGCCACCGACGGGGGCCAATTCCGGCTCGTGCGCGTGGACCTGGAGAACGGCGGCCACATCCTCATCCTGCGCAAGGTCGAGGCCCGGGTGGGGCTGTGGCTGCGCCCCCAGAAGGGTTTCCTGGCCCTGACCATCCCGGACGCCGACGCCTCGCCCGAGACGCGCGAAGCCGCGCGCACGGCGCTGGCCGCCGCGGGCTTCTCCGAGCAGTTGGCCAAGTTCGACGAACTCGGCGTGGAGATCCGGCACGTCTTCGGCGCGGACGTGGGCCGCCAGGAGATCTACGTGACCGTGCCGCGGCGCAACGCCGGGGCCATCCGGCGCTTCGTCTCCAACGCGTCCATGGACGTGGGGACCTCGCAGACGAACTTCGAGCCCCACCTCTTCGAATCCGCCGAGCTGCACGGGGTCAAGCCGGTCTGGCAGGCCGGCATCACCGGCGCGGACGGCTCCATCATGTGGATCGACACGGGCGCGGACAGGACCCACCCGGACTTCGCGGGCCGCCTGGACGTCGTGGACATGGTCAACGAGGGGCCCGAGGACTGGATCGGCCACGGCACGCACGTGGCCGGCATCTCCATCTCGGGGGCGGCCCCCTACACCGGCATGGCCAAGGCCGCGCGCGGCATCATGGCCAAGGTCTTCTCGCGGGAGAGCGCGGGCGCTTCGGACGGCGAGATCATGGGCGCGGCCGCCATCGGCATGCAGAGGGGAGTGGACGTCATCAACCTCAGCCTGGGCAGCAAGGGCTCCTCTTCCGACAACCTGGCCGCCTTCTTCTCCCAGCTCACGCACCAGAAGAACGCCAACGGCGAGTATCCCTTCGTGGCCGCCAGCGCCGGCAACTCGGGGCCGTTCGACCAGACTTTGAGCCAGCCCGCCGCGGGCGAGGACGTCTTCGCCACCGCGGCCGCCTCCGTGGGCGAGGACGACCGCGCCCTGGAGATGTCCTTCTTCAGTTCCGTCGGGCCCGACGTGGACAAGCGCTTCGCCGTCAAGCGATTCCGATTGAAGCCCGACGCCACGACCAAGGGCGGCAACGTGACCACCGAGCCCGGCTCGCCCAATGTCTACCGCCTGGGGGTCTATTCGGCCAAGTCCAAGGACATGCCCAAGAACCCCTCGGACACCGCGGACGGCAAGCACACGGCCATGTCGGGGACCTCCATGGCTTCGCCCATGCTGGCCGGCATCGCGCTGCTGGTGCGTCTGGCCCTGCGCATCACCGGCGCCGAGACCCCGTTCGTCAAGGAGCATCTGCCCCTGGTCATCAAGGCCGTGCTGATGCGCACCGCCGACGACCTGCGCGTCCCGGCCTGGTTCCAGGGCGCGGGCTTCGTCAACGCCTGGGCGGCGGTGAAGCTGGCGGCCGATTCGGTGGGCTATGCGTTCAAGAACCGCGCCGCCGGTCTCTGGGCCCGGATCACGGGCAAGCCGGTCTACTTGAGCGCGCCCGAACCGTGGCGGTGGGTGGAAGGCTATAAGCGGCTTCTGGACCTCGAAGACAAGGTCTACAGCGCGGCGGAGCTCGCCAAGACCGAGGCCAAGGCGCGCTTCGAGGACGGCACCCAGGGCGGCGAGGACGAGGGGGAGACCGCGGCCGACATCCAGGCCGTCACGGCCGAGGCGGTGGCGGCGGAGGTGGCCGCCAAGTTCAACGCGGCCCGGGCCGAGGTCCTCCCCGAGGTCCTGGCGGCCCTCAAGGACCCGGTCTGGCTGGTGCGGCGCCAGGCCGCCATGGTCCTGCTGAACCTCAGGGCGCCCGAGTCGGTCATGCCCCTGGCGGAGACGGCCCTCGACGACGGCGACCCCCGCGTGCGGCAGATGGCGCTGCTGGCCCTGGCCGAGAACACCAGCCATGCCGCGGACATCATCCTGCAGAAGGCCGCGCAGAACGCGGGCCCCTGGGACGTGGCCGCCTACGCGGCCTATGCCCTGGCCCGGCACGGAGACCGGTCCGGCGTGGGGCGCATCGTCTCCGGACTCTCCAGTCCCGACAAGGCCGTCCGCTTCTCCGCGGTCTGGCTGCTGGGGCAGCTCAGGGACAAGGCCACCGTGGCCGAGGCCGAGGCCCTCTCGGCCCTGGTCAAGAACACGGCCGAGCGCGGCAACGTCCGTCACGTAGCCGCCGCGGCGCTCTCCAACGTGGCGGCGTACCAGCCCGACGCGGTGAGCGACCTGGTCATCAAGGACCTCCTGGAGGCTTCCGGCCCCCAGAACCTGGCCTTGACCCGCACGGTGACCAAGTTCTTCCCCGTCGCCCTGCGCCACAAGCCCCTGGTGGCCCGCCTGCGGGCGGAGCCGCTCAAGTCCGCGGTGACCGACTTCGTGCTCAAGAACCGCGCCGCGGTCGGCCGGCCGGGCGCACTGGGCGACCTGGTCAGCCTCTTGGCCCGGGCGGTCAACATCCCCCTGGACATGCCGACCCCGGTCCCCGACCCCTCGGGCGCGGGAGTGCCCGGCGTGGATCCGGCGCTGGGCGGCCTGGACGTGCTCATCGGCCTGCCCGAGGGGCGGGAGCTCTCCGCCTACCGCGGGTCCGACGGCGCGGCCGAGGCTCTGGCCGAGGCTGGGCTGGCCTCGGACCTGCTCCAGAGGTCCGGGGCCGCGTTCAAGGCCGGCCTGCCCATGTCCCGGACCGTCTGGTTGAGCGTCCCCAGCCACAAGTTCTTCTCCTTGAGCCTGGAGCTGCGCCATGCGGGCTATTCCGTGAGCCTTTCCCAGCCCGAGCACAGCCTCTCCCGGACCTCGGCCCAGGACGGCATCCCGCTCGTCGGCGCCTTGACCCTCGACCTGAGCGACGGGGTGCCAGCGCTCCCGGCCGGCGCGGACCTCTCCCTCGTGCGCGTCACGGCCCGGAAGGCGGTCTCTGAAGCCAGGGTGATGGCCGTCCTGGAGGCCGTGCGCGCCCGCGCCGCGGACCCACTCAAGACCCCGGTGGTCGTCTCTCTGGGCCTGGGCGCCGGGGGGGCCGCCGGGCAGAGCGCCCTGGCCGGGCTCATCGATCGGCTGGTCCTCGACAACATCGGGGTCGTCCTGCCCGCCGGCAACGAGGGCCCGGCCGCGGATTCGGTGTCCTCCCTGGCCAGGAACAGCCTGGCGGTGGTCGTGGCGGCCGCGGGGAAGACGGCAGGACTGGAGAGGTACTCGGCGCGGGGCACGGCCGAGGTTCCCGTCATCTCGTGGGCCGACCTGGTCGACGACCTGGCTGCGGTCCTTCCGACCCTGCAGGCGGCCGCGACCTCGGCCGCGCGCGCCATCCTGGGCGAGGACCCGTCGCTGCCGGCGGACGGGCTCCGGCCCGCTGCGGTGGGGACCGGCGCGGCCGCGGAGAACACGGCGTTCAAGCTCGCCCACCTGGCCCGCCGCATGGCCGAGGTCTTCTCCAGCCACGGGGCGACGCTGCCTCCCGGCTGGTTCTTCTATCTGACCGAGATCGTCCGCCGGACCTTGACCCCGCTGCCCGGCCGCGAGACCCACGAGACCGGGGGCGGGGTCTTCGACCGCCCGGAGAAGGCGCTGGAGCTCATGGAGACGAGGCTCCTCGACACCATGGCCGTGGAGATACAGGCCCTGGCCCTGGCCCGGGCCGTCCGGGCCAGGTTCCACTGGACCCGGCCGGCACGCACGCCCTCCCAGGCCGCGCAGAAGGCGGTGTTCAGCGCGGCCCACGCGGTGGCGGGGCAGATGGTGGCCCAGCCGCGACTCATCGCGGCCGCGGCGGAACTGACCCGGCGCGTGGCCGGCGGCGATTTCCGCTTCCAGACCGTCAAGCCCGAGGACGGGGTTCGCTACGTCCAGCAGCTGCGCGCGGTCCTGGCCGCGGGCACCCGGGGCGGCCAGCCCTTCGTCTTCCGGCGCGGCGGCGGGTCGGCCAAGGCCCGGAGTGCGGGCCTCGAGGGTTTCCTCTATACGAAGTTGGAACTGCAGCGTGCGGGCAATCTGGACCTGACGCAGCTCGACGACTATTTCCGCTACCTCGGCGACCTGTTGGGCGACTGGCCCTGGACCAAGTCCCTGCGCCGCGACCTCGATGAGCTGCGCGCCTCCGCCTTGCCGGCTCTGGAGAAGAACGACCGCCTCGACGCGCGGCTGGCCGGAGCGGTCCGCGAGTTCCAGACCGAGCTGCGCGCCGCGGACGCGGCCAACTGGTTCCGCGGGGCGGGCATCTACGAGGTCTCGGCCCGGGACTACGGCTTCTCGGACGCAGACCGCAGGCTCTTCAGCCTCCTCGACGAGGACGAGCTCAGGCGCATCCGGGACCTGTCCCGGGCTGACACCATCCTGCTCAAGACCTCCTTCGACGAGAGCGGCGCGGCGGCCTTCCGCCGGCTCGTGCGCCGCGCCCATTCCCTGGGCCTGAAGGTGGGCGTGCAGTGGACGGGGGCGGGCTCCCTGGACGAGGACCGGGCCGCGGGCCTGGGCGTGGACGTGGTGCGCCGGGACGGGAACTACTTCGTCGGCGGCCGGGAGCTGGGACGCGACCGCAGGGACCTGGAGGAGGCGCTGGAGAGCCGCGACCCGGACCGGGTGCGGGAAGCCCTGCGCCACGCGGCCTTCGGGGCCTGGCAGCGCGGCGGCCCCGCGGAGGTGGACGCCGTCTCCTTGGGCCGGCAGGGCCGCTTCGCCCGCGCCGCGGCCCTGCTCTCGCTGCTGCTGCGGCCCGTGGCCGTGAACGGGACGGAGACGGCGGGACCGACGGGGGAGCCGCTGCGCGACTTCCTGCGCTTCGCCGCGGCCCGGTCCGCCCAGTACCGCGATCTCGTCGAGAGGGGAGCGGTCGAGGTCCTCGACACCCATCCGGGGACTCCGGTGGTGGCCTACACCATCAGCGCGTCGTCCCGGGGCCAGCGCAAGACCGTGCTGGCGGCCGCCAACCTCGGCGACGGGCGCCGGAGCGGGCTGTTCCGGTTCCAGGCGGCGCGCTCGGGCCTCGGCGCTTTCTCGCCGGCCGCGGACAAGACCTACATCCTGCGCGACCTGGCCGACACGGACGCCGCGGGCCGGCCCAAGACCTACCAGCGCTCCGGCAAGGAGCTGCTGGGACAAGGGCTCTATATCGAGCTCGACAGTGGCGGGGTGCACCTCTTCGAGATCGAGGAAGCCCCCTGAGTTGAGCGCGTAAAGAGAGCGAGGCACGGACATGGACTGGACCTTCACGGAAGAGCAGAACATGCTGCGCGAGACGGTGCGCGGCTTCGTCGACAAGGAGCTCCGGCCGGCGGCGGCCGCCATCGACCGGGACGAGAAGATCCCGCGCGCGCTCATCGACAAGGCGGCGCAGCTGGGCTTCCTGGGGGTGGCCATCCCCGAGGAGTACGGGGGCAGCGGCTTCGGGGAGACCGGCTACTGCATCCTGCTCGAGGAGATCGCGCGGGGCTGCGGCAGCTTCTCCGCGACCGTGGGAGCCCACCAGAGCCTCAGCTGCATGTGCCTGCTCTGCGACGGCAGCGAAGAGCAGAAGAAGAAGTACCTCGTTCCCTGCGCCCAAGGCCGGATGATCGCGGCCTTCGCCCTCACCGAGCCGGGGGCGGGCTCGGACGCCAGCGCCATCAAGACCAAGGCCCGCAAGGACGGCGACGCCTTCGTCATCAACGGCACCAAGCAGTGGATCACCAACGGGGGCATCGCGGACATCGTGGTGGTGATCGCCGACGTGGAGGCCGCCCCCGGGGTGCGCGGCGGGCATTCGGCCTTCATCGTCGAGACCAAGTCGCCCGGCTTCCAGGTCAGCAAGCTGGAGGAGAAGATGGGCATCCGCGGCTCGTCCACCGCGGAGATCGTCCTCCAGGACGTGCGCGTCTCCGAGGCCGACCTCCTCGGGCGCATGGGGCGGGGCCTGCTCACGGCCATGAAGGCGCTCGACGTCGGGCGCCTGAGCATGGCGGCCGGCTGCCTGGGCGCGGCCAAGGAAGTGACGGAACTGAGCGTCCGGCACGCCCGGGAGCGCCGGCAGTTCGGCGGACCCATCGCGAACCTGCAGGCCATCCAGTTCATGCTGGCCGACATGGCCACCGAGATCTTCTCCCTGGAGAGCATGGTCTACCGCGCCGCCTGGATGCGGGACCAGGGGCAGGATATCGGCCGCGAGGCGGCCATGGCCAAGCTCTACGGCTCCGAGGTGATCGATCGCGTCGTCGACAGCGCGGTGCAGATCCACGGCGGCATGGGCTACATGCGCGACTGCCCCATCGAGCGGTTCTACCGCGACAGCCGCATCAACCGGATCTTCGAGGGGACCAGCGAGATACAGCGCCTGGTCATCGCCCGGGACGTGATCAAGCACGGCGTCTAGATGAGCCCGGTCCGGCTGCTCGCTGGGGTGCTTTGCGTCTGCGTCGTCCTGGCTTCGCCAGGCTCTGCCGCGGTCATGGCCGCGCGCCGCTCTGCGGCCCCAGGCGCTCCGCTCAGGATATCTTTGTCCGCCCTGGGTTCCGCGTCCGGCTCCAACCCTGCCTCGCTGTCCCCCGTTTCCCTCAAGGCGGCCGGCTGGTCCCTCGCGGCGCCCCTGGCCGTCAGCTCCCCGGCGCCTCTGGCGCCGGTCGAAGCCCCTGCCGCCGGCCCGTCTGACGATGCCTTCCTCGACGAGGTCCAGCATAAGGCCTTCCTCTATTTCTGGGAGCAGACCGACCCCAAGACCGGCCTGACCAAGGACCGCGCCGGCAACTTTAAGGTCGATGAGTATCATGTGGCCTCCATGGCCGCCACGGGCTTCGGCCTCACCGCCTTGGTCATCGCCGAGGGTCGGGGCTGGATTGCCCGCGAGCAGGCCTACGCGCGCGCCCTGACCTGCCTGACCCACCTGCGCCACCGGCAGGCCCACGTCCACGGCTGGTTCCACCATTTCGTGCACTCCGCCACGGGAGACCCCATGCCTTTCTCGGAAGTCTCCTCCATAGATACGGCCCTCCTGCTGGCCGGCGCTCTGTCGGTGGGCCGGCACTTCGCCGGCACGGAGGTGGAGCGCCTGGCCGAGGAGCTCTACGCGCGGGTGGACTTCCCCTGGATGATGACCGACGGCGGCGCCAAGCCCGAGGAGCGGACCCTCTCCATGGGCTGGACGCCTCAGGGCTTCATCAAGGCGCGCTGGGACGCCGACAGCGAACATCAGATACTCTACATGCTGGGGCTCGGCTCGCCCACCCATCCTCTGCCTGCCGAGTCCTGGCGGGCCTGGAAGCGCTCCGACGGCGGCTCGACCCAGGCGTCGGGGCCTCTCTTCACCCATCAGTATTCCCAGCTCTGGCTGGACCTGCGCGGCCGCCTCGACGGCGGCCGCGACTACTTCCAGCAGTCGGTGCAGGCGACCTTGCAGCAGCGCGAAGACGCCATCAAGGCCCAGGGCGAGTACTCCACCTATGGCCCCTCCTGCTGGGGCTGGACCGCCTGCGACGGGCCCACCGGCTACCGGGCCTATGGCGACTATCCGGGGAAGCCCGAGCACGACGGCACCATCGCCCCGGCCGCGGCCGGGGGGGCGGCAGCCTTCACGCCGCAGCTCTCCGTCGAGGCCCTGCGCTTCATGAAGGAGCGCTACGGGGACCGCATCTGGGGCCGCTACGGCTTCTCGGACGCCTTCAACTCCGATCCCCGCTGGAAGGAGCGTTTCAACGCCGACGGCCTCTGGCGCTCCCCAGACGTGGTGGGCATCGACCAGGGCGCCATCCTCCTGTCCGTGGAGAACTCCCGCACCGAGCGCGTCTGGAAGACGTTCATGGATTTGGCGCCCGTGCGGCGCGCCCTGGAGAAGGCCGAGCTCCTGCGCAAGTCCGTCGAAAAGGACTAGACTCCCAAGCGGGTAAGGCCTAGGGCCCATTCCTGCCTGGGCCCATTAATGCCGTCATCGGGCCTCGATGGCCCAGGAGGTCCGCCCCCCGCGCGATTATAATTCCTAATAGCAAGGACCGGGGAATGAATAAGCTCAAGAAGGCCTGCGCAGTCCTTCTGACCGCCGTCCTCCTCCTCACCCAGCAGGCCCTCCCGCTCCTGGCCGGCCAAGTCAAAGTCGAAGCCGTCGCCCCAGCCGCAGTCACCGGCTCCGTCGGCGCCGTCGGCACGAATCTCGGCTCAGCCGCCAATCTCAACAGCGCCAGCCTCTCCCCCGTCGGCGATCTCAGTCTCTCCGCCCATGGTCTTGCCCCGGTCCCCACGGTCGTCCCCCAAGTCTCGGCCCAGTCTCCCATTGCAGCCCCCGCCGCCCCGGTTGCCGCCACCCTCTCAGCCCCCTTCGCGGCCCCGTCCAAGGCGCCCACTGCAGAACGCCTCACCCAGGTCTCGGCCAGCCTCGCCCCGGAGCTCAAAGCCATCTCCAGCCAGGACACGCCGCCCGCCGCGGCCGCGACCGCAGGCGAAGCGGTCATGGCCAAGGCCCTCGGCCGGGGCGCCCAAGACCTCCCCGCCCTCGCCGAGCCCGCCTCGACCTCCGACGCCAGCTACACCAGTTCCAAGGTCCGTGCCGCCCTGCGCAAGGGCCTGCGCGGCCCGCTTGATAGACCAGCGCAGGACGGTTCCTGGTGGAAAGACCCCTCTTCCCAGCACATCGCGGTCAGCGTGCCCATGTACTCCCTGCGCCGGGAACAGAACGACCCCGGCATCGGCAAGTTCACCGACTTCGGCGCCTACTATCGCGATGTCCTGGTCGCGCAGGGCGTAGACACCATCCACCTCCTGCCCCACTTCGCCACGCTCGGCGAGAGCCCCTACGCCCCGGTCAGCCTCTACGCCCTCAACGAAGGCAACATCGACTGGTCCGCGGTGGCCGAGGTCAAGGACGACCCTGCCCTGCTGTCCAAGCTCATCGCCTCCCCGGCCGACCGCCAAGCCGTCAACTACGCCGCGCTCTGGGCCCGGGAGGAAGCCGTGGCCCAGGCCGCCTACCGGAAGTTCCAGACCGAGCACATCGCCCGCCGCACGGCGCGGTCCAAGGACTATGTCGCGTTCCTCAAGGAGAACGCCTACTGGATCGAGGACTACGCCGAGTTTATGGCGCTTTCCCGCATCCTCGGCAAGCCCGCCTTGGAGTGGAGCAAGGCCGACGAGACCAAGGCCCGCCACGACCCCCGCTTCATCGGGCTCAAGAACACCCATTTCTACGCCCAGTTCAACGCCTTCGCCCAGTTCCGCGGCGCCATGGACGTCATCCGGCAGGCCGGCGGCCACGTGCTCTTCGACATCCCCATGTTCCGCGCCAAGAACTCGGTGGACGCCTGGAAGCACCCCGAGTACTTCAAGGACCTCAAGACCCGCAACCCCGGCATCGTCAACCAGTACGTCCACGAGGACTGGCTCGACCTCGCCCTGTGGGACTGGACCAGCCTCAAGAGCCAGGGCTATCGCCCCATGCTCGACCCCTTCCGCCACTGGCTGGGCCTGGGCTTCGACGGCGCGCGCGTCGACGCTTTGCACTTCGCCTACAATTTCGGCAACGGCCAGCTGGCCAGCGGCGACGAGACGGGCGACGACTACGTCTCGGCCTTGGCCGCGGTGATCCGGGAGAAGGACGGCATGCCCCTGGCCGAGGCCTTCGAGGGCAAGGCCGAGAACGCCCAGCGCTACGGCTTCATCACCATCTACGGCGCTTGGAAGAAGCTCTCCTCTCACGACGACCCGCGCGGCTCCGGCTTCATGTATAAGCTCATGGACCTCATGCGACAGGGCGGCCGCTTCGTCGGCTACACCTTGGGCGACGAGTGGAACGATACCGTGCCGGTCAAAGTGGTCAAGGACGGCAATTCCTACTGGCGCTACCGCGTGCCCGTTCCCTCGGACCCCGATTACCAGAAGCGCGCCGGCGACGATTCCCGCGCCCAGATGGAGGGCATGAAGGCCATGAAGCAAGGCAACGTGTGGACCGCCGCCTCATCCCTCTGGGACGCTTTGAGAAAGGCCGGGGACTCCTTCGTGAAGCACTTCAACGGCTCCGTGCAGATCTGGGCCGCGAGCCTGGACTGGTTCCAGGAGGAATGGGGCCGCGACACCTTCATCTCCCTGCCCGGCCTGCTGCTCTCCACCGGCCGCTACGCCGAGGCCAAAGAGAACATGCGCGCCTTCGCCAAGCACGAGCGCGACGGCCTCATCCCCAACCGCATTCCGCAAGCCGACCGCCCCGCCGAGTACAACACGGTCGACGGCTCCATGTGGTTCATCCAGGCGGTCAAGAGCTACGCCGAGGCCACCCAGGACACCGCTTTCGTAGACGAGATGCTGCCCGTGCTGCGCCGCGTCATGCAGCGCTACGCCCTGGGCACCGGCTATCAGCGCTACGGCCGCTTCAACCGCATCTCCATGGACTCCGACGGCCTCATCATCAGCCCGGCCCAGGCCACCTGGATGGACGCGGACCCCGAGGGCCGCGACAAGCCCGTGACCCCGCGCAACGGCAAGGCCGTTGAGATCCACGCCCTCTGGTACGCCAACCTGCGCTTCCTGGCCCGCCAGGAGCGGCGCCTGGGCCAGGAGTCAGCCGCCCAGATCCTCGACGCGCAGGCCGACCTGGCCAAGAAGTCCTTCAACGATAAGTTCTGGTTCACGACCGAGGACAACAAGAAGGCCTGGGGCGGCACGGGCGGGGCCCTGGCCGACGTGGTGGAAGGAGACCCGCACGGGTTCGCGGTCAGGCCCAACATGCTCGTGGCCGTCAGCCGCGGCGAGGACCTCCTGAGCCCGGAGCGGCAGGCCGCGGTGGTGCAGGCCGCCACGCGCGACCTGCTCACGCCTTACGGCCTGCGCACCCTCTCCTACCGCGACAGCGGCTACCACGCGGCGTACGACACCTCCAAGCCGCCCTTGGAGAAGGACCAGGCCTACCACCAGGGCACGGTCTGGCCCTGGCTCATCGGCCCCTACGTGGACGCCTTGGTCCGCGTGCGCCGGGCGCAGGGCTGGGACCAGGCCCGCATCCAGGCCGAGGTGCAGGCGGTCATGACGCCTTTGGTGGAGTCCCTGGTGAGCCGCCCCGAAGGCTCCTTGCCCGAGCTCTTCGACGGCGGGGCCCCGGCCGACGCTCTGCTGAAGTTCTCTTTGGCCGACCCCCTGGGTCTGCGCGATGTTATCACCAAGGTCCTGCGCGGCCAGCACCGCGGCGGTACGCGCTCGCAGGCCTGGAGCGTGGCCGAGGCCATCAGGGTCCTGCTGGAGTACGGCTTGGTCGGGGCGCGGCCCTAGCCGCTAGTTATCCACAGACTCTGTACGTACAGAGTTCCCAGCCGTTGAAATGGACTTGCGAGCCTCCGGCTCGCAAGTCGCGCCGCAAAGCGGCGCCATTCATTGGCCTACCACAAGCCGTCCTTCCGCCCAGACATGCTTCGCCTGTCTCGGGCGCTCGTAGAACGGACTCTGCCTGGGCAGGGCGGCGTCCCGTTTGATGTGGAAAAACGAAAAGCGTAACCTCTGGTTGGGTTAAAACCAGGAGGCCGGTTACAGCCGGCCCAGGAGGCTACGCTCGTATGCATGATACCACAGCCGTTGCCGTAAGACAAAATACCG
>JACRDS010000167.1 GCA_016212825.1 Elusimicrobiota bacterium | reverse complement strand
CCTTCGAACGACTCGGGAAGGGTGCCGTCGCCGATGGCGACGAGTGAAGAGGCCAACCGCATCTTGTCTCCTCTCGGCGAGGAGACGAGTCTACTATTTTCGACGGCGGCCGTGCTTAACTAACCGGCATTGGGCCTAGCGGCCGCCCAGCCGGTAGCCCAGCAACGCGCCGATGTTGAAGGAGTGGAACTTGTCGCCGAAGAATCGGCTCTTGTCTATGGCGGTCTGGTTCCAGCGCAGTTCGAAGCCCGCCGTGAGCCGTTTCGTCAGGTCCCAGTCGAAGCCCGTGGCCAGGGCGAAGGCGAGTCCTCGGGAGGAGCCGTCCACCAGGGTCCTGGTGTCGGTGGAACCGTCGAGGCGGGCCATGCCGGGCTGCGGGATCTCGGTCTTGCGCAGGGAGAAGACGCCGAGACCCAGGCCTCCCCAGGCGTAGGGCCGCCACTTCCAGTCGGGCAGGAAGGTGCGCTTGCCGATGACCAGGGCCTGGAAGAGCTTCGGGTTCGTGGTGAGGCGGTAGATGCCGGAGTCGAGGGGCTTCTCCTTGAAGGCGTCGTAGAGGATGTCCACGCCCAGGCTCCAGGCGGGCCTCCACTGGTAGAGGTAGCGGCCTCCGAAGGAGGCGCCCTGGTTGCCTACGAACACGTCTGGATCGCCGTACCGGGTCAGGGGCAGGGCGGTGCCGGCCTGCAGGCTCAGGACGTGGGAGCCGGCCTTGACCTGGGCCTGGGCCGGGGCGGCGCAGGCCAGGGTCAGCAGCAGTCCCAGCAGGGTCTTCATCTCAGTAGTCCCCCAGGTTGGCTAGGACGTGGCGCGCGGGCCGGGGCCTTCCGAACAGGTAGCCCTGGGCGAGCTCGAAGCCGCAGCCGCGCACATGCCGGAACTGCTCCGCGCTCTCCACGCCCTCGGCCAGGGGCGCGGCCTTGGCCCGTTTGACGCGCCTGACCACGTCGCGGATGGCGCCCAGGGAGTCCGGGCCGGCGTCGATGCGCCGGATGACGGTGACGCAGAGTTTGACGATGTGCGGACAGAGGGCCTCGACCATGCTCATGTTGAGGTAGCCGCAACCCGCGTCGTCGAGGGCCACGCGCGCGCCCCGGCGGCGCAGGGGATGGGAGGCGGCCTCGATCTTGTGCGGGGCGCGGATGGGCAGGTGCTCGGTGAGCTCGAAGACGCGGCGGCGCAGGTCGCGCGGCTCGCGCACCAACGCCTTCAGGGCGGGGGCATGGAAGAGTTCCGGGCCCAGGTTGACAGAGAGCCAGTAGGGCGCGGGCAGGGCCCGGGCCGCCTTCCAGGCCCCGGCCACGCAGGCCAGCTCGAGTTCGCCGTGCAGGCCGTGGTAGGCCGCGGCCGCGAAGAGCTTGTCGGCGCGTTCCACCGGCCCTCCGGCCGGGCCGCGCACCAGGGCTTCGAAGCCCACGGGCTTGAGGTCGCGCAGGCTCACGATGGGCTGGAGGTGGAAGTCCAGGCCGCCGTGGCGCATGATGTCGCGCAGTTCGGCCCAGGAGACGCCGGGTGCGGTCTCGTCCGGGGAGAGCTCCGCGATGCGGCCGACGAGGGCCTGCCAGAGGCGGTCGGGCCGGGTCTGGCCGGTCGGGTCGCGGAGCACCGCGAAATCGAAGTCCACGTGCATGGCCGCGGCGCGGCCGAGCTCGATGTCGAGCATCTCGCGCACCAGCTCCAGTCCGGTCTCGGTCATGGCCGAGATCTGGTCGTCCACGTCGAAGCCCACTTTCCAGCTGCGCATGTGGAAGGGGGCCATCCAGACGCCGAACTGGGGGGAGAAGGGCTCGTCGAAGGGGGAATGCCGACTGAGCACCCTCCGGGCGAGGCGGCCGAAGCGCCGGCTGATGTCGCGGTGCACCACGGCGCTGATGCGGTGTCCGTGCATGAATTGGAGCTCGGCCGGGTCGCGGAAGCGGAAGATCAGGGCGTAGGTGGGGCGGGGTCGCGGGGACTCTTTCTTCATGCCCGGGTCCTGGATGGAGAGTATAGCTAATCCAGAGGCGGACTATGTAGAATCTCCGTCATACCCCGGAGCGCGCTATGAAAGAAGATATGGGACTGCTCTCCTGCATCTCCATCCTGTTCCTGGTCATGGACCCTTTTGGGAATCTGCCGGTGATCGCGGGCATGGTCAAGGGCATCCCGGCGCACCGGGTGCGCCGCATCATGCTGCGCGAGCACCTCTTCGCCCTGGGGCTGCTGTTCTTCTTCCTGTTCTTCGGGCAGTTCTTCCTCAACCTGCTGGGCATCCAGGACCCGGCCCTGGGCATCTCGGGCGGCATCGTGCTCTTCCTGATCTCGGTGCGCATGATCTTCCCGGCCAAGGGGGAGGGGATGTTCGGGGACCTGCCCTCCGGCGAGCCTTTCTTCGTGCCCCTGGCCACGCCGCTGATCGTGGGGCCTTCGGCCATGACCACGGTGCTCATCCTGGCCTCCAAGAGCGACGTGCGCCTCTGGCAGCTGAGCCTGGCCATCGTGGCGGCCTGGGCCGCGTCTTTGGCCATCCTCTACAACGCCGCGGCCATCGCCAGGCTGCTGGGGGAGCGCGGCGTGACCGCCATCGAGCGGCTCATGGGCATGATCCTGACCACCATCGCGGTGCAGATGCTGCTCACCGGCCTGGCCCAGTTCTTCGGCAAGGCGGGCTGAGACCGGGATGGACCCCGACGACCGCCCCCCCAGCGCCGTCGCGGTGCCCGGGGTCCTGATCTTCGCGGCGCTCCTGCACGCGCTCGGCCTGGGGGAGCTGTCCCTGATCCTCCTCGGGGGGACCTTCCATGAGATGGGCCATTGCCTGGCCGCCTGGCTGGGGGGGCGCTGGTCCATCTTCATCCCCTTCGGCTTCGCCCTGTGGGGCGGCTCACGCTCGCCGGTGATCGCCCTGCTGTTCTTCTGCGGCCTGGCCGGCGCGGCCTGGGCCTGCCTGCGGGAGCGCTGCTATGGGGCGGTCCTGGCCTGCGCCGCGCTGGCCGGAGGCCTGGCTTACCTGGGCTTCGCCGCGTCCGAAGCGGAATGGGAGATGTGGGCGGTCTTCGCCGGCTGCGCGGGAGAGCTGATCCTCAGCGCCGCCCTGGTCCTGGGTTTCTACTACCGGCTGCCGCGCGTGGTGCGCTGGGACTTCTGGCGCTATCCGCTGATGTTCATCGCGGCCATCGCTTTCGTGGAGTCGTTCCTCCGCTGGCGCAACATGGACCCGGAACTCCGGGCAGTGGTCTTCGGGGACGCGGTGAACGCGTCCCGGGAATCCGGCAACGACATGGTGCGGCTGGTCAACGACCACCGCTGGACCGCCGCCGGGCTCATACGGGCCTACCGGGGCATCGGGCTCTCCTGCGGGGCCGCCATCGCCGCGCACTGCCTGTGGTTCCTGGCCAAGCCGGCGCCGGCGGCGGCGAGCCGGGAGGCCGCCTGACCATGGGGCTCTTCGATCCGCTGGTGCCGGGGGTGCGGCTGCCGGGCCGGGTCCGGCTCGTCTTCTGGGCCTGCTTCCTGGCCGGGGCCGTGCTCATCGGCATCCATCACTGGGTCCCCCTCGACAAGAACCCGCTCATCGTCCCCCTGCGCGTCGAATACAACATCCGGGGCATGGCCAGCGCGGACCCGAAGAAGGCCGCGGCCTCCTGGTTCCAGGTCTATCACCTCTTCAACACGAGCTGGCAGGCCTATTACCGGGTCCTGACCCACGTCGGCGACGAGAGGCCGATCCATTTCCGGTTCACCCGGTCGCAGGGCTTCCAGTCCTACGCGGGCCGCCCCGTCAACGGCTTCTGGGCCGCGCCGGAGGCGCTGCCCGGCGGCTGGCCCGCCGAGTGCCGGACCGTGGGCCACGCCCTGCTGGCCGTGGCCTATGACGACGGCTCCTGGGGGACCGAGTTCTCCGGGGATTGGCAGGCCTGGTGGAAGGCCAACAAGCACCGCTACGTGGCCCCGCCCGACGTGGAGCGGCGCGAGCCGCGCTAGGCGTCGTCCCGCGTCATCCGGCGGATGATGGCGGCCAGCAGGGCCGCCAGCCCGGCCGTGACCAGCACGGCCAGGGCCAAGCCCAGCACCGGCCTGCCGGCCAGGGCCTTGCCCCAACGGGGGACGAGGTACACGGTCGCGGCGAAAGCGCCCCAGGACAGCAGGGTCAGCGGCGGGGCGTAGTGGCACATGATGGCGATGTCCCGTCCGAAGTACACGCCGAAGCCCAGATAGAGGGGCAGAAGCCAGACCGCCAGCCGGCTGCCCGCGCACAGCAGCAGCCACAGGGCCAGGAAGGTGAAGAGCACCGGGACGTGCACGGCCAGCCCCGGGGAACGGTAGGCCGAGAACCCCTCCTGCGACGGGAAGGGGTAGCGGAAGTAGTCGGTCCAGCGCGGCTTCACAGCAGGCCGGAGAGGCTGGCCACGAGTTGGTCCCAGTCCGAGTCGGGCACCCCGCCCTGGGCGAAATCAGCCCGGCCGCCGGCCGAGCCGCCGTGCGCGGCCGCGAACTTCTTGGCCAAAGACCCCGCGTCGAAGCCCTTGCCCGCCAGGTCCGGCGTGGCGGCCAGCACGAAGGAGAGCTTGCCCGCGTGGGCCGCGGCCAAGAACACCGCGCCCGAGCCGAGCTCGGATTTGACCTTGTCCGACACCCCGCGCAGGGACTTGGGGTCCGCGCCCTCGAGCTTCTGCACGCAGAGTTTGATGCCCTTGGTCTCGAGCACCTTGCGCCCCGCGGTGGAGCCTGAGAGCTTCTTCGCCTTCAAGCCGGTCAGGGAGTTCTCCAGGTTCTTGAGGTGCGAGCGCAAGGAGGACTCCTCGCGCTCGGGACACGGCCCCGCCTCGCCGCCCAAGGCGCGGATATCCTTGAGCAGAGCGTCCTGCTTGGCCACCAGGGCGGCCATGGCCGCCTTGTGCGCCTCGGCCTTCCTGGTCACGTACTCGCTGGCGGCCGGGCCGGCCACGGCCTCGATGCGGCGGATGCCGGCCGCGACCGACGATTCCTTGACGATCTTGAAGGCTTCGATCTCCGCGGTGTTGGAGACGTGCGTGCCGCCGCAGAGTTCCAGGCTGAAGCGTTCGTGCGGGGACTTCCAGCCCTTGGATCCCACCAGCACGGCGCGGGCCTGGTAGCCGTAGTCCTCGCCGAGCAGGGTCACGGCCCCGTGCGCCACCGCTTCCGCGGGAGGCATCTCGCGGGTCTCCACGGGCAGGGCCTTGCGGATCTCCTCGTTGACGATGCCCTCGATGCGGTGCAGCTCCTCCGCGCTGAGGGCCTTGGGATGAGTGAAGTCGAAGCGCAGGCGCTTGTCGTCCACGTAGGAGCCGGCCTGGCGGACCTGCACGCCCAGCACCATGCGCAGGGCCTGGTTGAGCAGGTGCGTGGCCGTGTGGTGCGGCATGATGCGGCGGCGGCGCGCCGCGTCCACCTCGGCCAGGACCTCGTCGCCGGGCTTGAGCCCGGCGCCCTTGACCATGAGCACCGTGGTCTTCTCGTGCTTCTGGGTGTCGATGACCTCGGCCAGCACGGAGCGTCCGTCCGCCGAGCGCATCTCCCCGGTGTCCCCGACCTGGCCGCCGCTCTCCGCGTAGAAGGGCGAGCGCTCCAGCACCACGATGCCCTCGCCGCCCTTGAAGCGCGCGGCCAAGACCTTGGTCCGCTCGGAGAGGCTGGCGTAGCCCGTGAACTCGCTCTGGTGGGAGCCCAGGCCCTCGGCGAGGAAGTCCTTCTCCCCGGAGCCTTTCCAGGAGGCGCGCGCCACCTCGGCCGCGTCCTCCTTGGCCTTGGCGAAGCCCTCCTCGTCCACCTTGAGCCCGCGCTGGCCGCAGATCTCCTTGGTCAGCTCCAGGGGGAAGCCGAAGGTGTCGTAGAGCTTGAAGGCCTGCGCCCCGGCCAGGGTCCCGGAGGTCTTCTCCAGGACGGCCTTGAGCTCGCGTTCGCCCGCGGCCAGGGTCTCGATGAAGCGGCTCTCCTCCATCTTGAGTCCCGAGGCCACGATGGCCTCGGCCTTCAGGATGTCCGGGTAGGTGCCGCGGAACACGTCGAGCACCGCGGGCACCAGCTTGTAGAGGAACGGCTCCGCGCAGCCCAGGAGTTGGCCGTAGCGCACCGCGCGGCGGATCAGGCGCCTGAGGACATAACCGCGCTCGACATTCGAGGGGATGATGCCCTCGCTCATGAGCATGGCCGCGGCGCGCGCGTGGTCCGCGATGACCCGGAAGGCCAGCGCGGTCTCGGGCGAGCGGCCGGGCTCGGTCTTGAGCAAGGCCGCGGCTTGGTCCGTGATGGGGGAGAAGAGGTCCGTGTCGAACGGCGAGGTCCGGCCCTGCGCGACCAGGGCCAGGCGTTCCAGGCCCATGCCCGTGTCGATGTTCTGGCGGGGCAGAGGCTTGAGCGAGCCGTCGCCCTGCCGGTCGAACTGCGTGAAGACCAGGTTCCAGACCTCCAGGTAGCGGTCGCAGTCGCAGCCCGGGGCGCAGGAGGGGCTGGAGCAGCCGAACTCGGGACCCCGGTCCACGTAGATCTCCGAGCACGGGCCGCAGGGCCCGGTCGGGCCCATGGCCCAGAAGTTGGTGTCCTCGCCGAGGCGGCGCACCGGGTTCTTGAGGGACTGCTTCTTCCAGAGCGCCTCGGCCTGCGCGTCGTCCTTGAACACCGTGGGGTGCAGCAGGGCCGGGTCGATGGCGCAGTCCTTGGTCAGGAACTCCCAGGCCCACGGGATGGCCTCGGCCTTGAAGTAGTCGCCGAAGGAGAAGTTGCCCAGCATCTCGAAGAAGGTCAGGTGGCGCAAAGTCAGCCCGACGCGGTCGATGTCCGTGGTGCGGAAGCACTTCTGGCAGGAGGCGGCGCGCGAGAGGTCCTTCTTGAGGCCCAGGAAGTAGGGCTTGAAGGGCACCATGCCCGCGGAGTTGAACATGAGCGTGGCGTCGCCCTGCGGGATGAGGGGGGTGGAGGCGCAGACCGCGTGGCCGCGGGCCTTGAAGAAATCGAGGTACTGTTGTCTCAGGCGTGTGCTCGTGGTCATAGGGATGACGATTATACTAAAAGCCCGGCACCGCTAATGTTACATCGCGAAGATACATTTATTGACAGAAGGTCTTCCATCTGTTATAACATCTGGCGCTGGACTTGGCATGCCCATGAACCTGAGCAGAGGCCTGAGGGATTTCCTGGACCGGAAGATCACCATCATGGTGATCCCTCACGCCGCGTTCAAGCCCTGGCGCTGGCAGTTCAGCGCCGCCTTCATCATCTTCCTGGCCGCGCTGTGGTCCGGAGCCACCATCTGGGCCGGCTTCATCTGCGGCCGCCACGTGGACTACTGGATCACCAAGGCCGACAACAAGGTGATGCTCGCCAAGATGGGCTATCTCGCCTCCGAGATGGAGAGGGCCCGGGACACCCTGGACGTGGCCAAGGCCACGGACCGGCAGATGCGCGTGCTCCTGAACCTGTCGCACCGAGAGGACCTCTTCGGCAACAATACCGCCGTGGGCGGCCCCACGGCCGCGGACCGCATCTCCCTGCGCCGTCTGCTGGCCATCGACCCGGCCAGCGTCCAGCAGTCCGACTGGCACCGCCAGCTCGAGGCCCTGCGCGAGGAGTCGCGCAAGCGCCTGGCCAGCTTCCAGGAGATCGCCTGGTACATCGGGAACCAGCGCAGCCTCCTGCACGCCACCCCCTCCATGTGGCCCACGGAAGGGCAGATCACCTCGCTCTACGGCTACCGCCTCTCGCCCATGAACCGCTCCGAGGGCGATGTGGGCGAGTACCACCAGGGTGTGGACATCGCCAACCGGCCAGACACCCTGATCCGCGCCACGGCCAACGGCACGGTGCACCTGGCGGGCTGGTCCCACGGCTACGGCCAGGTCATCCACATCGACCACGGCTACGGCATCTCCACGCTCTTCGCGCACACCTCGAAGTCCCTGGTCAAGACCGGCCAGCGCGTGACCCGCGGCCAGGTCATCGGCTACATGGGCACCACGGGGCGCTCCACGGGCGCGCACCTGCACTACGAGATCCGACGCAACGGCCAGCCGGTCAATCCCATGGCCTACCTCAAGGTCCGCTCCGTCGAGGACCTCCTGGGCTACGCCCAGTCCGCGGCGCGCTGACCATGTTCGACTCCAAGAAGCTCGACGCCGGCGAGTCCATGACCCTCATCGGCGAGGAGGCCTACGTCCACGGCCAGCTCTCCGCCAAGGGCTCCCTGAGGGTCGAAGGCTCCGTGGAGGGCGACATCACGGACGCGGTCTCCGTGGAGATCGGCAAGAAGGGCCGGGTGCGGGGCAACGTGGCCGCGGAGTCGATCTCCATCGCCGGGGAGCTGGAGGGCGACGTGGTCGCCGCCCGGCATGTGGAGATCCTCGCCCAGGCGCGCCTGCACGGCAACATCCGCACGCCGAACCTGCGCGTGGAGGAGGGCGCCCTCTTCGAGGGCAACTGCAGCATGCGCGGCGCGACCCAACCCGCGGTCGTCCCCGTGGCGCCAGGAGGCGACGCGTGATCTCGTTCTTGAACCGCCACCGCAAGACCCTCTTCATCGCCACCATCTCCGTCTTCCTCATCGGCACCTTCGTCGGCCTGGGGGGCTACCTCTTCACCAGCCGCGACATGACCGAGGCCGTGGCCTCCGTGGGCGCGGTGAAGATCCCCTACGTGCGCTATCGCGCCCGCGTCGACCAATACCTCGAGGCCCTGCGCAGCCGCGACGGCGAGGTCTCCGACGACATGGTCAAGCGCATCAAGGTCGACATGCTGCGCGACATGATCGTCGACGAGATGCTGCTGGTCAAGGCCGAGGAGATGGGCATCACGGTCACTGACGAGGAACTGGCCCGGGACATCCGCGCCACCCCGGCCTTCCAGGCCGGAGGGGAGTTCAGCCCGCAGTCCTACTTCCGGGTGGTGCGCAGCGTGTTCCGCGAGACGCCCCAGGGCTACGAGGAGATGCGGCGGCGCAGCCTCATCGCCGGCCGCCTCAAGCAGCTCATCTTCCACGCCGCCAAGCTCTCCCCCGCGGAGCTCGACGAGGCGTTCGCCAGGGAGCGCCAGGCCGGCGGCAAGAAGGTCACGGAGAAGGACCGCCCGGCCTTCGCGGCCAAGGCCCAGCAGCTGCGCGCCTTGGAGCTCATCAACTACTTCCTGCGCCAGGTGAGCTCCCAGGTCGAGGTGAAGTCCTTCCTCGACCAGCGGGAAAGCGGGGTCTGAGCCGGCGCCGGACCCTTCTCGGCGGAGAGTGACATGGATTCCATAGTCGTGGTGGGCTCGGTCGCGCTCGATTCCGTCAAGACCCTGTGGGGGGAGAGCCAGGAGGCCCTGGGGGGATCCGCGGTCTACTTCTCCCTGGCCGCCCGGCACTTCGCGCGGGTCTCGGTGGTCGGCGTCATCGGCAAGGACTTCCCCAAGGAGCACCGGCACATGCTGGCCGAGAAGGGCATCGACCTGGCCGGCCTCAAGGAGCTGCCGGGCAAGACCTTCCGCTGGGTGGGGCGCTTCGGCCGCGACCTCTCCGACGCCAAGACCCTGGCCACGCACCTCAACGTCTTCGCCAAGTTCCGGCCCAAGCTCAGCCCGGCCCAGCGGCGCTCCAAGGTCGCCTTCCTGGCCAACATCGACCCGGACCTGCAGGCCAGCGTCCTGGACCAGATGCAGGCGCCCGACCTCATCGCCTGCGACACCATGAACTACTGGATCCACTCCAAGCCCGAGGCCCTGCGCCGCATACTCGGCCGGGTGCACATCTTCTTCGTCAACGAGGAGGAGGCCAAGGTCCTCTCCCGCCAGCCCACGGCCCTGGCCGCGGCGCGGGTCATCTCCCACTGGGGCCCCAAGGTCATCGTGGTCAAGAAGGGCGAGCATGGGGCGCTCATGAAGGTGGGGGAGCGCTTCTATTCCTTCCCGGCCTACCCCGTGGAGTCGGTCAAGGACCCCACGGGCGCGGGCGACACCTTCGCGGGCGGCTTCATGGGCTACCTGACCTCGACGCGCGATTATGACGACATCTCCAACCTCAAGCGTGCCGTGCTCTACGGCACGACTTTGGCCTCCTTCAACGTCGAGGACTTCAGCACCCGCAGGCTGGAGAACCTCGCCCGCGCGGCCCTGGAGGCCCGCTTCGGCGAGTTCGTGGACTCCCTGCAGGTCCCCGGCGGGGCCGCCCGGCCGCGGCCCCTGCTGACGGAAGCCCGCCGCTAGGCGGCACCTCCGTGCTCGAGATCCGCGGCCTGGTCAAGCGCTTTGGCGACCTCACCGCCGTGGACCGCCTCGACCTGACCGTCCCTCCCGGCGAGATCTTCGGCTTCCTGGGGCCCAACGGAGCGGGCAAGACCACCACGGTCAAGCTCATCACCGGCCTGCTCAAGCCCGACGCGGGCTCGGTGCGCGTGGCGGGCTTCGACGTGGCCACGCGCACGCTGGAAGCCAAGCGCTGCGTGGGCCTGGTCCCGGACGAGCCTTTTGTCTATCCCAAGCTCACGGGCGCGGAGTACCTGCGCTTCATCGGCGAGCTCTACGGCGTGCCCCTGGCCGAGCAGCGCAAGCGCATCCCGGAGCTGCTGGCCATGTTCGAGCTCTCCTCGTGGGGCGGAGAGCTGCTGGAGTCCTACTCCCACGGCATGCGCCAGAAGCTGGTCATCGCCGGCATCCTGCTGCACGGCCCCCGGCTCCTGGTCCTCGACGAGCCCATGGTGGGCCTGGACCCCAAGAGCGCCCGCATGGTCAAGGAGATCCTTCTGACCCTGGCCCGGCGCGGCACCTCCATCCTCATGTGCACCCACATCCTGGAGATCGCGGAGAAGCTCTGCGGCCGCATCGGCATCATGATCTCCGGCCGCCTGACCGCCGTCGGGACGATCGAGGAGCTGCGCCGCCAGGCCCGGGGGGAGTCCGGACGGGGCCTGGAGGACCTGTTCCTGAGCCTCACCGGCGGCCACGAGTACTCATCGCTCCTCAGGCATCTTTAGAACATGCTGAGGCTCCTGTTCTGGCGCAAGACGCGCACCCTGCTCAACACCCTCTCGCACCTCACCGCCTACGAGCGGGTGCGCAACGCGGCCTTCGCCCTGGCCGGCCTGGCCCTGCTGGCCGGGCTCTACCTGCTCTTCTACAAGATGCTGGCCTACCTGGCCAAGGTCGAGCTCATCGGCCAGCTCCTGCTCTGGAAGCTCACGGCCATCGTGATGCTGACCACCTTCATGATGGTGGCCATCTCCAGCCTGCTGACCTCCCTGACCACCTTCTACTACTCCTTCGACCTCAAGTTCCTGATGAACGCGCCGGTGCGCGTGCGCGACATCTTCCTGGACAAGGCCGCAGAGAGCCTCTTCTTCTGCTCCTGGATGATCGCCTTGGTGCAGTTCCCCTACATCCTGGCCCTGGTCCGGGTGAACCACTACGGCCCGGACGTGTTCGTGGCCTTCCTGGCGCTCATGGCGCCCTTCCTGGCCCTGGCCGCGGCCGCGGGCATGGCCTTCACTTTGGCTTTGCTCTACCTCTTCCCATCCTCGCGCACCCGGGACGTGGTCTGGGTGCTCTCCAGCCTGTCCTTGACCGTGGTCTACGGCCTGGTGCGCTTCGCCCAGCCCGAGCGCCTCATCCGGCCCGACGCCTTGGAGGTGGTGGCCGACTACCTCAGCTACCTGCAGGCTCCCACGGCCCCCTACGCGCCGTCCTGGTGGCTCACCGCGGGCATCCAGGCCGCGGCGGCGGGCCATTACGCGGTGCTGGCCCGCCAGGCGGCCTTGCTCTACGGGGTCACGGCCGCGGTCTACGCGGGCCTGGTGGCTTTGGCGGGCAAGGTCTATTTCACGGGCTACTCCGGGGCGCAGGAGGGCCGCCTGCGCCGGACCCCGGTCGCCGTGGAGCCTTTCCCCGAAGCCCGCCTGGGCCTGCGCGGGGAGCTGGCCGCCCTGTTCTGGAAGGAGCGGCGCACCTTCTTCCGGGACGTGAAGCACTGGTCCCAGATCCTGCTGGTCATGGGCCTGGTCTTCGTCTACCTCTTCAGCATCCAGCGCCTGCCTTTGGACAACGCGGACCTCAAGAGCCTGGTCTCCTTCCTCAACGTGGGCGCGGCGGGCTTCGTGATCGCGGCCCTGGGCCTGCGCTTCACCTACCCGGCCATCAGCCTGGAGGGGCGGGCCTGGTGGGTGCTGCGCTCGTCTCCCGTGACCACGGGCGCGATCATGCGCCAGAAGCTGCTCTTCTCCGTCATCCCCATGACCGGCATCGCTTTGGTCCTGGGCCTGGCCACCAACCACCTGCTGGGCGCGGACCGCTTCTCCGCCTGGCTCTCGGCCTTGTCCTTGCTGCTCATCACCTGGGCCGTGGCGGCCATGGGCATCGGCTTCGGGGCGCTGTTCCCCATGTTCAACGTGGAGAACATCCACCAGATCGAGTCGTCTTTGGGGGGGTTCGTGTACATGGCCTCCTCCTTGGGCTACATCGCGGCCACCATCATGATCCTGGCCTGGCCCATGCAGATGCACTTCCAGGAGCGCTTCGGCCGGGCGCATGCTTGGCGCTGGGAGATCGTGGCCTCCTGCGCGGTGTTCTTCGTCGTGCTCAACGCGGCGGCTTTCGTCGTCCCGTGGACCCTCGGAAAACGCACCTTGGAGCGATATGAACAATAGAATCCGGGACACAATACTCATTCCCCTGCTCGTCCTCTGCCCTCCTCTGATAGGAGGAGAGATCCCTTCTCCCAAGCCGAAGATAGCGGTCGTCCTGGATGATTTCGCCCTGACCTACAAGAAGAACGTGAAGGACGAGGAGTGGATGGCGGTGAAATGGCCGGTCACCTTCGCCGTGATGCCGACCTACAAGAAGAATAGGTACGGGCTCAACACCGTGGACTGCGCCAGGAGAGGGGCGGAGACGGGGCATGAGGTCATCGTGCACTTCCCGTTCGACCCGTTCCTGAAGCTGGAATTGCCCAAGGACAAGCTCTCCGCACGCGACCTGGCCGAGGTGCGCAAGCTCTTGGCCGAGAGTCTGCGCGACATGCCCGGGGCCAAGGGCATCAACAACCACCGCTCCTATCAGGCCACCAAGAACCGGCCGCTCATGGCCGCGTTCATGAAGGAGATCCAGGGCAAGGGGCTCTACTTCCTGGACAGCCACGTCTCGCCCAAGAGCGTGGCTGGCGAAGCGGCGCGCCAGGCGGGCCTGAGGGTGGTGGTCAACGAGCTGTTCCTGGAGTCGCCGCCGCGCTACGACAACAAGCCGTTTTGCCTGAAGGTCATGGCCCAGGTCGCGGCGAGGGCGCGAAAGAACGGCAGCGCCCTCGTCATCGGGCACCACTACTTCCGCGGCACCTACGACTGCCTGACTGAGATCGTGCCCAAGCTGCAGGCCGAGGGCTTCGACTTCGTCTTCGCCTCTGAGCTGGCCAAATAGGCGGTGCCAAATAAAGAAATTTGCCCGGAGAGGGAATCGAACCCACACGGCCTTGCGGCCAACGGATTTTGAGTCCGTCGCGTCTGCCAGTTCCGCCATCCGGGCGTAGGAGCGATTGTACTAATTTCAGGACTCCTGATATGTCCGGATGATTCCGACGAAAGTGCTTGACAAATCCGGGGAATATAAGACATAATTAATGCAACCTAAACAGGGATTGCATGGCCATCCAAACGCGCCTTCCGCTGGGACATCCCGACGCT
>JACRDS010000168.1 GCA_016212825.1 Elusimicrobiota bacterium | reverse complement strand
TAACCCGCGAATATCAGGTTGATCAACCGTCGATAACAGCTTCGCCTTCGGGTCCAGGATCTTCCAGAGACAGCCCTGCTGGTTCTGGAAACAGCTCAACTACAACGAGGTCCGGGATTGACACGGCTCGTCCATATCAGGCCCTAGACGGACCGCTCGACCTGGGACGCGAAGAGGCGGGCTTCCTCTTCGATGGCCGAGGCGGAGCCTTTCGCGGCGGCCGCCTCCATCTCCTGGTTGAAGACGTTCCACACGGAGAGGATGCGGCGGACCTGGGGATAGAGGGGCTCCTCGGTCTTGAGCAGGGCCTTGACCATCCGGACCGCCTGCGCCTGCACGACGCGCGCCGCGGCATAGGCCCGGGGGCTGGGCGCCTGGGCCTGGTGCCGCTCTTCGTAGCGGGCCAGGCCCGCGTCGAGCATGGAGAGGAAATCCTTGCCGGTCATCCGGCTGGCCTTCAGGCCGCGCTCCGCGCCCCAGTCCTCGGCCAGCACCGCGAGCTCGAGCGCGGCCTTGGAGACGAAGGCCAGCTCCTCCGGCGTCGAATCCCGGGACACAATACCTATTTCCGGCTGGACCGCGGGAACGGTGGCCGTGGGAGCCGGCGCGACCGTGGGAGAAGCCGCGAGAGAGATGGGAGCCAAGGTCAAAGACGGCGACATGAGAGCGGGCGCGGCCAGAGGAGCCAGGGTCATGGCCGGCACCATCGCGGTCGGGCCGAGCCGGACCGGGGCCAAGGAGAGCTGGGCCGCCGAGGCCAGGCCGGGCAGCAGGACGGCGAGCATGGCGATCATCGGGGATGATGATACCGCACGCCGCGGGTCTTCTCATGGGCCGAAGGGGGCAGGGGCCGGCGAGATAATGGACCTGCGCGGGCCTGGGCCTAAAGCCGGCGGCCTCTGGGACTGTTTGCCCTTCTAGGCTCGTCCCCTTAAGAGTACACTGGCTCCGTGCTCATCGCAGCGCTCGTCTTGCTCTGCGCCGGGGCCGCGCCGGCGTCCTCCCTGGTGATGCGCCTGGAGGTGCGGCCCGTCTCGGTCCAGACCGGGCCGGCCGTCTCCTGGTCGGGGCCGCGCCCTTCGGCGCCGCTCTCCCCGCTGGTCCCTCTGCTGTCGGCTCCGTCCTTGTCCCCGCTCCCCGTGGTTCCCGTCCTGCATGCCGCCCCTGCGGCGGCCGTCGCTGCAGCGCCCGCGGCTCCGGTGCTGGGGGGGCTGGCGCTCTGGTACGCGCAGTCATCCGAAGATGCGCCTCCGGACGCGCCGGCCTTGGCGCGGCTCTGGGACGGCGGGGGCAAGGCGCCGGCGGCCCCGGAGGCTGCGGTCTCCCCGGTCCCGGACGGAGGCTCGGCATCGGCTCCGGTCCTGGCGGCGCCGAACCTCTCCGGCTCCGCGGAGTTCTCCCCGGGCAGCGTCTTCGATTGGAAGCCGGTGGAGTCGTCCCCGGACCACGGCTTGCCTTTGGTGGACCGGGTGGTGCGCTGGGTCCTGGGACGGCAGAGCGGGCGCTTCGGGGCGGGCTACGAGATGACGGACTCGCCTCGGCGCGAGGCGGCGCAGGTCTTCTTCTACGGCGAGCGGCATTCGGACCAGGGGCTCATCAAAGAGAACATGCGCCGCATCGCTTCGGACCTGCGGCCGGGGCAGGGGGCGTTGATCCTGGACGAGGGCTATCTGGGACCGACGCTCTACGGGAGCGCTGCCTTGGAGTATCTGGAGAAGAAGGGGCTGGAGCTGGACTGGCTGGGCGAGCGCGCTGATTCCGGCGCGGGCATCGAGGTGGCGGGCTGGGACGACCGGGAGGTCTACGACCGGTCCAAGCATCCTCTGCTCCAGCATCACATGAACCTCCTGGATCTGAACCACCACCTTTACAGCGCGGAGCGGGGCTTGCGCTACTATCGGGACCTGGCGGCCAAGGCCTGGGAGACTCTCAAGAACTGGCGGGTGCTGCGCCGGCTGGCCATCACGGAGCGCAACGCGGTGCTGGACCGAGCGGTCCAGGGCGCCTTGGATGAGGCGGAGCGGACGGGCCAGAGCCTGCATGTGATCGCCGGGGGCGAGCATCTGGTCGAGAGGCCTCTTCTGGCGGGCAGGCCGCAGATGCGCCGCGGTCTGGTCCAAGCCTTGGGCGGGCGGGCTTATTGGGCGGGCATGCCGATTGAGTCCTCTGAAAGACCTTGATCGTCCGAAGTCCGTAAGACCCACCCCTCCTCAGGCCTAAGACCTACCCCCGCCACGGCCAAAAGACCCCTTCCCATCCTCAGAGCGACTGTTACTCTTAGGATGAGGATGTCATGAAGCCCCACATCGCCAGGCTCAAGCAGGCCCTCGCCGCGCTCCTCGCTGCGGCCATCCTCATCCTCAGCCCCGGCCTGCCCGCCTACGCCGCGGCCGCCACGCTCTCCCGCCGGGTCTCCGTCGCGGTCCCGGTCAATCCCGGCCCCGCAGGCCTCGGCTCGACCGTCTCCGGCCGAGCCGCCCTCGGCAGCACCCTCTCCCTCACGCTCGCGCCTGCCGCACTCACACAGTTCTCCCACCCCACAGCGGCAGGCCCAGCCGTCTTGGCCGCTCCCGTCCAGAAGACCGGCACCGAGCCGCTCATCCCCGCCTTGCCCCAGGCCCTGGCTGCGGCCGCTCCCCTCGCCGCGCCCCTCATCGCCGCCCCCCATTCGGACAACCTCGAGCCCGCGTCGCGGCGGCCGCGCCCTTCGACGGCTCCCAGACCAAGGCCGCGGACGCCGAGCCTGCGGCCGAGGCCGCGCCTCTGGCCGACGTCCCGGCCGCGGCCAAGAAGACCACCTCCGCCCTGCGCCGCGCCGCGGTCCACGCGGCCGGCGGCACCGCCACCGCGGCCGTCCTCATCGGCATCCAGCACGCGGTCCAGACCGGCGCCATCCAGCTTCCGGCCTGGCACCAGGTCCTCGACGCCGTCGGGGCGGCCGGCTACTACATCGGCAACGCCATCTCCTTCGTCTTCGCCATCCCGCAGATCCTCAAGACCTTCGAGGACGGGCATCACGGCGCCACCCCCGTCAAGCGCGCCCTGCTCGGCACCGCCGCCTCGCTGGCGCTGGGCCTCGTCAGCGCGCCCCTGGCCGGCCAGCTCTTCTGGGGCGTGCAGAACGTCTTCGGCGGCCTCACCCTGCTGGCGCCGCTGGCCATCGGAAAGCTCCTGGCGAAGTCCGGCGTGCAGCTCTCCGGCGCGGGGGCCATGGCCGCCACGGCCGCGGCCTGCGCGGCTCTGCTGGCCGTCAGCTTCGGGCTCTACGCCGCGGCCGCGGCCCTCGTGCCCGCCGTCCTGCCCGTCCTGCTCGGCAAGGCCGGCATCTCCGCCTTGACCCTGGCCATCCAGGTGGCCACCGGCGCCGCCTTCCTCGCCCTCTTCACCCCGGACATCGGCGCCATCCTGAAGAAGAAGGCGCCCGAGGGCTTCACCCCCTTCTTCAGCCTGCTCTTCGCCGTCGCCTCCATCGGCTTCATCGCCTGGACCCTGCAGAAGGCCGTCGCGGCCCCGCTCAACTCCCCCGAGCAGGTGCGCTACATCATCTACGCGGCGCAGAACGTCGTCTATGCGGTCGTCGCCATGCTCAGCTACGCGCACAGCCGCAAGCACGAGAGGAAAGCCCAGGCCGGCCGGCCTTAGAGCCGCTTCGAGAGCAGGTAGCCCGCGCCGCCCAGCAGGGCCGCGCCGACCAGCGCGCCCACCGGGCCGCCGATGAGCAGCCCGAGCAGGCCGCCCAGCAGCGCCCCGCCGCCGCCCAGGAGCAGGCCGGCTTTCGCGCCGTAGGGCTTCCTGCCGCTCTTGCCGGCCTGGGCCACGCGCGCGTCCAGGTCGTCCGCCGGCGGGACCGCGTCCTTCACGCCGCCGGCCAGGTCGCCGCGCGGCTGGGCGGGAGAGAGGCCGCCGCCGATCTTCGGCGTGCCGGCGCCGTCCGAGGCGCCGCCGGACACCGGGCCGGAGGGGGAGCCTTTGGGGAAGCCGCCGTCGAAGACCCCGCCCGCGCCCTCGCCCGCGCGCTGGGCGTTCTCGAGCTGGCCGCGCGCGGAGTCGGCGGGTGGAGGCGGCGCGACCTGTTCTGGCTCCGGTTTGTCCGGCTTGGCCTCGGGCTTCGGGGCGGGCTTGGCCGGAGGCGCCGGCTTGGCCGCCGGTCTTCCCGCCGGCTGGGCGGGCGGCTTGGGGGCCGCGGCGACCGCGTTCCTGGCCGTGATGCCCGCCGCGAGCTGGCCGGCCGCGGCCTTGGCCCCGCCGCGTAGCGCGTCGGTGCCGGGAGCGGCCAGATAGTAGCTCAGATCGTCGCGGTAGGCGTCGAGGATGCCGTTGACGATCTTGCCCGACATGGCGAACAATCCGTTGTCGACCTTGTAGTCGTTGGCCTGGAGCTTCTGGTCGAGCAGGCCGAGGTAGCCGATGAGCTTGTCGCTGTCCGCCTTCGACATGGTCAGCAGGCGCTGGCGGACGTAAGCGTAGCCCTCCGGGCCGAGCACCTCCTTCCAGTTCCGGTAGGTCCGGGAGACGTCGATGCCCGGGCGGTGCACCTCGGTCGTCGCGTAGGCGGCGGCGCGGCCCCGCCATTTCGCGATGAAGAGGGGCTTGAGCTTCGGGTCCTCCAGGGCGGCGCGGCCGTCGGCCTCGAACTCGGCCGCGGCGTCCGGGCGGGCGAGGAGCGCGGCCAGGATGGCCCGCTCGTCGTACTTGTCGGGGATGGGGACCGGGATCTCGCGCGCGACCGCGCTGAACAGCGCCGGGTCGACCGCGCGGGCGCGGGCCGGGAGCACGGGAAGGGCGGCCAGCGCGAGGAGGAGGGCGAGCGTCCTTCTCATGAGGAAGAAGTATATCCCCTGCGCGGGGAGAGGTGAAGGTCCTAAAGTCCTACGGAGACGCCGGCATTGGGACTACCCTATCGGCCCAGGGGCAGGCCCCCTGTTGGACCCGCCCGGGTGCGGCACCGGACCCAGCGGCCTTGGGCCGATTGCTTCGCCCATCTTGGGACCTATGACCTGCACGGCCGGCCGAGAACTCCCGCTATAATGTGTGCATGAAGAAAACCAAGACCGCCCTCTCCCTCTCCCTCTTCATCTGCGCCTGCATGCTCGGCGTCACCCCCGGCCTTCACTCCTACCAGCTCGCCGCGGCCGTCATCCAGGCCCAGATCAAGGCCGTCCCGGGCAACGCCGGCATAGGCGTCGTGGGCCCCGGGCTGACCAATGCCGGCGGGCTCACCGCCGCCCCGGGCCTCAGCCTCCAGGGAGCTTCCCTCTTCGGCACGCTCAACGCCAACAGCCCCGTCCCGCAGCTCAAGACCCAGAGCGCGGCCGCGCCGGCCCAGTCTCCTGTCGTCGCCCCTGTCGCCGTTCCGGTCGCCGCGCAGGGCGTCTCTCCTATTATCATCCGCCAGGCCGTCATCCAGGCCAGCGGCCGCCAGGCCGAAGTCCTCGCGGCGGCCCTGCCCCAGGCCGAGCAGTCCCAGGACGGTTCCGTGCGCAGCGCCTTCGTCCAGCTGCAGCAGATGGTCCTCTCCCTGACCAAGAAGGGGAGCCGAGGATCCAAGGGCATGCCGGACTACGACGGCGGCTCCGGCGACCACATCGCGGACCCGGACGGCTCCGGCTCGGGCATCGACCCCTTGGGCAACCCCAGCCGCGATCCCGACCGCGACACGGGCCCGGACTCCCGCGACGGCGGCGATTCCTGGGACGGCGGCGGCCGCAGCGGCGGTTCCGAGCTTTTCCAGTCTCCCGTAGCCGGCATGGGCGCGGGCCTCAAGCTCTTCGCCCCCGCGGCTCCGGCTGACACCAAGGCCTCTCCGGTCACCTTGGACAACAGCCCCGTGGACCTCATCGTCATGTTCGGCGATTCGGCCAAGCCCGTCACCCGCGACGAGCACCTTTCCTTGGTCGACGTCGACCAGAAGGGCGGCGTCAGCCTCTTCGCCTTCGCCCAGCAGCGCATCATGATGCAGCTCGGCAGCGCGGGCTTGGAGGCGGACACCATGGCCGCCTACAACGCCACTCCCATCGCCACCTACGCGCGCATCAACGCGGCCACCATCCGCGTGGAGGCGGGCCGCGCCGCCGAGTTCCGCAAGCTTCTGGAAGGCCGCGGCTTCAAGGTCTACGACAACGCCCGCCGCCACATCGTCGAGCCCGTGCCGGTCAAGCCCGAGGACATGGATCCCTCCGTCCGCGGCGCCGTGGGCATGGAGGAGAACCTCAAGATCTCCAAGGCCGACACGGTGCAGGCCCTGGCCAAGAAGGCCTGGGGCGCGCCCGAGCTGGGCTTCCTGGGCCGGCTCATCATGAAGGTCTTCGGCGCGTCCATCCCCCAGCCGGCCGTCGGCGTCATCGACACGGGCGCCGACCTCAAGCACCCCCTGCTCAAGCGCGTCAAGGCCCTCGTCAACGCCACCAGCGGGCCCAACATCGACGACAACGGCCACGGCTCCTGGGTCACCAGCATGATCCTCAACTTCGCGCCCTGGCTCAAGAACCTCACCCACTACAAGGTCTTCACCGCGGACGGCGGGGCCACCCTCGACGACATCCTCAAGGCCCTGACCATGGCCGGCAACGACGGCAACCTCATCGTCTCCAACTCCTGGGGCGACGACGAGGGCGACCCCCAGGGCCCGGACGCCCAGCTGGTGCGCAAGCTCGCGCAGGAAGGCCACATCATGGTCTTCGCCGCGGGCAACGCCGGCCCCCGCGCCAACACCGTAGGCGCGCCCGCCATCGTGAGCTACAAGGACGCCAAGACCGGCGCCATCCGCGTGGTCTCCGTGGCCGGAGCCCTCTCCCTGCTGGCCATGGTCTTCGGCGTGACCACCATCGGCGAGAAGCTCGACGCCATCGTCAACGGCGTCATGGCCACCCTGTTCAAGACCGGCCAGAGCCCGGACGCCGAGGGCCAGGGCTTCATCGACGTCGAGAGCGCCTTCAAGGCGCTCTCGACGGTCATGACCCCGGTCATCCCGGGCTTCGCCGCCCGCGCCGTGCTCAAGCTGGCGGCGCGCAGCCAGCTCCGGCAGGCCCGCCTGCGGGCCGCGGCCGTCATCCCACAGGGCGTGGTCTCCGAGTACCGCTCGCTGCACAGCGGCATCCAGGGCATGGTCGACCACCTCCAGGCGGTGGAGGAGCTGCATATGCCGTCGTCGGACGTCGACGCGGCCCTGGCCCGGCAGATCATCGCCGACTCGCAGCGGCAGGCCGAACTGACCCGCCAGTATCCTGAGCTGCCCTTCCGGGCCTCGCTGCTGGGCCGGCTGCAGCTGGCCTTGGGCGGAGGCCGCTAGAGGGGGAGAGGACCAGCAGGTGAGAGACATGAGGACGAACGAACTGACGATCTGCATCATCGAGGACGACGCCCACTTTCGAGAGACTTTCTCGGATGTGATGTCCCTGCGCGGGGTCAAGGTGGCG
Source organism: Elusimicrobiota bacterium (assembly GCA_016212825.1). Lineage (GTDB taxonomy): Bacteria > Elusimicrobiota > Elusimicrobia > UBA1565 > UBA9628 > UBA9628. Next base: position 5,226 of record JACRDS010000168.1, on the reverse strand, counting down.
GGCGCCGGCTCCGGCGCCGGAGGCCTGGCCATCCTGGGGGCGCAGCGGCCCTCGGTCATCGTCATGGACGTGCGCCTGCCCGACACCAACGGCCTGGACCTGTGCCGGCGCATCCGGCACATGTCCGATCTCAAGGGAGTCCCGGTCATCCTCATCTCGGCCGCCTCGCGCTACAACGACCCGCGCGACCGCGTGGAGGGGCTCCTGGCCGGCGCCGCGGCCTTCCTGCCCAAGCCCATCACCATCGAGGACCTCTGGGCCGAGATCTGCGGCGTGCTCAAGCGCCCGGCCACTGAGTTCGCCTAAATTTCTTGACTTAGCCGGTCGGTCCTGCTATCATAAGACTACGCCTGATATAGGCGGTCGTCAGACGCCTTCCTCTTACAAAAACCCCAGGAGAATATCGATGGCCGAGATCGAGCTGACCGACGCCACCTTCCAGAAGGAAGTCATCGAGAGCACCCAGCCCGTGCTGGTCGATTTCTGGGCCCCCTGGTGCGGCCCCTGCCGCATGCTGGCGCCGGTGGTCAAGGAGATCGCCGAGGAGTACAAGGGCCGGGTGCGCGTGGCCAAGCTCAACACGGACGAGCATCCCAACGCGGCCGGCACCTACCGCATCTCCGCCATCCCCAGCCTCCTGTTCTTCAAGGACGGCAAGGTGGCCGAGCAGCTCGTGGGCGTGCATTCCAAAGCCGAGATCAGGAAGATCCTGGAATCCCTCTTCACCAAAGCCTAGACCACGATTTCCGCAGTCCCGCATAATCCCGAGAACGACAGCCGTCGCCGTCCTTGATGAAGCCTAGGTTCTATCTCGTCGACGCCCACGCCTTCCTGCATCGGGCCTACCACGCCCTGCCGCCCCTGACCAACTCCAAGGGCGAGCCCGTGGGCGCGCTCTATGGCTTCGCGCGCATGCTCCTGCAGATCCTCAAGCGCGACAAGCCCGACCGCATGGCGGTCTGCTTCGACCGGCCCGAGCCCACCTTCCGGCACAAGCTCTACGCCGATTACAAAGCCACCCGCAAGGAGGTCGACGAGGACCTGGTCTTCCAGCTCAAGCAGGCGCGGGCCATGGTCGAGGCCATGGGCTTCGTCTGCGTGGAGAAGCCCGGCTTCGAGGCGGACGACCTCATGGCCACTTTGGCCAAGGCCGGGGCCAAGGACGGCTACGAGTCCGTAATGGTGACCGGGGACAAGGACGTCCTGCAGCTGGTCGGCCCCGGCATCCGCGTCTTCAACCCCGCCAAGAACGCCTTCATGGACCCGCCCCAGATCGAAGGTAAGCTGGGCGTGGGCCCCGCCCAGGTGGTGGACTACCTGGCCCTCATCGGGGACAGCTCGGACAACGTGCCGGGCGTGCGCGGCATCGGCCCGGTCGGCGCGGCCAAGCTCCTCAAGAAGTTCGGCACCCTCCGCGACGCCGTCAAGGCGGCCAAGGCCGCTGACCCCGCCATCCCGCCCAAGACCGCCCAGGCCCTGGTGGAGGGGGAGAAGTCCGCGCAGACCGCAGTCGAGCTGCTCAAGCTCGACACCAAGGTCCCGGTCGAGGCCGAGCCTGCCGCGTGCAGGCTTCCTGAGCCGGATGCGGAGAAGCTCACGGCCGTCTTCGGCCGCCTGGAGTTCGGCTCGCTGCTCAAGGAGATCCTGCCGGACGGCGCCGCCGCGGCGCCCGCGGCCGAGCCTTCGGAGAAGACCTCTGTCCGTGAGGTCCCTTTCGCCGACCTGCGCGCCGAGTTCGCTCACGCCAAGACCCTGACGGTGACGGCGCGCCGCAACCCCAAGCCTGACCTGGCCGCGGGCGCGCTCCTGGCGGCGGTCGGACTTCCCGACGGGAGGACCGCCGTCCTCGACGAGGCGCTTCTGAAGAAGGAATCCGGGCACCTGACCAGGCTCCTCTCGGGCCCGGCGCTCAAGGTCGGCTACGACATCAAGGAGACGCGCGCGGCCCTGGAGACCGTGGGCGTGCTGGCCTCCGGGCGCTTCTTCGACACCATGCTGGCGGCGTACTGCATCAACCCCGCGGAATCCGGCCGCCGGGCCGCGGGCAAGGACCTGCAGGCGGACCTCCTGGCCGCCGCGGCCGGGGCCCTCGACCACGAGGTCCTGGACGAAGGACTGGAGAGTTCCGGGGTGCGCAAGCTCTTCGACGAGATGGAGATGCCCCTCTGTGAGATCCTGCGCGGCATGGAGGCCGCGGGCGCGGCCGTGGACGGCGCCTACCTGGGGCGGCTGTTGACCGAGTTCGAGGGCGACATCGCCACTCTGCGCGACGAGATCGACCGTCTGGCCGGGGCCGAGGTCAACCCCAACTCGCCCAAGCAGCTGGGCGTCCTCCTCTACGACAAGCTCGCCCTGCCCGTGCCGCACGAGACGGCCAAGGGCGGCCGCTCCACGGACGAGGAGGCCCTGCGGCTCCTGGCCAAGCAGCATCCCATCCCGGCCAAGGTCCTGGAGTTCCGGGAGCTGGCCAAGCTCAAGAGCACCTACATCGACGGCCTCCTGGCCCGCCTGGACCCCAGGGACTCCCGGGTGCGCACCCATTTCGACCAGACCGGGACCGCCACGGGCCGGCTCTCCAGCCTCGACCCCAACCTCCAGAACATCCCGGTGCGTTCCCCGGCCGGCCAGCGAATCCGGCGAGCCTTCGTCGCCGAGAAGGGGAATCTCCTGGTGTCCGCGGACTACTCCCAGATCGACCTGCGGGTCCTGGCCCATGTCTCCGGCGACCAGACCCTCTCCGACTCCTTCCGCAGGGAGGAGGACATCCACACGCGCACGGCCAGCGAGGTCTTCCACGTGCCGCCCGAGAAGGTGAGCAAGGAAATGCGTCGTGGCGCCAAAGCCATCAACTTCGGCATCGTCTACGGCCAGACCGCTTTCGGCCTGGCCGCGGAGTTGGGCATCCCCCAGGCCGAGGCCGGGCGCTACATCAAGGACTACTTGGCCCGCTACCCGGGCGTCGCCTCCTGGGTGGCAGATAACCTCGAGGCGGCGCGCCGGGACGGCTGCGTCCGGACCCCCTTCGGCCGGGTGCGCCACCTGCCCGAACTGCACGCCAAGAACACGGCCCTGCGCCAGTTCGCGGAGCGCGCGGCGCGCAACACCCCCATCCAGGGCGGCTCGGCCGACATCATCAAGCTGGCCATGATCGCCGCGGCCCGCGGCCTGCCCGGGAAGTGGGAGGCGCGCATGCTCCTGCAGATCCATGACGAACTCCTCTTCGAGGTCCCCCGCGCGGCCTCCCGCGCCTTCGCGGCGTGGGCCAAGAAGACCATGGAGGGGGCCGCGGAGCTGAGCGTGCCCCTGGTGGTCGACGTCAAGGCCGGCGAGAACTGGCAGGACATGGAGGCGCTCAAGTGACGGCGCGCTTTTTCTCCAGCGAGCCGCTCAACCTCAAGCGCATGTCGCCCGGGGTCAAGAACCTGGTCCTGGCCAACGTGGCCGTGTTCGTGCTCAGCAGCATCGTGGGCGGCGAGTTCGTCAGGCTCTTCGGGCTGGTGCCGCGGCAGGTCCTGCAGGAGCGCTGGGTCTGGCAGCCCGTCACGTACATGTTCGTGCACGGCGGCTTCCTGCACCTCTTCTTCAACGTCTTCATGCTCTGGATGTTCGGCATGGCCATCGAGGCGCAGTGGGGGACCCGCGAGTTCCTGAAGTACTACTTCATCTGCGGGCTCAGCGTGGCCCTGGTCAAGGTCGCGGTCTGGCCGCAGTCCGGCATCCCCCTCATCGGCGCCTCCGGGGCCCTGTTCGGGCTCCTGGTGGCCTTCGCCATGCTGTATCCGGATTCCGTGGTCTACCTCTATTTCTTCCTTCCGGTGAAGGCCTCGCACATGGCCATCCTCTGCGGGCTCATCGAGTTCTTCTCCATGCTCGGCCAGGGCGGCGGCCGCGTCGACCACTTCGCCCACCTGACCGGACTCGGCGTGGGCTACCTCTACATACGCTGGTGGTGGGCTTTCAAGCTCCGGGTGAAGTCGGCCTTCTCCGACCTGGCCTCCGGTCCTGTGGCGAAGTCCCGCCGCCCGCCCCGGCAGCGGGCCGAGCCCGCCCCCAAGCCCGCGGCGGCCAGCATGGAGGACGTGGACCGCATACTCGACAAGATCCTGGCCAAGGGCCTGGATTCCCTGACCGAGGAGGAGCGCGAGATCATGCGGCGCTACTCGGACCGGATGAAGCATTAGATGGGCAAAGCGTTCGTGCTGGGATTGACGGGGGGCATCGGGTCCGGCAAGACCGAGGCCCTGCGGGCCTTCCGCCGCCTGGGGGCCCGGACCCTCTGCCTCGACGAGATCGCCCACCGGGTCCTGGCCCGGGGCGGGGCGGCCTACGCACCGGTGCGCCGGGCCTTCGGCCCGGAGGTCATCGGCCGGGACGGGGAGATCGACCGCCGGGCCCTGGGCCGGGCGGTCTTCGCCTCCCGGCGCCTGCGCCGGCGCCTGGAGGGGTTGACCCATCCGGCCATCCTGCGCGAGATGAGGCGCCGCGTGCGGGCGCACCGGCGCGGGCTCCTGGTCGTCGACGCCCCGCTCCTCTTCGAGGCCGGCCTGGAAGCCGAGTTCGACCTGACCGCGGTGGTGACCGCGGGCCGGGCGCGGCGCCTGGGGCGCCTGCGCCGGCGCGACGGTCTGCCCGTCTCTGAATTGCGTCGGCGGATGACCGCACAGATGCCGCTGGCCCGCAAGGCCCGGCTCGCGGACGTCGCCATCGGCAACGACGGCACCCTCGGCGAACTGCGCCGCAAGGTGCGCGACACCCACAAGGCTTTGGAGTTGATCTATGGAGGATAAGAAGATGGAAAGCACCAGCGCCGAGACCACACCCCCAGCGGCCCCCCCGCCCGCGCCCCGGACCCAGCCCCCCGTGGCGCAGATGGACGCCACGCAGCTGACCAAGATGACCATCGCGGAGCTGAGCAAGATCGCGCAGAACCTCAAGCTGGAGGGGACCTCCGGCCTGCGCAAGCAGGAGATGATCGCCAAGATCCTCGAGGGCCAGCTCAAGGCCAACGGGATGATCTACGACGAGGGGGTGCTCGAGGTCCTGCCCGACGGCTTCGGCTTCCTGCGCTCGCAGGTCTATAACTACCTGGCCGGCCCGGACGACATCTACATCTCGCCCTCCCAGATCAAGAAGTTCGGCCTGCGCAAGGGCGACACGGTCTCCGGCTTCGTGCGCCCGCCCAAGGACGGGGAGCGCTTCTTCGCCCTGCTGCAGGTCAAGAAGATC
>JACRDS010000164.1 GCA_016212825.1 Elusimicrobiota bacterium | reverse complement strand
ACGCCCCGATGTCCAACCAGTTCGAGTCTTTGGTCACCATGGCCTGGGGCATCACGGCCCTGGCCGCCTGCTTCTGGCGCCGGGCCCCGGGCGCCTGGCTGGGCCCGGCGACCGCGGGCCTCAACCTCGTGCTCCTGGCGGTCTGCGCCCTGCTCGACCGCGGCGTGGCCCCGCTGGTGCCCGCACTGCAGTCCAACTGGCTGCTCCTGCACGTCAGCATCATCATGCTGGCCTACTCGGCGCTGGCCCTGTCTTTCCTGGCCTCAGGGGTCCACCTCTGGGCCTACCGGGGCAGGGCCGACCACGAAGCAGCGGTCTCCCTGGACCATTTCAACGAGCGCGCCATGAGCCTGGGCTATCTGCTGCTGACCGCGGGCATCGTGCTGGGCGCGGTCTGGGCCAACGAGGCCTGGGGCTCCTACTGGTCCTGGGACCCGAAGGAGACCTGGTCGCTCATCACCTGGCTGGTCTACACGGCCGCCATCCACCTGCGCCGCACCCACCGCTGGCAGGGCCGGCGCATGGCCTGGCTCTCCGTGCTCGGCTTCGCCTTCGTGCTGTTCACCTACTTCGGAGTGAACTACCTGATGAGCAGCCTGCACTCCTACGCCGGGTCCAAGTAGTCTCGTCGGAGGCATCCCCGGGGATATGACGAAAATCATCCTTTGGGGGCGGCATGCGTCCTAGCCTCGGGAAGACGTCTCCTGTTACACTCATAACACCTTACATGGAGGAGCTCAAGATGCGCAACCCCCGGACCCTGATCTCTCTGCTGGCCGCGGCCGGCGTCCTCGGCGCGGCCGTCTCCCTGCGCGCCGCGGAAACGGCCGCCTTCGTCGGCGCCGAGACCTGCGCGGGCTGTCACGCCGAGGTCGCGGAGAAGTTCGCCAAGACCTTCCACGGCCGCAAGGCCAAGTCCTCGGACAAGCTCAAGGCCGGCTGCGAGTCCTGCCACGGGCCGGGCTCTCTGCACGCGGCCGCCGGCGGGGACAAGAACAACCCCGGCTTCGCCACCATCAAGAACCTGAAGAATCTGAGCGCTTCCGAGCAGAGCGCCGCCTGCCTGACCTGCCACAAGGACGCCAAGCAGCTCATGATGTGGAAGACCGGCTCCCACGCGACCAACGATGTCTCCTGCCTCAAGTGCCACAGCGTGCACGCCGGCGAGGGCCGCAAGTCGCTCGCCGCGCGGTCCCAGGGCGAGACTGAGACCTGCCTGAAGTGCCATCGCAAGCAGAAAGCAGACATGAACCTGGCCTCGCATCACCCGGTCCCCGAAGGGAAGATGTTCTGCACCTCCTGCCACAACCCCCACGGAGGCATCGAGGGCAACCTCAAGGCAGACTCCCTTGAAGAGCTCTGCGGCAAGTGCCACTCCGAGAAGCTCGGGCCCTTCGCCTTCGAGCACTCCCCGGTCGCGGACGGCTGCAACAACTGTCACGTGGTCCACGGGTCCTCCAATGACCGGCTGCTGGTGATGCCTCAGCCGGCCATCTGCACGACCTGTCACTGGAAGCCGCACTCGCAGAACGCCGCTGCGCCTGGGACCATCGCCAGGATCAGCGGGAAGGTACGCTGCACGGACTGCCACATGGATATCCACGGTTCCGATTACCAGAAACACTTCAAGCCATAAGACAGCCATAGAACATGAAATCCCATAGACACTGCGAGGGTGACGCCATGACAAGACTCATTCTGCTCGGTCTCCTGGCTGGAGGAACGGCCGTGTCCGCGCTGGCCGCGGACGCTCCAGCCTCCTCTTACGAAGCGGGGGCCTCTCTGCGCTACGTTGACCTCGACACCCGCGGCAGCCGCGGCCAGGTCTCGGAATACGACGGCAAGCTCTACAAATTCATGCACGGCGACATCTGGGTCTCCAACCAGGGCGAGAAGGGGCTCTTCGACATAAGCCTCTTCGACATCGGCAGCACTGAAGAGAATGGGACCTTGCACGCTGACTACAAGGACACCCTGCGCTTCAGCGCCAAGACCGACACCATCCACCACCGCCGGGACTTCACCCGGACCGGGTTCCTCATCAACGGAATCTGGACGCCGGCCACGCATTTCACGACCATGGATTTTGCACAGCCCGGCGAATTCCTGTTCCGGCGCACGGAATCCACATTTAACCTCGACATTTTCGCAGCCCAGAACCCGGCCCAGTTCTTCTCGGCCGAATACCGGATCGTGGATAAGAGAGGACAGGCCATCGCCCGGGCGCCGAACGCGCTCAGCTCCAGGTCCATAGCCGCCCCGGCCAATGTCGATAACATCACCCAGGACGTCACACTCGCTGCGGGGACGAACATCAAGCAGGCCGGCGCCCTGGCCCTGGACATTGAGCACCTCGAGTTCAAGGACTATTCGTACAACATGACGAACGCCAACGCCTCAAACAGAATCGTCAAGCCCGTCTACTCAGCGCAGCGCATGACGGGCGGGGGCGTTAAGTTCCGCTACGACCCAAGCAAGACCCTGGCAGTGACCGGGGCCGTCACGGGCAACAGCTGGGACAATTTGAAGAATGGCTACAATAAGAAAGCCGTGGTCGGCACGGTCAACGCGACCTACCGGCCCAGCAGCCGGCTCTCCGTGACCGGCAAGCTCTATGCGCGCGCCTACCAGATTGACGAGGTCCAGGGCTACGTGACGCAGATCATCAATCACGCCGCGCAAGGCAACCAGATGGACAAGTCGACCGTACGCGCGGAAATCTTCGCCAACTATAAGGCGGCTGAGAAGGTCCGGGTGAAGGGCGGCTACCGTGTGGAGGTCAACAACCGCCGCGACGCCGGGAATTTCAACGAACCGACCGCCACGGCCTTCTATCTCACGCCTAACGGCGAAATCGCGGTACCCCCAAGCGCAATGACCTTGGTGACCGCACACAATGACGTCAAGCACGTCCTTACCGCCACCGCGGAAGTGGGATTGCCCTTGGACATCGAGGCCGAGGCCTCATACAGGCGGCTCCAGGCCAACACCGGGGCTTACGCTATCAACCCCGACCGGCAGGATACCGCAGACCTCACCGTGACCGTGCCGTTGCCCAAGGACGTACAGGTGACTCTCATGACTGACTACACCGACCAGGCATCCCATCACTTCGGGCTCTACAATAATAGAGAGTGGCGCAACACCTACCGCGCCGGTCTGGACTGGGCCATGAACCGCAGGGTTTCCTTCGGCGCGGACGCCAGCTACGAGACCATCAGACACCGGAACAACGGACTCTTCGGCGACGGTGCGGCGGCCGCGGGCGGCACCTCACCCGCCGGCTCCGCCGCCTGGTGGCTGGAAGAGATATCCCATTCCCAGAAAAACACAGTGGCCGCGGCGCGCGGCCGCTTCGAGCTGCCCAAGGGCTTCACCGTTCTGGGCAACGGCTCATACACCTGGATGACCGTGCACGCTCCCATCCAATGGCCGCTCAACGCCGTGGCGGGCTACCCCGCGTCGAGCCATGTCGGCGACTGGACGCCACGGGATATCCGCATCGCGCGCGGTGGCGCAGCCATCGAGTTCACGCCGCCCAAGTACAAGAGCCTCACCGCCCGGGCCAGCTACCGCATCGACGACTGGGTCGACAAGTTCGACGCCAACAACAGCGGCCGGGCCAGCGTGGGCGAGGTGGGAGTGTCCGCCAAGTTCTGAGACCTATGCCCGAAATTGCTAATATGGAATCGATGCGCACAGGCGACAGCGAAGACGTCCAGGAAGGCCGCCCCTTGGCCTCCTGGTCCGACCTCGTCCTGGTGGGGCTCAGCCACCGGGAGGCCGGGGTGGAGGTCCGCGAGAAGCTCGCGGTCTCCCCCGAAGCCATCCCCCCCCTCCTCGAGGCCCTGGTCCGAGACGGCGGCCTCAACGGGGCGGTGGTCCTCTCCACCTGCAACCGCCTGGAGATCTACGCCAGCGCCCCGGACGCGCAGACGGCCGAATCCTTCCTGCGCGACTCTCTGGCCGCCCGCTGCCCCGAGAGCGCCGGCCACCTCTTCGCCCGGCGCGGAGAGGCCGCAGTGCGCCACCTCTTCCGCGTGGCCGCGGGGCTCGACTCCATCGTGGTCGGCGAGCACCAGATCCTGGGGCAGGTCAAGACCTTCTATCACATCGCCCACGACGCCGGCCGGACCGACAAGATCCTCAACAAGCTCTTCCAGTCGTCCATCGGGGCCGGCAAAGCGGTCCGCTCGCGCACCGGCATCGCCCAGGGCATCTCGAGCTGCGGCGGCGCGGCCGTGGCCCTGGCCGGCAAGGTCCTGCCCGCCTCCCAGCGCGAGCGCCGCATCCTGCTGGTCGGAGCCGGCAAGATGGCGGAGACCGCGGCCCAGCACATGCTGGAAGACCGCCGCGCGCAGCTAGTCATCGCCAACCGCGACGTGGAGCGGGCCCGGGCCCTGGCCTCCCAGTTCGGAGGCCGCGCCGTGAGCCTGGAGGAGGGCATGGCCGCCATCGCCGAGATGGACGTCATCATCGCCTCCACCGCCTGCCCCCACTACATCGTCACCCGGGAGCGGCTCGCCGCCCTGGCCGGGGCCCGGGACGGGCGTCCCCTGCTCGTCATCGACCTGGGCGTGCCGCGCAACGTCGACCCCGCGGCGGCCGGGATCCCCGGCGTGCACCTCTACAACGTCGACGACCTCGAAGCCGTCATCTCGGAGACCCTCTCCCGCCGGCGCGGCGAGCTCCAGGCCGCCGAGTCCATCGTCGGCGAGCTGGCCGGAGAATTCTGCGGGGCGCTCGCCCAGGAGCCGGCGCCCCGTACCCTCACCCAGTGCCGCCCCTAAGGAGGACTCACATGACCGCAAAGCTGCCCCTCTTCGTGCTCGCCGCCGCGCTCGCTGCGGGCGTCTTCGCGGCCGGCTCGGCCTCCGCCGCGGACGCCCCGGCCAAGAAGGACAAGGCCCCCGCCGCGGCCCTGCCCGCCCCGGAGGGCGAGGCCCAGGCCCCGGAGACCATCAAGATGGACAAGGTCGGCAAGCTCCAGCCCGTGGTCTTCCTCCACGCCGAGCACGGCAAGCTCAACACCTGCAAGGACTGCCACGAAGGCGACAAGCCCCTCTTCCCCAAGAAGCGCGGCAGCGAAGGCATGAAGATGTCCGACATGAAGGCCGGCAAGGGCTGCGGCTCCTGCCACGACGGGAAGAAGACCTTCGGCAAGGACAAGAAGAAGATCTTCGCCTCGACGATGTGCATGAAGTGCCACAAGACCGCGGCGGCCAAGTAGAGCCGCCGCGCCGCCGGGCGCAGGGAGGTCTGCCATGGAGAAGAAGAGCCTCAAGTCGGTCCTGGCCAAGCACGAGTTCCTCAAGGGCCTGCCGGCGCCCTACCTCGAGCTGCTGACCGGCTGCGCCAAGAACACCCGCACCGAGGCCGGGGAGTTCCTCTTCAAGGCCGGCGAGAGCGCGGACCGCTTCTATCTCATCCGCCAGGGCCGCGTGGCGGTGGAGCTGCACGCCAAGCCGCACAAGCCCGTCATCATCCAGACCCTGGAGCCCGGCGAGATGCTGGGCTGGTCCTGGCTCATCCCCCCCTACCGCTGGCACCTCTCGGCCCGGGCTGAAGGGCCGGTCGTGGCCCTGTCCTTCGACGGCAAGTGCCTGCGCGGCAAGTTCGCCAAGGACGCCAAACTGGGCTACGAGCTCTACCGGCGCTTCGCCCTCATCATGTCCCGGCGGCTGGAGGAGACCTTCCTGCAGATGTTGGGCATCTGCGGCTGAGCGCCGCCCGCCGCCCCGCCGGAGCCGGCTGTCATCTAGGCGTCCCCCTCTTCATTTGCTAAAATCCCATGTCGTCCTTCAGTGGTTGGGTGGCTGAGCGGTCAAAAGCAACGGTCTGTAAAACCGTCGGGCTACGCCCTACGCAGGTTCGAATCCTGCCCCAACCACCACTTTTTTCCGCGAGGTGAACATGCCTCTCAACATCGTCGTCTGCGTCAAGAACGTCCCGTCGACCCTGGCCGTGCCCGTGGACCCAGCCACAGGCCTGCCCAAGACCGCCGGGCTGGTCTTCGCCATGAACCCCTTCGACGAGTACGCCGTCGAGGAGGCCGTGCGCATCAAGGAGAAGACCCCCGGCACGACCATCACCGCCGTCGCCCTCGGGCCGGAATCCGACGGCGCTGTCCTGCGCGAGGCCATCTCCCGCGGCTGCGACGCCGGCGTGCTCCTCTCCGGAGCCGAGCTGCAGGGCGGCGACAACTTTTCCGTCAGCCGGGCCCTGGCCGCCGCCATCCAGAAGCTCTCCGCCGAGAAGCCCGTGCACCTCGCGCTCTTCGGCAAGAGCACCAACGACGACAACTCCGGGGTCGTGGGCGGGCAGGTCGCGGCCTGGCTGGGCTGGCCGGGAGTGCTCTTCGTCAAGAAGATCGAGTCCATCGACGAGAACTCGGCCGTGCTCTGCCGCATGATGGAGGACGGCGTGGACAAGCTCAAGGTCAAGCTCCCCGCGGCCGTGGGCACGGTCAAGGAGATCAACGAGCCGCGCGTGCCCTCCCTCAAGGGCAAGATGGCCGCCAAGAAGGCCGCCATCCCCACCTGGACCGCCGCCGACCTGGGACTCAAGCCCGAAGAGGCCGGCGCGGCGGGCGCCCGCGTCAAGGTCGCCCGCTCTTCCGCCCCGCCGCCCAGGCCCGCCGGCACGCGCATCGCCGGAGCCACGCCCGCGCAGACCGCGGAGAAGCTCGTCGCCGCCCTCATCGAGAGGAAACTGATCTAATGAGCCAACAGAAGATACTCGTCATCGCCTTGCTGCAGCGCGGGGTCGTGAGCCCCGCGGTCTATGAGCTGCTCACCGCCGGCCGCTCTTTGGCCAACGTCCTCAAGCAGCCCCTAGCGGCCTACCTACCCGGAGGCACGGCGGAGCAGGCCAAGGAATTGGTCGAGCGCGGCGCGGACCGCGTCCTCTGGTCCGGCCATGCCGCCCTCAAGGATTTCAACGACGAGCTCCACGCCCAGGCCGTGCTGGCCGCGGCCGCGCAGGAACAGCCCTCCTGGGTGCTCATCCCGGGCAGCGTGGCCGGCCGGTCCTTGGCCTGCCGCGTCGCGGTCAAGCTCGGCGCCGGCCTGGCCACGGACATCAACGAGATCGACCCCGCCTCCGGCGCGGTCAAGCGCAGCCACTACAGCGGCAACCTGCAGGCCACCATGGAGTTCAAGTCGCCGGTCCGCGTGGTCACGGTGCAGGCCATGGTCTTCCCCCAGGCCCCGGCCCAGGCCGGACGGGCCGGCGAGGTGACGGAGCTCGCCTACGCGCCGGCGGCCGCAGGCACGGAGTTCATCTCCTTCCAGGCCGAGGAGGCCGGGGAGATCGACCTCGGCGGAGCCGAGCGCATCGTCTCCGGCGGCCGCGGCGTGGGCGGCGCGGACGGATTCAAGGCCATCCGGGACCTGGCGCACGCCCTGGGAGCCGCGGTGGCGGCCAGCCGCGCGGCCGTGGACTCAGGCTGGATCCCCTATCGCCACCAGGTGGGCCTCACCGGCCGCACCGTGCGGCCCAAGCTCTACGTGGCCTGCGGCATCTCCGGCCAGGTCCAGCACCTGGCCGGCATGTCCAGCGCGGCCAACATCGTGGCCATCAACACGGACCCCGAGTGCCCCATGATGCAACAGGCGACCTACTTGGTGGTGGGCGACATGTTCGAGCTCCTCCCGCTCATCGTGGCCGAGATCAAGAAGCGCCGCGGACAGCCCGTCGCGGCCTAGCCGCCTACAGCGACTCGTCCCGGAAGGGGTACGTCAGAGGAGAGTCCTTGTGGTCGTGGCTCTCCAGGAACGCCGCGGTCAGGCGGTCCTCGGCCTCGCGCCACTTCACCTCAGGCTCCTCGGCCCCGATCTCGATGGTCCCGCCCGCGATCATGGCGTGCCCCCCGCCGCGCTTGCCCCCCCAGAGGATGCGCTTGAGCAGCCGGCCCGCGTGCGTGGTCGGGTCGTCGGTGCGCAGGGAGATGTGCAGGCGGCCCTGGTAGCGCCCCGTCACCAGGGCCCAGTGCGAGCGCTCGTAGGTCAGCAGGAAGTCCGCGACCTGGGCCACCCGCTCCGGAGCGGCCAGGGGTCCCAGATGGGTCCCCACGATGCCGTGGCAGGCGAAGGCCCGGCGCAGGCCGCGGGCCAGGTCCGCGAAATAGCCCGCCGGGCGCCTGGGGTAGGAGATGCTCCAGAGGGTCTTGACGTTGGCCCGGGGCCAGAAGGCCTGGTACACGGCCAGGTCGCGCGCCGTGGACTCGCGGCCCAGGTTCTGGGTCTCCGAGCCGATGCCGTAGACCACGGCCGTGGCCAGGCGCCGCGGGATATTGAGCCCGGAGAGCAGCAGGGCCTCGCCCATGATGCTGGAGGTGGCTCCGGCGGTCTCGTCGATGAGCATGAGCCCCGCGGCCGTGTCCGCGTGCCGGGGGTGGTGGTCTATGATGAGCAGGGGCCGGCGCCGGGGCGGGAAACGGTTGTTGCGGAAGGGCGGCTGGGTGTCCACCAAGGCCACGTTCTCCGCCTCCGCGATCTCCCCCTTGCGCAGGGGCCGGGCCGGGATGCCCAGGCGGTCGGCCATCACCCGGTTCTCGCGGCGGCCGATGATGCCGCCGTAGGCGATGCGGCAGCGGACCTTGGCCAGGGAATGCGCCAGGAAGGCCAGGGCCCAGGCGCTGGCCAAAGAGTCCGGGTCCGGGTAGTCGTGGGTAAGGATGAGCAGGGGGCTCAACCGCGGGCCCAGACGCGTCAGCTCCCGGAGGAGCTTGCGGGCGTGGAAGGCTTCGCTCATGGCGGCGTCATCCGTACGCCCCTGGCCATAGGGAAGTGGGCCAGGGGCCGTGCGACGGCCCTTCTCCTTATCGCACGGCCGTCGCGAGCGCCCTGAGGGATGGTGTTGGCGCTCATGGCCGGAGAGAATTCCCGATGAAAAGCCACCACAGCAGGGCCGACACGACCAGGGCCACGGCCTTCTCCCGCGTGTTGTGGGTGAGGAAGGCCAGGAACCCCTGCCGCGGCGTGCGCGGCGCGATCTCCATGAGGAACTCCTTCAGGATGCGGTGCAGGTCCTGCAGGTTGTCGATCGTGGTGAGCTGGGCGCGCCGCCCCACGGAGATCACCCCCCGCTCCTGGCTGACCGCCAGGCACAGGGCGTCGGTGCGCTCGCACAGGCCCAGGGCCGCGGTGTGGCGCAGGCCCATGTGCGTGATCTTGCTGAAGTCCTTGGACAGCGGCAGGTGCACGCCGAACTTCGTCACCCGGCCGTCCTCGATGATCATGGCCCCGTCGTGGCCCAGGGAGTGGGAGTCGAAGATGCTCTCGATGAGCGCCTCGGAGAGCTCGCCGTGCAGGTCCCAGCCCCCCTCCAGGTGCCGGTCCAGCGGGTCGCGGCCGCGCATCACGATGAGCGCGCCCACCTTGTCCCGGGCCAGGTCGGAGAGGGCGCGGGCCAGGATGTCGGGCTCCTGCGGCGCGGCCTGCTGGCGGGGCCGGGCGATGCTCCAGACCGCGATGCGCTCGAATATGGAGCGCAGCTCCTCCTGGAAGATGACCACGACCGCGATGATGAAGATGGCGAAGAACCCCTTGAAGATCAAGGTGGTCATGTACATCTCCATCACGCGCGCCATGACGTAGACGCCGATGATGACCAGCAGGCCCTGGACCACGAAAGCCGTGCGCGTCTTCTTGAACCAGACCAGCAGGGCGTAGATGAGCAGGGCCACCACGGCCATGTCCAGCATGTCGGCGGGGCGCACGAGCGGACTCATGGTCTCCTCCGGGCTAGCGGGGCTCCTGCATCAGGGACTCGATGTCCCAGATCAAAGCCGTCCTCGAGTAGGCCGCCAGCTCCACGCGGTCCGCGTCCATGCGGATGGCGTCCACCGGGCAGGCCTCCACGCAGTGGCCGCAGAAGACGCACATGCCGATGTCGATGTCGAAGCTGCGGGCGCGCTTCTCCACGCCGGGGTCCGGGCTCTCCTCCGCCGTGATGTGTATGCATTTGGCGGGGCAGATCGTCTCGCAGAGCAGGCAGGAGGTGCAGCGCGGCGAGCCGTCGGCGCGCCGCAACAGCCGGTGCCGGGTGCGCGCGCGGCGGCCCAGCACGGCCGGATCGTCCGGATACTGGATGGTGACCGCCCCCGGCTCGGTCGCGCGTCCCGCCAGCTTGAGGCCATGGCGCCAGAGGTTGACGAAGAAGTGCCGGAAGGTCACGCCCAGACCGCGCACGACCTCCAGGATGTAGACCTGCTCCCACAGGCCCCGGCTGGGCCGGGCCACGGGCCTCACGCTCACAGGCATGCGTGCCTCCCGAGCCACCAGACCGCCCAGACCGTGGCCAGGAAGTTGGCCAGGGCCAGCGGCAGGAGCCACTTCCAGCCCAGGTCGAGGAGCTGGTCGAAGCGCAGGCGGGGCAGGGTCCAGCGCACCTGCATGAGCAGGAAGATCAGGGCGCAGGTCTTGGCGCCGAAGGAGACGAGCATGACCGCGCCGCCCAGCGGCCCGCCGAGGTGCGCGAAGGGCACCTGCCAGCCGCCCAAAAACAGCGCCGCGCCCAGGCCGCAGACCACGATGTTCTCGATGAAGTCCGACATCATGAACATGCCGAACTTCATGCCCGAGTACTCCACATGGTAGCCCACGATCTCGGACTCGCCCTCGGGCAGGTCGAAGGGGGTGCGCTTGGAGGCCGCGGTCCCGGCGACCAAGAACAGGAGGAAGGCCAGAGGCTGCGTGAACACGCCCCAGGCCGGGAGCCAGCCGCCCAGCAGGCGTCCCTGCCAGCGCACCGCCTCCTGCAGGTCGAGCGTGCCGTAGAGGAAGACCGGGCCGGCGAGTATGGCCGCCATGCAGACCTCGGTGGCGATCATCTGGGCCGCGCCGCGCAGACCGCCCAGCAGCCCGTAGTTGGAGCGCGAGGCGTAGCCGGCCATGACCACGCCGTGCACTCCCAGGCCCAGCAGGGCCAGGACGTAGACCAGGCCCACCGGGCTGGGCAGGGGCTGCAGGCTCCAGCTCCCGCCGAAGGCCTCGAACTCGCCGCCGAAGGGCAGGGCCGCCAGGCAGACCATGCAGCAGCCCAGGGAGAGGGCCGGAGCCAGGTCGTGGAAGGGCCGCAGGACGCCCCGCGGGATGAAATCCTCCTTGGTCATGAGCTTGATGCCGTCGGCCACGGGGTGGAAGAGCCCGAGGATGCGCCAGCCGAAGATGTCGGCCCGGTTGGCGCCGATGCGGTCCTGCAGGACCGCGCTCTGCTTGCGCTCGACCCAGCCCAGGAACCCCGCCAAGCCGAGCCCGAAGCCCAGGGCGCCGGCGACCTTGGCCGCGGTCCAGCCCAGGAGGATCATCCGTTCACCGCCTTCTCCAGGGCCGAGAAGATGTCCCAATCCGGCCGGGCCGCGCCCAGGGGCTTGAGCGCGGGGAGGTAGGTCTGGACCTGGCCCTGGAAATTGGTGAAGCTGCCCGCCTCCTCCAGCCAGTCCGTGGCCGGCAGCCGGTAGTGCGCCAGGCCGCCGGTGAGCCCCTTGCGGGGGCCCTGGCAGACCAGCAGGGAGAGCCCCTCCGCCAGCGCGCGGCCCCGCTCGCCCCAGACCTTGACCGGGTCGCGGTCCACCACGTAGAGGCCCCAGACCTTCCCGGACTCGATCTCCCCGGCCAGGCCGTCCCAGTCCAGGGACTTGATCTGGGTCCCGAAGCCGGCCGCCTTGCCGCCTTCCAGGTTGGGGACCTTGTCGCGGCGGCGCAGGAGTTCGTCCTGCTCCCCGACCTGGTCCGGCTCGGGAGCGAACAGGAATCGTTCGAGCTTCAAGGCGTCCACGAACAGGCTCCTGAAGGCCCGCCAGTCCTCGTTGGAGAGGCCGCCCGAGGCCACCACGGCCAGGCCCGCGGGGTCCTTCAGCATGCCCTGGCGGATGGCCACCGCCACCTCGTCGCAGACCACGTCCCAGCCCAGTTCCGCGGAGGGGTCCTTGAGCCGCATAACCTTGCCCAGCCGGTCCGTGTCGAAGTCCGCGTAGCCGTAGCGGCCCTCGTCGCAGATCCAGTGTCCGTTGACCTCGGTGAAGCGGGGTTTGAGGCGGGCCAGGCGGCGGCCCTTGTTGTGCCAGGGCCGCCGCGTGCTGGTGTGCACGCGGATGCCGCAGCCGCGGCTGCAGCCCGGGCAGACCGAGTCGGCCCCGTCGAGGTACCAGACCCGCACCTGGAAGCGGAAGTCGCGGTCCGTCAGGGCGCCCACGGGGCAGACATCCGCCAGGCAGCCGGAATAGGGGTTGTCCAGGACGCGCCCGGGGACCAGGGCCACGGCCTCGTTATGTCCGCGGCCGAAGATGCCCAGCTCGTGGGACTTGCTCACCTGGGAGACGAACCGGGCGCAGCGCGTGCACAGGATGCAGCGCTCCTGGTCGAGCATGATGTGGGGCCCGACGGGGACGCGCTTGGCCGCGTGGGCCTTGTCCTCGCGCATGGCGCTGGGGTAGCGGCCGATGTCCATGTAGTAGTCCTGCAGCCCGCACTCGCCGGCCTGGTCGCAGACCGGGCAGTCCAGGGGATGATCGACGAGGTGCAGCTCCAAAGCCGCGCTCTGGGCGCGACGGCTGGCGGGGCTCGCCGAGCGCACCACCAGACCCTCCTTGGCGGGCAGGCGGCAGGCGGCCTGCGGCTTGGGCGCGCCCTCCACCTCCACCACGCACATGCGGCAGTTGCCCGGGTTGCCCAGGGCCTTGTGCCAGCAGTAGTGCGGGATGCGCAGGCCCGCGCGCTCCGCGGCCTCCAGGACCGTCTCCCCCTCCAAGGCCTCCACGGCCGTGCCGTCCAGTCTGAACTTGATGGTCTTAGCCACGTCGCTCCGGGAACCTCGCCTTGAAATCTTCCGGGAACTTCTTCATCAGGGCCCGGGTGACCACGCCCACGGTGTCGCCCAGGGCGCAGATGACCTTGCCCGTGATGTTCTCGCCCGCGCGCTCCAAGGTGGCCAGGTCCTCGGCCGTGCCGCCGCCGCTCAAGCCCCGCTCCAGGATGCGCTCGTGCCAGTAGCTGCCCTGCCGGCAAGGAGTGCATTGGCCGCAGGACTCGTGGGCCAGGAAGCGTTCGATGTTGTGCGCGACCATCACCATGTCCGCCGTCTCGTCGAGCACGATGACGCCGCCCGCGCCCAGGAAGGTCCCCTTGGCGCGCGGCCCCTCGAAATCCATCGGGGTGTCGAGTTCGTCGGCGGTCAGGACCGGGGTGGAGACGCCGCCCGGGATCACGGCCTTGAGCTTGCGGCCGCCCTTGACCCCGCCGGCTGCGGCCAGGATCTCCTTGAGCGGCGTGCCCATGGGGAACTCGTAGACCCCCGGCCTCTCCACGTGGCCGCTGATGCTGAAGAGGAACGTGCCGCCGGACTTGGCCGTGCCCAGCTTGGCGAACCAGTCCCCGCCCTTGAGGACGATATGGGGCACCATGCACAGGGTCTCCACGTTGTTGACCACGGTCGGCCGGCCCAGCAGGCCCTTGGCGGTCGGGAACGGGGGAGGCTGGCGCGGCCAGGCCTTCTTGCCCTCCATGGTCTCCAGCAGGGCCGTGTCGAGGCCCGAGATGTAGGCCCCCCCGCCGCGCATGAGGTCGATGGAGGACGGCGCCGGGATGAGGCCGGCGGCCCGGGCCTCGGAGAGGGCTTTCTGCAGGATCCTGTGCTGGACGCCGTATTCGCCGCGGATGAAGATGAAGCCCTGCTCGGAGTCGACGGCGTACATGGCGACGAGCAGTCCCTCGATGAGGGCGTGCGGGGCTCGCGTGACCAGGACCCGGTCCTTGAAGCAGCCGGGCTCGGACTCGTCGCAGTTGACCACCACGTAGCGGGGGCCGGGGTCCTGGGCTTGCGACGGGACCGTGCTCCACTTCATGCCCGCAGGGAAGCCCGCCCCGCCCAGGCCGCGCAGGTTGGATCTCTTGACCTCTTCCACGACCTTCTCGCGGCCCAGGGCCAGGGCCTTCTTGAGGCCCTCGTAGCCGCCCAGGCGGCGGAAGGTCTCCAGCTCGTGGAGCATGGGCTCGTCGAAATGCGCGGTGAGGAGCTTGGTCACTTCAGCTCCTCCAGCAGGCGGGAGATGGACTCCTCCGTGGCCGCGCCCTTGAGCTCGTCGTTGACCAGCAGGGCCGGACCCTGGTCGCAGGCGCCCAGGCACTCCATGGTCTCCAGGCTGAAGCGGCCGTCCGCCGAGGTCTCGCCGTCCTTGATGCCGAGCTTCTTCTCCAGGCAGGCGCACATCGACTGGGAGCCGGCCAGGCTGCAGGACAGCCCCCGGCAGAGGCCGATGCGATGCCGGCCCGTGGGCTTCTGCGTATAGCTGGGGAAGAAGGTGGCGACCTCGCGGATGCGGCTGCGCGGCACGCCGAAGAACTCGGCCAGATAGTCCTCGTCCTCGTCGGTGACGCAGCGGTGCCACTCCTGGACCTGGCGCAGCGCCTCGCCCAGCCCCATGAGGGGGGCCGGATAGCGGGCCGCCCAGCCCTGGAGGACCTTCTCCTGCTCCGGGGTGAAGGGACTCATCGGTCGAGCTCCCCGGCGATCATGTTCACGGAGCCGAAGGTGGCCACCACGTCGGCCACGTAGCCTCCGTTGAGCATCTGCGGCAGAGCGGCCATGATGAACAGGCAGGGCGGCCGGCAGCGCACCCGGTAGGCGCGGTCCGAGCCGTCCGAGACGACGTGGAATCCCAGTTCCCCGTTGCCTCCCTCCACCGCGTGATAAGCCTCGCCCGCGGGCACGCGCATGCCCCAGCTCCACATGACGGCCTCGAACTGGTTCATGAGGCCCTCGATGCTGCCGTAGACCTCCTCCTTGGAAGGCAGGACCAGGGCCGGCTCGTCGGCGCGGACCCCCGCGGCCTTGTCGCGTCCCGAGCCGTCCAAGGTGCGGCAGGTCTTGGCCAGGCAGCGCGGCAGCAGGGCCGTGCTGCCGGCCTTGCCCATGTCCTCGAAAGTGAAGGCGTCCTTCATCTCCCACGGCGAGAGGGCCACCGGGCCTTCCGGCATCTGCGCGAAACACTGCTCCACGATACGCAGGCTCTGCTCGATCTCGGCCAGCCGGACCAGGTAGCGGTCGAGGTTGTCGCCCCGCGTCCCGACCGGGACCTCGAAGTCGAGGCGGTCGTAGACGAGGTAGGGGTGGGCCCGGCGCACGTCGTAGGCCACGCCGGTGGAGCGCAGGAAGGGGCCCGTGATGCCATAGGCCAGGGCGTCGGCCTGGGAGATGACCCCCACTCCCTCGACGCGATCGAGGAAGATGCGGTTGCGGTTGAGCAGGGCCTCGGAATCCGCCACGACCTTGCGGATCTTGGGCGCGACGGCGCGGAACCTCTCCGCGAAGCCCTCGGGCAGGTCGCCCTTGACCCCGCCGAGGCGCGCGTAATCCGTGGTGACGCGGGCCCCGCAGAGGCAGTCGATGAGCTGGTAGAGGTATTCGCGGCCCTCCATCAGGTAGAGGAAGACGGTGAAGGCGCCCAGCTCCATGGCGCTGGCGCCGACGCAGGTGAGGTGGTCGGCCACGCGCGAGATCTCGGAGGCGATGACGCGCAGGTACCGGACGCGCTCCGGGATGGACACGCCGGCGACGGTCTCCACGGCGCAGCAGAAGGCGGAGTTGTTGATGAGCGGGGAGACGTAGTTGAGCCGGTCCGTGTAGGGGACGGCGTTGCTCCAGGTCTCGGTCTCGGTGTGCTTCTCGAAGGCGCGGTGCAGGTAGCCGATCTCCACCTCGGTATTGAGGATGCGCTCGCCGTCGAGCTCCAGGACCAGGCGGATGACGCCGTGCATGGCCGGGTGGGCCGGGCCCATGTTCAGGAAATAGCTCTTCTTATGCGTCATTCGAACGGGATCTCCTGACGCACGATGTTGAAGCTCGGGCTGCCCGGCAGTTCGCCCGATTCCGGCCCGATGAGGGGCTGGCGCCTCTTCAAGGGATAGTCCTTGCGCAGGGGATGCCCCTGGAAGCTCTCGTAGAGGAGCAGGCGCTTGATGTCCGGCCGGTCCTCGAAGCGGATCCCGAACATGTCCCAGACCTCGCGCTCCAGCCAGTCCGCGTTGGGCCAGATGGACATGACCGAGAGCAGGACCGCGCCGTCGTCGTAGGGGACGCGGACCTCCAGGCGGGCCCGGCTCTCCAGGCCCGCGGCCGGGTCGATGCCGGCCAGGCGGTAGACCACCTCGAAGCGGTGCGGCCTGGGCTGGGGCGCGCCGGCCGGGAAGTTCTCCTCCCAGCCCATGCGCCCGCGGCACCGGCCGTAGAGCGAGTAGTCCACGGCCGTGAGGTCCACGAGCACGTTGTAGCCGTCGGTCTTGAGCTGGCGCAGCTCATCGAGGACGAGCGCGGGGGCCACGGTCCGGGTCTCGAACTTCATCGGCCGCGCCTCCCCTGGCCCTGGATCTTCTGCTGCAGCAAAGACAGGCCGTGCAGGACGGTCTCCGGCCGCGGCGGACAGCCCGGGATGTACACGTCCACCGGCAGGATCGTGTCGATGCCCTGCACGGTGGAATAATCGTCGTAGAAGCCGCCCGTGCAGGTGCACACCCCGAAGGCGATCACCCACTTCGGGGCGGCCATCTGGTCGTAGATGCGCCGCAGCACCGGCGAGATCTTGTGCGAGATCGTGCCCACCACCATCAGGAGGTCGGCCTGGCGGGGCGAGAAGCGCGGAAAACCCGCGCCGAAGCGGTCCATGTCGTAGTGCGACGCGGCCGTGGACATGTACTCCATGCCGCAGCAGGCGGTCACGAACGGGTACTGGAAGATCGAGTACTTGCGCGCCCAGCCCAAGGCCGCGTCGAGCCTCGTGGCGACCAGCCCGCCGTCGTCGATGAACTCCATCAGCGGCATGACAAGGACCCCTTACGCCAGAAATAGCCCAGCATGAAGACCAGGAGGGCGATGAAGACCGTCACCGCGGCCACGGCGTGGCCGTTCAAGGTCCCGCGGTTGAGCGCCCAGGGCAGGAGGAAGGCCAAGTCCACGTCGAAGACCACGAAAAGCACGGCGAAGCGCCAGTAGAGCGCGCTCATGGAGCGGCCCGCTTCCTCCAGCGGAGGCATGCCGGTCTCATAGGGCAGATCCGCGTCGCCCTCGTGCGCCGGCCGCGGCCCCAGCAGCCGGCCCGCGCTGAGCAGGACGGCCATGATGACCGCCACGACCGCCAGATTGAGCAGGAAGGCGGCCAGGGTCACCGGCTCCCCCCCGCCCGGAGCGAGTCCACCAGCCAGGGCATGACGCCCAGCAGCAGCGCCAGGACGGCGAAGGCGGACACCAGGCAGCGCCTGGTCATGCCGGCCTCCGGGGCAGCGGCGGCCTCCCCTTCGGGCTCGTCGAAGTACATGTCGCGGACCATGCCCAGGTAGTAGCCCAAAGACAAGAAGGCCCCCAGCCCGGCCAGGACCAGCGGGGCGTAGATGCCGGCCTTGAAGCCTTCCCAGAAGACCAGGAACTTCGCGACGAAGCCCGCGGTCGGCGGGATGCCGGCCAGGGCGAGCAGCAGGACGCCGAGCACGGCCGCATCCGCGGGACGGCTGCGCGCCAGGCCCTTGAGCTCGGAGCGCTCGGAGAGCCCCGTCACCTTCAGCCAGAGGAAGGCTCCGGCGCTCATGAACAGGTAGGCGGCCGCGTAGAAGAAGACGGCGCCGGCCGCGGAGAGAGGGCGCCCCTGGCCGGCCCAGGCGGCCACGGCCAGGAGCATGAAGCCCGCGTGCGAGATCGAGGAATAGGCCAGCAGGCGCTGCAGGCGGGTCTGGCGCAGGGCCACGGCCGCGCCGAAGAGGATGGTCAGGGCCGCGGCCCAGGGCAGGACCGCCAGGATGGGCCCCTGTGAGATCCCGGTTAGACGCGCCAGGAGCAGGACCGCGGCGGCCTTGACCCCCGTGGAAAAGAATCCGGCGAGCTCCGGGTCGGAGGCCTCGTAGACGTCCGGGAGCCAGAAGTGCAGGGGCACGGCGCCCAGCTTGAAGAGGGCGGCCGCGACCATGAGCGCCAGCCCCGCCTCTCCCACGCGGCCCGGAGCCGCGGCCAGGTCCAGGCTGCCGGCCGCGCTGAAATGCACGGCCATGCCCATGAGGAACAGGGCGGCGGCCGCGCCGCCGGCGAAGAAGTATTTGACCGCGGCCTCCAGGGCCCGCGGCGAGCGGGAGCGCGCCACCAGGAGGTAGGCCGGCACGGACATCAGTTCCAGGCCGATGAACAGCGCCAGAAGGCTGCCCGAGACCGCGATGATGGCCATGCCGATGAGGCTGCCCAGGGCCAGGGCCGGAGGGACCTCGTCGGCGGGGTCCATCATGAAGAGGAACGGCAGCCCCGCGGCGAGGAACACCGCCTGCAGGCTCGAGCCCAGGAGGTCGCCGCGCAGCAGGGGCGGGCGCGCCGCTTCGGGGGACACGGCTCCCAGGGCCAGGGCCAGGAGCACCGCGGCGGCGGCCGTCGCCCTCATCAGCCAGGCCGGGGGACGGTGCTCGTCGCTGGCGCCCAGGCCGATGGCCAGCACGGCGAGGGAGCCGCCGGCCAGGACCGCGGCCGGCCCCCAGAGGCCCAACACGGATGCCAGGCTTATCATCGCGCAGGCACCAGCCCGAGGAGGAATGGCTCCAGGACCCGCAGCAGCGGCGCCGGGTAGATCCCGATGGCGAACATGGCGCCGCAGAGCGCCCAGAGCAAGGATGACTCGCGCCGGTCCAGATCCGTCACCTTGGCGCTCACCGAGGCCTTGCCCGCGGGCCCCAGGAACACGCTCTGGAAGGCGGGCAGGGCGTAGGCGGCCGCCAAGGTGACGCCGATGACGCCCACGAAGACGAAGCGGGGCATGACCCGAGCCACGCCGATGAGGGACATGAACTCGCCCACGAACCCGTTGAGGCCGGGCAGGCCCACGGAGGACATGGTGGCGACGCCGAAGAAGAAGGTCAGCCAGGGGGCGCGGCCGTAGAGCTCCCCGTAGTCGCCCAGCCCGCGGCGGTGCCCGCGCTCATAGAGGAAGCCGACCATGAGGAAGAGCGCGCCGGTGGTGATGCCGTGGTTGAGCAGTTGCAGGCTGCCGCCGAGCAGGCCCTCGGGTGTCCGGGAGAGCACGCCCATGAGGCAGAAGCCCAGGTGCGCCACGCTGGAATAGGCGATGAGACGCTTGAGGTCCTTCTGGGCCATGGCGCACAGCGCCCCGTAGATCACGTTGACCCCGGCCAGGAGCATGAGCCAGGGCATGAGCTCCCAGCTCAGCTTCGGGAACACCGGCCAGAGGATGCGCAGGAAGCCGTAGACGCCCATCTTGAGCAGGACGCCCGCCAGCATCACCGATCCGGCGGCCGGGGCTTCGGTGTGCGCGTCGGGCAGCCAGGTGTGCAGGGGGACCAGGGGGATCTTGACCGCGAAGCCCAGGGCCATGGCCGCGAAGATGGCCAGGCCCGCCAAGCCGCCCGGCCCCTTTAACGCCGCCATGTCCCAGGTCCAGACGCCCGTGGCCGCGTGATGGCGCGTGACCAAGGCGATGCTGCCCAGCAGAAGGAAGATGCTGCCGAAGAAGGTGAACAGGAAGAACTTCATGGCCGCGTGGCGGCGGCCCTCCATGCCCCAGAGCCCGATGATGAAGAACATGGGGATGAGCACCGCCTCCCAGAACACGAAGAACAGGAAGAGGTCGCGGGCCAGGAAGACTCCCAGCAGGGCCGACTCCAGGAAGAGGAAGGCGGCCCAGTAGGCGGGCGGATAGTCCTTGTTCCAGGAGGCGATGACGCAGGCCACGGTCAAAAACGCGGTAAGCCAGCACAGCGAGAGGGAGAGGCCGTCGCAGTCCAGGAGGTACCTGATGCCGAAGGCCCAGGACGGGGAGGAGACGGGCGCGGAGTGCCAGGCGCCGGAGGAGGCGGGGCCCAGAAGGATGAGGCCGTAGAGCGCGGTGGCCGCGGAGAAGGCCAGAGCCGGCCAGCGCGCCTGGCGGCCGAGCAGGGCGCACAGGCCGCCCACAGCGGGCATGACCCAGAACAGGGTGAGCAGGTCCTGGCTCATCGATACCCCGCCCAGGCCAGCAGGGCCGCGGCCCCGGTCATGACCCACCACAAGGAATCCGAGATGCTGCCCGTGGCCAGGCGGCCGCCCGCCTCGGAGACTCGCCGGCAGGCTCCGGCGGAGCCCTCGATGGCCGCGTCCCAGGAATCGTGGTCCAGCACCCGGCCCACCTTGTCCGCGAACCAGACCGCCGACGAGACGCAGGCCGCCGGCACGCGGCGCCAGCCCAGGTCCTCCGCGAAGAGCGCGGCCAGGGCGGGACGTTCGCGGCGCCAATCCCAGTCCCAGGAGGGCAGGCGCATGGTCGTCCAGTAAGCCGCGCCCGCGCCCAGGGCCGCCGCCATCAGGGCTGCGGCAGAGACCGCATGGCTGGGCTCGGTCAGCCCTGGGGGCGGCACGGACGGCGGCCAGCCCGAGAGGAGCATGCGCATCAGCCCGTGCCCCAGCCAGCCCACGCCGATCGCGCCCAGAGCGAGGAATGCCACGGGGACGGCCATGACCGGAGGCGCTTCGTGCGGATGCTCCATGGTCTGCTGGTCGGCCCGGCTCCCGAAGAAGGTGAGGAAGAGCATGCGGAAGATGTAGAAGGCGCTGCCCGCGGCGATCGCCAGCCCCGCCGCCACGGCCCAGCCCCCGTGCGCGAAGGCCGCGTCGAGGATGGCGTCCTTGCTGTAGAACCCGGCCGTGAACGGGAAGCCGGCCAAGGACAAGGCCGCGGCCGTGAAGCACACGAAGGTGAGCGGCATCTTGCGCCACAACCCCCCCACCTCGGAGACCGTCACGGTAGACTTGTGCGCGGCGTGGGCGAGTATGCCCGCGCAGAGGAAGAGCACCGCCTTGAAGAAGCCGTGCGTCACGAGGTGGAACACCCCGGCGCCGACATGCCTCAGCCCCAGGCCGAAGGCCATCAAGCCCAGGTGGCTCACCGTGGAGTAGGCCAGGATGCGCTTGAGGTCGGTCTGCGAAGCGGCCAGCAGAGCCGCGAAGATGGCCGTGGCCGCGCCCACCACGGCGATGAACTCGGGCAAGCCGGGCACCAAAGAGATGAACGGCCAGGAGCGCACCAGCAGGAAGATGCCCGCGGTCACCATGGTGGCGGCGTGCATCAGGGCCGAGACCGGGGTGGGGCCCTCCATGGCGTCGGGCAGCCAGAAGTAGAGCGGGAACAGGGCGGACTTGCCGGCCGCGGCCCAGACGAAGAGCACCCCCAGCAGGGCCAGCAGGCCCGCCGGCAGGGCGCCGGCCACCGCGTAGAGCGCGGCGAAGCGGGTGTTGCGGTAGAGTCCCAGGATGACGAGCACGGCCAGCATGAGGCCGAAGTCCGCCACGCGCAGGGTCAGGAAGGCCTGCATGGCCGCGCGCCGGGCCGTCTCCTTGTGCATCCAGTAGCCGATGAGGAAGTAGGAGCAGACCCCGACCAGCTCCCAGAACAGGTAGAACTGGACGTAGTTGTTGGAGACCAGCAGGCCGATCATGGACAGGTAGAAGAGGTGGAAGACCAGGAAGAAGCGCGCGAAGCCGGGCTCGCCCTTCATATAGCCGGCGGCGTAGACATGGATGAGCGCCCCGACCAAGGACACCATGGACAGGACCGAGACCCCCACCCCGTCGATGCGCACGCCGAAGGGGACGGACCAGTCGCCGGCCACCATCCAGTAGAACAGGGTCCCATCGAGGCCCCGGCCCTCATAGACCATGCCCGCCAGGGAGGCGGCGGAGCATGTGACCACCACGCAGGAGGCCAGGATCGGGATATGGGTCCACTCGGGCTTCAGGGGCCGGGTCACGAAGAAGCCCACGGCCAGAGCGGCCAGGGGCGCCAGGAAGAGCAGGTAGACGGCCAGCGGGATCTCGATCATCCGCGCAGCTCCCGCAGGGAATCCGCCTCGGCCGGGCGGCCCGACCAGTGGACCCGGAGGACCAAGGTCAGCCCGACCACGGCCTCGGCCGCGGCCACGGCCAGCACCAGCAGGACCGCCACGAACCCCTCGGCGCCGGCGGCGGCGCGGGTCGCCTCATGCCCCAGGGCCAGGGCCGCGGCCACCACCATGAGCTCCATCCCCAGGAACACGGCCAGGAGCTGGCGCCGCAGCACCACGGCGGCCAGGCCGAGGAAGAAGAGCAGCCCGCTCACGGCCCAGATCAGGGCGCTCACGACTTCTCCTCCGGGCTCCTGACCACGGCCAGCGCCGCGAAGAGCATCAGCAGCGCCACCGCCTCGGCCGCCGCGGCGTAGGGGCCGAAGAGCGCCGGGCCCAGGGCCAAGTCGCCGGCCGGCGGCGCGGCCGGCATCCTCACGGCCCCGGCGCGCAGGAGCAGGATGGCCCCGTCGCAGACCGGCAGGAGCAGCCCGACGGCCGCCAGCGGCCAGGGCAGCCCCAGACGGCTCCAGCGCGACCCGCGGACCTCGGCCGCCCCCCCGGCGACCTGGATGGCGACCACGATGAGCGCGGCCACGGCCCCGGCATAGATGAGCAGGAGCAGCACCGCCAGGAGCCGCGCGCCCGACGCGTAGAGGAGGACCCCGGCCTGCAGGACCACGGCCAGGAAGCAGACCGCGGAGGAATAGAGGGAGCGCTGCGCCAGCATGAGCGTCGCGAAGACGACGGCGCTGGCCCCGGCGAACGCCACGATCAGGAAAGTCATGGGGATGAAAAGCGGCCGCTATTATAGTCTTTAATAGGGGATAGAGGCAAGAAAAGCCGGCGCGCCTCAGTCCGAGACGACCAGCGTCCGCCCTTCATCGGCCAGCCGGAAGTAGAGGACCTGTCCATCCTGGAGCCGGAAGGCCGCCGGCGCGGGCCCCTGCACGGCCGAGAAGGCGATGGGATAGTTCTTGAAGTCGTGGTAGCCCGGGTCGTCCGACTCGTCGTAGAGCAGGCAGAGGCCGTAGGCCGAGCGGTCGAAGACGATGGGATTGCGGGAATCCTCGACCAGGTAGGAGAAGAAGACCCGGTAGGTCTTCCCGCCGATGGCGACCGTCTCGCCCCGGACCGCGGCGGAGCCGAAGAAATCGGTGAGCCTCCGGGAATAGACCAGCTGGTCCGCGGCCTCATCGCGGATCACCAGCTTGTTGTTGAACTTGCGGCGGAAGATGCTGCCGTCTATCGAGGCGAGGTAGACGGTCCCCGAGGTGGAGCGCCACCTGGCCTGCATGTCGGACTTGATCTTGAAGAAGTACGGCTCCGTCCAGTCCTGTCCCTGCACGGCCAGGTAAGCGTCGCCCTTGAGGTCGACCTGGGTGCCGAGGGTGAAGGTGTCCTGGCCTCGGCTGAAGATCTCCACGGTGCGCAGATGCCGGTTGAACAGGGCCGGCAGGTCCACCTTGACGACCTGGGAGGCGCGCGGCGGTGCCGGGGCCTGGACCCGGATGATGGGGCCCAGGGCGGCGCCCATGGGCAGCCCTGGGGCCAGCCGGGACTCGGCCTCGGCCGGCAGGACGAAGGATGCTCTAAGGTCCTGGGGGATCGCCGGCTCCAGAGCGGCGAGCTTGATCGGGGACGCGGCCAGACACTCCGCGGCCAGGAAGGCGGCAAGCAGAGCAGGGATCACGGGAGAGATTATACCCCTTGGAGGCGCGGCGGCGTATAAGCCCTTGGACCAAGGCGCGGCCCAGGAATTCGGCCTATCCCAGGCAGGGCCTTTGACCCAGATTCCATCCAGTGCTTTCTTTTATCATCCTGCGGCCCATGAGCTGCGCCCCGTCGCCGCCAAGGCGATAGGGCGCGGCGCTCCTTAAATAACTCAGAGACCCTGCCAGAGGCCGGCGCCCTGCAGAGAGGAGAGCGTCCGGCTCTTGGAAACGGACTCGTCGAGCTGCGGCGCCACGGAGGCGCGGCTGAGCAGCTGCAGGCTCTCGCCGGTCGGCGGCTTGTACCAGCACAGCGGCCGCAGGCCCACCTTATAGCCTTGGGAGGCGGTGCAGGTGCCCTTGGCCGGGTCGCTGTCGGAGAGCCCCTTGGAGACGGGCTGGGTGCACAGCGCGCTCTGGAAGTAGGTGTCCAGGCGGCACTGGGTGCCGGGGTGGTCGTCGGAGGTCTCTTCGACCACGGCCGGGTCCGGGGTCTCGAAGGTCGGGTCCTTGGTCTCCTGGTGCATGGCCTTGAACAGGGCCGTGACCGAGAGCCCGGCAGTCGCCACGCGCAGGCACAGAGCCGCGGCCTGTTGTTCCTTATAAACCTGCTTGCAGGCTTTCTGCGCCACCGGGTCGGGCGCGGCCATGCGGGTGAAGTCCCGGGTGCCGGGGCTTGAGAACATCAGGCGCATGCATTTGAGGTTGGCGGCGTAATCGGACTGCCCCTCGTTGGTGGCCCACATGTCCTCGATCTTGGGCGCGCCGCCGAGGTGGTGCATCATCTCGTGGCAGGCCACGAGGGTCTCCCCGTCCTGGGTGATGGCCGGATGTCGGGCCAAACCGCCGTACATGTTGAGGATGTAGTATTTGCCCTGGCGCTGGGCCGAGGAGTTGACCGTGGAGTCCT
Organism: Elusimicrobiota bacterium; assembly: GCA_016212825.1. Classification (GTDB taxonomy): domain Bacteria; phylum Elusimicrobiota; class Elusimicrobia; order UBA1565; family UBA9628; genus UBA9628. The sequence continues at coordinate 784 of JACRDS010000164.1, read as the reverse complement.
CCCACATCCGGTTGATGCGCAGGACCCCGCCCTTGGCCTTGACGATCGGTGCGTAGATCTCCTCCAAGCGGTCCATGACCTCGTTGTACTGGGCTTCCGTCAGACCGGAGCCCTTGATCCCGATCGGGATCTTCATGTCGTTCTCCGGCAGGAAGCCGGAGCAGACCTGGACGGCGCGCTGCGGCTGGACGGCCAGACAGAGACCCAGCAGCAGTCCGGCAGAGACCATTCCTGCGAGTCGGCGCATCAGACGACCTCCCTCGGCCGAGGATGGGACCATCGGGCATCATTTTAGGGCCCCAGGACCTATGTTCCCAGGGGCTCAAGGCCTATCCCGTGCTGGGCCCAAAGGCCTATCCCGTGCGCACCTACCGCACCGGTCCGCCCTGAGAACGGGCCCGCCTGGGCCTTGCAATCATCCCTCCTTTATTAGTACCACTATGATGACATAGCCGCAGGGAGGGATCGTGCGCGGAAAGAACCTGCTGTCCGCTTTGATGCCCCGCCTCACGAAGATCGCCGTGCGTCAGGCCGTTCTCGACAACATCCCGGCCATCGACTTCCCCCGGCTGGGAGAGAGGATCCGCCGCGGCCATTACGCCATCCGCATCTCCGCCCCGCCCGGCGAGTGCCACGTGGCCATCGACGGCGGGTGCTGGCGCAGCTGCCGCCGCGACTCCGGATACTTCTGGTACGACTGGCGTCCGGAGCCCGGCTCCCACCACATCATGGCGCGCAACCGCTCGGATAACGGCTGGGGCCACACCGAGACGACCTGCGTGGT
>JACRDS010000165.1 GCA_016212825.1 Elusimicrobiota bacterium | reverse complement strand
GCGTGGACGGCTGGCGGATTTCGCGCGGGACATCGCGGCCTGCGACCTGGTGGTCTGCGGCGACACCCTGACCATGCACCTGGCCCTGGCGCTGGGCGTCCCCGCCGTGGCGCTGTTCCTCTGCACGAGCCCGGCGGAGATCCACGGCTACGGGAGGCTCTCCAAGGTCGTCAGTCCGCTCTGGGCGAAGCACTTCTATGCCCGCGGCCGCTCGCCGGCGCCCGGCGCCGCCGTCGCCGCAGCCGATGTCGCTCGGAAGGTCCGCGAGGCCCTATTGTATAATCAGGCCCGCATATGACCGGACTGGACGAACCGCTCGGCGCTGAACGTTCCGAACTGCTGTCCAGGCTGGACCGCTTGGTGGCCGTCCGCAGGATGTCGAAACGGGAGCGCCTGCGCAACTTCCCCCTCGCCACCCTGCGCAATTCCTTCAAGATGCGCCTGGCGACGCTCTATTCCTCCTGGCTCGGAGGCTACCTGACCCCAACCGTGGACACGGTCTTCCGCGAACGCATGACCCTCATCGTCCCGCCGCTGGGGGACATCTGGATCTACGGCGCGGACATCGACACGGATCCGGAGGTGCGCCTGACCCGGTTCCTGATCCGGCACCTGAAGGCCGGGGAGGTCTTCTTCGACCTGGGCGCGAACCTCGGCTATTACAGCCTCCTGGCCTGCAAGCTGGCGGGCGCGGCGGGGAGCGTCTACGCCTTCGAGCCTTCGCCCTTCCTGCTGCCTCTGCTAAAGGACAACCTCCGGGGCAAGCCCAATGCGCACGCCGTAGGAAAAGCCATCAGCGACAGTGCCGGAGTGGCGCGCTTCTTCATAGCCCCCCTGCCCTACATCGGCACCTCTTCCTTGAGGCCCGACTGGCAGCAGGGAACCAAGCCCGTGGAGGTCGAGACGGTGTCCTTGGACGACTACTGCCGTTCCCAGGCGATGTCGCCGACATTCCTCAAGATCGACGTGGAGGGCATAGAGGACCGGGTCATCGCCGGAAGCTCCGGCATGCTCAGGAAAGGCTCCCCCGTGATCGCGCTGGAGGTCATCTTCAACCCGATACAGGAAGCCTACCGGAAGGCCCTGCGCCTCCTGCAGGAACTCGGCTACCGGCCCCTGGCCATCCAGGACGACGGCGGCCTGCGCCCCCTGGAATACGGCGGCATCGACGCTTACCTCGAAGAGCTCGGCCGGCGCTACAAGCTCGTGCACGACGCTCCCAACGATTTCGAGAATCTCATCTTCCAGAGGCTCTGACATGGCCAAGAAGCGGCCCATCATCGCCGTCAATCTCACCTTGGACGCCCCGTCCCAGGGTCCGCGCAGCCTGCGCATCTACGAGGCCTATGTCAGCGCGGTCGCCGCGGCCGGGGGGCTGCCCCTGCTGGTCCCGCCGGACGCAGCCCAGGCCGCGGACTACCTGCCCCTGGCCGACGGGGTCCTCTTCACCGGCGGGCTCGATTATCCGGCCTCGCTCTACGGCGAGAAGCCGCACCCGAAACTCAAGCCGCAGAGCCCGGAGCGGACCCGGTCCGACCTCAGGCTCATGCGCCTGGCCTTGCGCGCAGGGCGGCCGGTGCTGGGAATCTGCGCCGGTCTGCAGCTCTGCAACATCGCCCGCGGAGGGGCCCTCATCCAGCACCTCAGGGATGCCCGCTCCCACATGCGCGTGAGGGGACGCTCCTCGGTCCACGAGGTGGAGCTGCTGCCCGGCAGCCGGCTGGCGGGGATCTTCAGCCGGCGCAGGCTCACGGTCAATTCCTCCCATCACCAGGCCGCGGACCCCGCCCGCCTGGGCCGGGGCGCCCTGGTCTCGGCCGTGGCGGCCGACGGGACCGTGGAGGGCCTGGAACTGCCAGGCCAGCGGTTCTGCGTGTGCGTACAGTGGCATCCCGAGACCATGGCGGACGAGGAGCACCGCCGCAGGCTCTTCGGCGCCTTCATCGCGGCCTGCCGCGTCAGGGGATGACGCGCACCTGCCGATTGGCGCAGTCGAGCTCCAGAATCCGGGCCGCGGCCCACTGGTTGTAGAGGGCCTCCCCGGCGCCGATCACGGCCGGGATGCCCAGCTCGCCGGCGCGGATGGCCATGTGCGAATTGGCCCCGCCGTACATGGTGACCAGGCCCGCCATACCGTGGGAGAAGACCCAGTCGTAGCCGGGGTCGGCGCCGGGGATAAACAGGATGCTCCCCTTGAGGCGCTTGCGGTCGTCCCCGGCGGAGGCGACGGGACCCCGGGCGCTCTTCTGCGTGATGAAGTTGGGCTCGCACGGAGGCAGATGGAAGGCCCAGATGTCGTCGGGCCGGACGATCAGCGGCGGCAGGACGATCTGCCGGGTCAGGGCGTAGCGGCGGCGGCCCTCCTCGATGCTCTTACGCAGGATGTCGGCCGGGGCCGCGCTGGTGGCGTAGAGCTCCCGGACGCAGGCGATGTCCGCGTAGGAGCACTGCTCCAGGCTCAGACCCGCCTCCCGACCCAGTTCCTTGAACAGGCTCAGGGCGTCGCTGAGGCTCCGGGTGAAGACGAACTTGGCGTGCTCGCGCCCCTCGATGGCGTTCTTGATGAAGTCGAAGAACTCCAGGACGTCGTGGTCGAGGCCGTGCTCGCGCAGGAGGCGCTCCGTGCGCTTGAGCTGCGCGATGGTCAAGGTGAAAGCCCCGGGCTTGCCGACCGCCCGGGGCGCGCGGGGCCGGGACCAGTCGAAGTAGCGCCCGGGCTCCTCGTCGTAGCGCGGGGAGAGGATGTCGTAGGTGCCGGGCCGCAGATGCCCGTAGCGGGCCAGGAACTCCTGGCGCGGCAGGGAGCGCAGGTCCTTGCCCAGCCGGGAGGCCACGGTGTCGAGCGAGCCGATGAAGCGCTCGTACTCGGCCCGGGTCAGGACCTTCATGGCCACCAGGGAGTGCAGGAGCTGCACCGCGATGAACGCGGCGCGGGCTAGGCCCGCGAAAGGCAGGGTGCCGTAGCGCTTGAGGTCCTCCAGGAGCCAGTAGATCTTGGACACCCGGTCGAGCCGGCTGTCGAGGATGCGGGACTGCGCCTGCTCCAGGTGCTTGATGCGCTCGAGGTCCTGGCGCCAGAGCCCCGTGCGGCCGTCTATGATGGGGGTGGTCAGGGAGCGCAGGGTCTCGGCGAGGCTGCGGCACTCCTGCGCCGTGAAGCCGTGCCGGCGCAGGACCTTGACCCGCTCGGGCAGGTCGAGAGTGTAGCAGGAGAAGACGATCTTGAACTCGACCTTGTCGTGGTGGCTGGGCGTCGCCACCAGGCGCGCCATGTAGTGGTCGACTAGCTTCCTGGCCAGGGCCGCGTCCAGCCCCTTGGGGATGAAGGAGTTGAAGTCCACCCGGACGTCGATGTAGGGCAGCCCGGCGAAGCTGAGCATCAGGGGGAAGCTGCGCAGGTTCAGGTAACCGTAGTTGTCGCGCTGGTAGGCCCAGATGTTGTCCGTGATGATCTCCCGGTAGAGGGAGAGGGCCAGGGGCCGCGGCCGCACCCCGATCATCTCCGCTGGGTTCCAGTCCGGCATGACCCCGAAGACGGAACTGGAGCCGTGGAGATAAGGGTGGGGGCAGTCGGCCTCGCAGAGCTTGCGGTGGATGTCGTCCAGGGTCCGGCGGACCTCCCGGGCGTCCTGCGGCGCCTCCGCCTGGAGCGGCAGGGGCCGCGCCTGGAGGAGGTAGAGCTCACCCGCCTTGGTGACGGCGAACTCCACGTCCAGGGCGGGAGCGGCGAGCAACCCTTCGAGTTCGCGCATCAGCCGGGCCACCCGGTCCAGGGGCGAGGGGAAGGCAGTCTCCCTGGCCCGGTAGCCGTAGAAGGTCTTGAGGGCGTTGGAGAGGCCGGAGGTCACCGTGTCGGTGCGGGACGAGGCGTCGTCGTAGTTGACCACCAGGTAGTCCCCGCCGGTGTTGGGGTCGCGGCTGAAGGCGACGCCGCTGACCGCGACGCCCCGCAGCATGGGCTGGATGAAGGCCTGGTCGCCCCGGCGGCCGCGCCCGTAGGAGCCGACGACCTCGGCCACGGCCTTGCGCAGGGCCGCCTCGCCCCGGACGTCGAGCACGGTCTTGAAGTGCCCGGCCATGGTGGACCTGGGCGCGTCTTCCGCCGCCGCGCTGGAGCGCACGATAAGCGGCTGGGACAGCCAGCCCGCGCGCCGCAAGCGGGCCAGGATGGAGGAGGGGTCCTGGGCCCATTGCGCGGGCAGGAAGCGGACCTGGGGCAGGACCTTGGCCGTCTTGAGCACGGCGCCAAGCCGCTCCAAGGTCTCCGCCTTGGAGCCGAACCGGATCAGCGGCTTTTTCTGACGGGGGCTGCCCATACGCGGGTGATGTAGGGGACCTCGATCTCGGAGCGCTTCAGACCGTCGAGGAAGAGCCGGATGTCGTCGAGCACCTGGGGGAAGGCGTCCCCAGCCTGCCGCTGCAGGGTGGCGTGGGAGCCCCAAGCCTCCAGGCAGTCCGCCAGCGCCTGCTTGTGGGTCACGCGGGCCTCGAAGCACTCGACCTTGCCGAAGAGGCCGCACGCCGCGACGACCGGGGCCTGATCCTCTCGCCGCGCCCCGTAGTCATAGCCCGGGATGCGCTTCTTGATGAGGCCCTCGATGGCGGCCTGCAGAGGGTCGTCGAGGTCGCGGTGGTTCCAAAGGCAGGCGAACCAGCCGCCCGGCTTGAGGATGCGCGCCGTCTCCTTGAGAGCCAGTGCCCGGTCCGTCACGTTGAAGGACGAGCCGAAGGTGACAAGGTCGAAGGCGGAGTCCGGCTGGCCCGTGGCGTCCCCGGTCCCCGCCTGCCAGCGCACGTCCGCCAGGTCCGCGGTGCGCTTGACGCCATGCGCGCGCATGGCCGCGTTGGGCTCCACGGCCGTGACCCGCAGGCCGCGCCGGGCCAGGGGGATGGTGAGGTGCGCGACGCCG